>JAWVYQ010000112.1:0-11496 GCA_033722615.1 Promineifilaceae bacterium (SeqCode)
AATCGTCGTCGAGGGCGAGGGCGTCGCCGAATTGCTCCTGCAACGTTTCGAGATAGAGGTCGGCGAGTTCGTCCACGGCCGCGCCGTCGTGTATGGCCTCGTGCGCCCGGCGCTCAAAGACGGCGAAGTAAGCCTGGCGCATAATGGTGGCGTAGGCGTCGTCCATCTGGCGGAAGAGCAACGTCTGGCGGAGTTCGGGATCCGTCTCCTCGGCGAGAAGGCGGTCGACGACGAGCATTTCGCCAAAGGTTGAAGCGGTCTCAGCCATGGGAAGGGATGCGTGCTGGGTGAGGGCCGTGTGGTGGTCGGCGAGCAGCGAGTGGACGGCGTGCCCCAGTTCGTGGGCCAGCGTCATCACGTCGCCCGGCCGGCCCTGGTATGATTGCAGCACCCACGGCGTCAGGTCGGGGGTGATGGTGGCGCAGAAGGCGCCGCTCCGCTTCCCTTTGCGCACTTCGCTGTCCAGGTGTTCCTCGTCAAAGACGCGGCGGGCCAGCCGCGCTATCTTCGGTTCAAACTGCCGGTAACTTTCGAGCACCAGATCGACGGCCTCGCCAAAGGGATATTCTTTCTCTGTAGGGGCAAGCGGCGCGTAGACATCGTAACGACGCAGCCGCTCCATACCCAGGCGGCGCGCCTTCAGGCGAAAATAGTTCTGAAAGAGGTCGGCGTTCTCCCGACAAACCGCCAACAACGTGTCCACGACCTCATCCGGCACGTGATTGGCCAAGTTGCGCACGGCGATGGGCGCCTCATACCCGCGTAATCCCACGTGCTCGCTCCGCCAGTCGCGCACCAAGGATTGATAAATCTGGCCGAGAATGGGTTCATCGTGGCCGAAAACGCGAAGCAGTTCCTGATAGGCGGCCGCCCGCAGGTCGGGGTCGGGGTTGCGATAAAAGACGGTTAACTCGCCAACGGTCAGTTCTTTCTCCTCGCCGTCTACCGTCAAATGAAATTCGTAGCGGTTGGTAATCGAATCGTAGAGAGTGTTGAGAGCGTGGGCTCCGTTCACGTCCTTGAGGTTGATCACCCGCTCTTCCGGCTCGGACAGAGTGTAGGGGCGTTGTAGCCGGAGCCGCTCCAGCCAGTAGCGATAGGGGCCGGCCGCATCCATGAGGCGCGCGGCCGGTTCCTCCTCCAGCTCCTTCCACCACAGCTTAAAGAACATGGTCCGGTTGTCCACCTCGGCAACCAGTTGCTGCACCCGGGCCATGAAGCTCTGGGCCCGTTGATCCTGCGTGTCGGCGGCGAAGGTGAGGGAGGCAAAGCCGCTCAACCGGGAGGCCTGCCGGTACAGTTGCTCATAATCCTCCAGGAGGGAGTGGAACTCCTCCCCGTCGACGCCGGCCGAAAGCCGCGGCCGGGCCGCCTCGAAAGCAGTTACCCGTTCTTCCAATTTCTCCAACGCGCCCTGGACCTCCGGAGCGTCTATGCTCGAAAAGAGGTCGTCAAGCGTCCAGGGACCCTGTTCGTATCCATTGCTACCGTTTTTCACCGTTCTCTCCTTCATAAGGCTGAAGGCGATCGCGCCCGGCCGGGGCGATCACTCCAGCGCTGCCTGTTCCACTGTCTGTCGTAATTTGACGATGACGCGGGGCGGATAATATCCCTTGCGCACGCTGACGTTGGCGTAGACCAGCGTCCGCGGCCCCAACAAAACGCCCGGATTCAACACAGCGTTGCACCCGGTCTGGACATCGTCTCCGAGAATGGCTCCCAGCTTGGCCAGCCCCGTATCGTACAGCTCACCGTCCACGGTCAAGGTGAGCGTAGGCCGCTCACCGGTCTGTGGATCTTTCGTGCTGACCATCGTCAGATTGCTTAACTTGGTGCCAGCCCCCAGGTTGACGCGGTGCCCGAGAATGCTATCGCCCACGTAGTTGAAGTGCGGGGCATGGGCACGGGGCAAGAAGAGGCTGTTCTTCGCTTCGCTGGCATGGCCCAGGACGCTACCGGGGAACATGATGACGTTTTCGCGAACGAAAGCGCCGTGGCGCACGACGGCGCCGGCGCCGATGTAAGCCGGCCCCAACACGTAAGCCCCGGGCTCAATCCGGGCCCCTTCGGCGATGTACACGGCGCGCTCGCTGACGAAAGCGCCGGGTTCGATATCGCCAAGGACCTTTCGTCGATCGCGGGTCAGGCGCCGCGTGTGCCAGCGAATCTTGCCCACCGCCTCCCATACATAGGTGCACCCCTCAAAGAGAGCGTCGACGAGGGGGTCGCTCAGGTCAAAAAAATCTTCAGGTCGAAGCATCGTTTTCTTCCACCACCAAATATTTGATCAGGAATCGTCTTTCGCGGACAGGGCCACTCCTCAAGGGAGGCCGACCTGAAGGGCAGCATCAATCGCCGGCGTCAGGCGCACCAGGAAGTCGTGAACGGGCTCCAGCGCCAGGCCGACCAGGGCCCACACCGGAAAGTAATCCCAGCGAATGTAGGCGTTAATGGCCCACCGGCGATCCGAATAGTCCCAGGGACAACGGCCGATCAGCCGGGCAATCAGCCATCCGGCGACCAGTTCGACCAGGGTGAAGCCAACGGCCCAGATGACGGCCCGGGCAAGGAGCGGCGTCTCGCGAATGTGATTGTGCACCGGTTCATAGAGAGGGGCAATCAGACCATAGATGGGAAACATCCAGAGGTAGGTCCTCCCCACCAGCCGCCAATCTCCCTGAGCCAAGCTTCCGGTCAGCGCCGTGTAGACGACCTCTCCGCACCAACCGCCCAATCCATAGATGAAGAAACGTATCCACATAGTAGCCGTTCACTTCCGGTTTCAGGGAAGTTTACCCGGCTCAAGCCGGATTGTCACGGCATCTCCTGGAGGTTCGTCAGGGAACGGGCACCGGTCGGCGCGGGGACTAAGCAGCCTGAAACGTCTCTGCTGGAGAGATTCGCCCAGCAAAAGAGCAGGAGGAACTGGTAAAGGATCTCCCGACTGTAACGTTTTCAGTTTAAGCAAACAGGATGGGGGGCCGTCTATGCCTCGGGCTCGACATCCTCCAGGTCTTCCAGCTCGGCAAGTTTTGCCCGCGGTTCGACGAGGAAGCGCACGGCCGTGCGCTCCGCGTCATCGATCATGACCTCGACGAAGGAGGGAACACAGGCTATGTATGTCTCTTCTTCGGCAAGATAACCGCTGGCAATGATGATGGCCTTGACAGCCTGATTCACTGCTCCGGCTCCAATTGCCTGCACTTCCGCACGGCCGGCCTCACGCATGACTCCGGCGATGGCGCCAGCTACAGATGCGGTGCGCGAACGGGATGATACCTTGATTATGCTCATATGTTGCCTCCCGTGCCATGATTCTCTTCATTGCTGGAGCGAAAAACAGGTCCCTCAGTTTGATCGCATTCTAGACAATAAGGTAGGTCGTTGTCAAGATAGCTGTGGATAACCCTCACAAATATGTGGAAAACCGGCCGTTTTAGTGGAAAAGTCGGGTGGAGGAAATTGGCCGTCTCTTGGAGAAAAAAGGGCATATAGAGGGGATTTCATTACGCGTGGACCATATATGAGGGATCGCCACATTCGACTATCAGGATGACATTTATCAGTTGTCATAAGAGGGTCCACCGGTTGTGTTGAATTATCCACAACAACCCTCCTGGAACAGGAGCCAATCAACGGAACATATGGTACTGTGACCTATGATAACAGAAGATGTGGATATTCCACAGAGTTATTAACATATCAACAGCCCTACTAAGACAACTAAAAAACATTATCTAACCATATTTCTGGGAAAAACAAGTGGATAAGTGATCTTTAACCAACAAACAGGTTATAGGCTTATGGTCCGGCCGGACTGAAGTGGGTTTCTTCGCTTTGTCTTTCATCTGGCCCGCTTTGTGATGGTCTATACAATTACTATGGGTTGTGACGTCCTTTGGATGTCTTTTCTGATTGGAGCAATTATTTAGAGATGGAATTACCGGCCGTATTGGCCTCCTTGCGCCGTAATCGGGATTTCGTTTCCCAGGTTGTTGCCTGGGAGCGACTGCCCGCTCGCCCGGCCCAGACAGGGGAGACGGGAGTGGCGATAGAGGACGGTTTGCTGGATGCCCTGAGGCGCCGGGGAGTGGGACACCTATACACCCATCAGGCAGCGGCCATCGACGCTGCCTCCCGCGGAGAAAACGTCGTCATTTCTACGGCGACGGCCTCCGGCAAATCCCTTTGTTATACGATTCCCGTCCTACAGGCGCTGGCGGCCGACCCTCAGGCCCGCGCGCTTTATCTCTTTCCGACGAAGGCGTTGGCCCACGATCAGTTGTCCGAAACAGCGGCCCTTATCGAGGCGGGCGAGTTATCCACAGTTGTCCACAGCTATGATGGGGATACGCCCCGCAGCCGGCGTCGTCGGGTTCGGGAGGAGGCGGGGATCATCATGACCAATCCGGACATGTTGCACGCCGGAATCTTGCCCTACCATACCCGGTGGCGCCACTTTTTCGGCCGGTTACGCTACGTGGTCATCGACGAGATTCACGCTTACCGGGGGGTCTTCGGCAGCCACGTGGCCAACGTCCTGCGCCGTCTGGATCGCCTATGCGCCTTTTACGGAAGCGACCCTCAGTTCATCTGTTGCTCGGCGACCATCGCTAATCCTCGCGAGCACGCGGAACGTCTGGTTGAGTCGCCTTTTGCGTTGGTTGACGAAAGTCAGAACGGCGCGCCGGCCGGGGAGAAGCAGTTCATTCTCTATAATCCGCCCGTCATCGACGAAACGTTGGGGCTGCGCCGGAGCAGCATCCTCATGGCCAAGGATGCGGCGGCGACTTTTCTCGGGCACGACATTCAGACCGTCGTCTTTGCCCGCGCCCGGCAGACGGTGGAGCTTCTGCTCACCTATTTGCGGGATGAGGTGGAGGCGATGGGAATGGAGGCCGACGCGGTCGCCGGTTACCGGGGCGGCTATCTGCCGCTGGAGCGGCGGACCATCGAGCGCGGCCTGCGCGAGGGAACGGTGCGCGGCGTTGTGGCAACCAACGCCCTGGAGCTGGGAGTCGATATCGGCCAGTTGAGCGCGGCCGTGCTCACCGGCTATCCGGGCTCGATCGCTTCTACCTGGCAGCAGGCGGGTCGCGCCGGCCGGCGCAGCGACCTCTCGGCCGTGATCATGGTTGCCAGCAGCAATCCGATTGACCAGTATATCTGTAACCATCCGCGCTATCTCTTCGGCCGTTCGCCAGAGCACGCCCTTCTCAACCCGGATAACCTGCGCATCATGATTAAACACCTTCTCTGCGCGGCGTTTGAGCTTCCGTTCGAGGAGGGAGAAGCGTACGGCTCCTTCGGGCCGGTGGACGACGTCCTGGACGCGCTGGCGGCCGAAGGCGCCGTGCACCATACTGGCGGCCGCTATCACTGGCTGGGGGAAGGGGCGCCGGCGAATGACGTGTCGTTGCGCACCAGCGGCGGCAACACCGTGGTCATCCAGGACGTCGGGGGCGAGCGGCCGGAGGTGATCGGAGAAGTGGACCTGGAAAGCGTGCCGATGCTGGCTTACGAAGGGGCCGTCTACATGCACCAGGGGCGCACTTACCTGGTGGAGGAGCTGGATTGGGAGAACCGGCTGGCAAACGTGCGGCCGGCGGCCGTGGATTACTACACGCGGGCGAGCGTTAACAGCACCATCCGGCGCCTGGCGGCCGAGGAGGAGGCGATCGACGGCGACTTGCTGCGGGCGCACGGGGAAGCGCTGGTCGTGACCAAAGCCACCGGGTACCGGAAGATCAAGCAGTACTCCCACGAGACGTTGGGCTATGGAGAGATCGACCTCCCGGAGATCGAACTGGATACCACCGGTTACTGGATGGTCTTTGGCGAAGCGCTGGCGGAGAGCCTGATGGAGGAGGGCATTTTGCTGCGGCCGAACGATTATGGACCGAACTGGCAGGCGCAGCGGGAGAAGGCGTTGGAACGGGACGGCTATCGTTGTCGCACCTGCGGCGCCGTGGAGGACCCGTTACACGTGCACCACGTTCGCCCTTTCCGCGAATACGGGTACGTCCCCGGCCGCAACCGCAATTATCTGGAGGCGAACCGGCTGGAGAACCTGGTGACGCTCTGCCCCAGTTGCCACCGGCGGGCGGAGGAGGGGCAGCGCACGCGCTCGGCGCTGGGCGGTCTGGCTTACGTGCTGCGCAATCTGGCACCTTTATTTCTGATGTGTGACCCGGGCGATATCGAGGTCAGCGCCGAGACGCGTAACCCGCTCACGCGGGCGCCGACGGTCGTCGTCTATGAGCGGGTGCCGGCCGGCGTCGGTTTCAGCCAGCGGCTCTTTGAGCTACACGAGGAGTTGCTGGCGGCCGCTCTGGAACTGGTCGCCGACTGCCGTTGCCAGGGTGGGTGTCCGGCCTGCGTTGGCCCGCCGGGGGAGATCGGCCCGGACACTAAGGCGGTGACCCAGGAATTGTTGAAGATTTTGATCAGCGGTGCATGATCCGGTCGAAGCGGCGGGCCAGCAGAACCAGCAGCAGCGCCTGGAAGATCAGGCTAACCAGCCAATAGAGGCCGGCCGCCGGATCGCCGTCGGCCAGCGCCCAGTAGAAGCGGGCGGGCCAATAGGTGGGAAGGAAGGCGAGGGGCCACTGGAGGGCGTCCGGCAGGAAAAGGGCGGCCAACGGGGGTAGCAGCACCACGCCCGAGGCTTTCATGAGGGCCAGCCCCTGCACCTTGTTCTGGGCCAGGGCGGCGAGGGCCAGGGCGAAGAGGGGGGCGTGGAGGGCGGCCGACAACGCCAGCAGGGCGAGCGGCCACAGACGGAACTGCGCCAGGCCCGTTAGCGGAAAGGCTGACATGGTCGTGACGGCGCTGAGCAGTACGGGCGTCGCCAGGCGGTAGAGCAGATAGCTGTTGAGGGAGAGGGGGGTCACCTGCAACGCCGTCAGGGTGCCGTCGTCCCGCTGGTCCAGCAGAAGGAACCCGACGACGACGCCCCAGAAGTAGGGGACGAGGAGCAAGAAGAGGTAGCCCATCAGCGGTGCGTACACGGACGCCAGGTCGAGGGGGATGAGCCCGTCGACGAAGGCGAAGATGGTCGGCAGCAACCAGCGCATGGCGGCCGCGACGACGAAGGGTAGAAGGACCATCCAGCGCAACATGGCGTCCCGGCCGACGTTCCGGGCATCTATCGGACCCAGAGAGCGTATAACGGTGACTACGTTCATCGTTGGCGCACCCCCTCTTTGCGCACGACGAAGCGGTGAAAGCTCCGCAGGCTGAGCCAGAAGAAGAGGCCGAGCCACAGCGACCCGTAGAGCAGGGCGAAGGCCGGGCGCCAGATGTTCCCCACCGGCTGCAACGCCGATTCCAGGAACACGAGCACGGGTTGGAGCGGGTGCAGGAAGGCCAGCTGCACCAGCAGGTCGTTGCCGATGCCGGCATAGGGCAGGAGGGGGAGGGCGAGAAGGGCGGCGTAGGGTACGGACGGGAGCAGGTATTCGTTGATGCTGTCGTAACGGGCGACGACGATGAAGCCGGCCAGGGTGTAGAAGGCGGTCCCCAGGAGGACGCCGGCGACCAGGGCCAGCGGCCGCGGCGGCCATCCGTAGGTCAGGAGCACGAGGACGGCCGTTTCCAGCAGCGACAGCAGGCCCAGCGTCAACGTCTTAGAGATCAGGTATTCGCCGGCGCGGAGGGGCGTGACAACCTGCGCCTCCAGCGTCCCCTCGCCCTTCTCCAGCAGGACCAGACCGGCCACAAAGTAGAAGCCATTGATGATCAGGTTGTTGACGACGACCAGCGGCATGAGCGTCGCCAAGCTTTCGCCCGTGAGCTGGCGGCCGAGCAGGACAGCGATGATGGTGACGACGAGGACGGCGTAGTAGAAGCCGTGGCGCCACTGGAGGCGGACGTCGGTGCGCAAGGTCGACCAGAGGCGTTTCATTGTAACGTCCTCCCGGTGACCTGAATGAAGACGTCCTCCAGCGTTGCTTCCTGTGTGTGGATCGTTTCGACGGGTTGCGTGCGCAGGAGGTCGATGAACGCCTCGTTCTCGCCGATGCCGGGCAGAGGGAAGTCGCGGCTGGCGCTATGGCCGTCTCTCCCGTAGGTGACGCGGACGGTGGGCCGGCCGTATTGGCGCCGGAGCCGGTTGGGATTGTCGACGACGTTTATCTGGCCGTCGACGATGAAGGCCACCCGGTCGCAGATGGATTGGGCGACCGTCATGTCGTGCGTGGTCAGGAAGATGGTGCGGCCGGCGCGTTGCTGGTCGCGGATCAGGTCGCGGATGCGGCGGGCGTTGACCGGGTCCAGGCCGGCCGTCGGTTCGTCGAGGAATAGGAGCTCTGGCCCGTGGAGGAGCGCCCGGGCCACGGTCAGGCGGTTTTTCATGCCCTTGGAGTATTGGGAAACGAGAACGTCGCCGTGGCCGTCGAGACCGACCATCTCTATCAGCCTTGACGGCCGTTCTGCCGATCGTCGGTAGAGGGAGGCGAAGTAGGTCAGGTTTTCCAGGGCGGTGAGTTTGAGGAAGTGGTTGGGCGTCTCGAAGGAGACGCCGATCCGCTCGTAGTAGCCGTCCTCCCACGACGCCAGATCGCGGCCGAAGACGGCGACGCGCCCCTGGTATGCCCGCAGCAGGCCGGTCAGAATCCTCTGCGTAGTGGATTTGCCTGCCCCGCTGGGGCCGAGAAAGCCGAAGATTTCGCCGGGCTCAATAGTGAAGGTCAGGTCGCGGACGGCCGGCGTCGTCGTGCCGGGATAGGTGAAAGATAGGTTTTCAACCGCGATCATGGCTAACCTCTATAGCGGTTCCCGCCGGGGCTTCTTCCGCGGGCGCCGGCGCCAGCAAACGGCGCATGGCGTCGGCCATCTTGCGCACGGTGGCTTCCAATTCCTCGTGCGTCAGGTCGTCCCAATGGGCCAGCAGCCAGCGGTCGCCGGCGTCGTCGACGGCGATGAAGAGGGAGAGGAGCAGGTCGTCGGGCAGGTCGCGGCGGACGGCGCCGGCTTCCTGGCCGTGGCGGAGCAGGGTCATGGCGTTGCCCATCACCTCCTCCAGGTAGGCGGCCAGCGACTCGTTCTCTGCCAGCGCTTCGTCCGAGAGGCGGGCGGCCGATTTGACGGCAGCTAACGCCCACGGCTTGTCGTAACTGGCGGCGAACTGCTGCCAGTAGAAGTCGGCGATGCGCGACCAGAAGGCGTCGCCCTCAAGCTCTTCGACGCCGAACGAGAGGTCGCCCATCAGGTAGTCGGCGTAATGTTTGACCGTCGTGGTATAGAGGTCGGCCTTGTCGTCGAAGTAGTAGTAGGCGGCTCCTTTGCTAATTTCGGCCTCTTCCAGAATCTTGTTCAGGGACGCGCCCTCGTAGCCGTGAGCGCCGAATTCTCGGGCGGCCGCCTCCAGAATGCGCCGCTGCTTGGCCGGAGAGAGCTTGTCAAAACGGGGTCGGGGCATGGTGGCAACTTCCTCACACAGATTAGACTGCCTGGTTAGACCATCCGGTCTAAGATATGTTAGATTCTACACCATGCAGCGAAGGGGTTCAAGAGCACATGGCAGCAACAATTATCGAACTATCCGGTCGGAAACCTCCCGGAGGCTCCGCAGCGCGCCTTACGCAGCCCACTTCTTGCGCGGCCGTCTTGGCCTGCTTGACCAGCCTCCGGGAGGTTGGATTTCGGTAATATTTAGAATTGCTGACGTGGCGGAGGGCCAGGGTGAACGGTATACTTTCGGCGGACGTACGACCAGCAACAAAGGAGTTCGCTTTTGACCCGCAACATTCCCTTCGTCGATTTTGGGGGGAACGGCCCCCTCCTCCATTTTGCCCACGCCAACGGCTATCCCCCCCGCTGCTTTCGCCGCTTTTTGCAGCCTTTCACGGAGAGATATCACGTTCTGGCCGTCGAGCACCGGCCGCTGTGGAGCGACGACGAGCCGCAGCGGTTGGAGACGTGGCACGAAATCGCGGCGGACCTGATCCACTTCTTCGAGCAGGAGGGGTTGCGCGACGTCGTCGGCGTGGGGCACTCGCTGGGGGCGGCGGTGACCATGATCGCTGCAGTCGAGCGGCCGGCGTTGTTCAGCAAGCTGGTGCTCATCGAGCCGATTTTTCTGCCCCCCGACGTGCTGCAAACGCTTGCCGCCGAGCCAGAGGCCATGTCCTCCTATCCCCTGGTACAAACCACCCGCAACCGGCGCAACCGCTGGCCAGACCGCAAGACGGCCTTCGAGCATTTCCGCGCCAAATCGGTCTTCAGCCGTTGTGCAGACGACGTGCTGTGGGATTACGTGCAGCACGCCCTGGTAGAGATGGAGGATGGTCGTGTCGGGCTGCGCTACCGGCGCGAGTGGGAAGCGCGCATTTACAGCCGGCCGCCGCTGCACGTCTGGGAGTTGCTTCCGCTGGTCGAGCAGCCAACGTTGGGCATCCGGGGGGCGGAGTCGGACGCTCTGTGGCAGCCGGCCTGGGAGCAGTGGCAGACGGTGCAACCGGACGCCACTTTTGTGGAATTTGAAGATGCCGGCCACCTGGTGCTCCTGGAGCGGCCGGAGCGCGTTGCCGGCCGCATTCACCAGTTTCTGGACGGCAATTAGGCGGACGAGTACAATGTGGCCATGCGTAATGTGCGCAGACGCCTCATCTACCTCGTGTCGGCGGCTCTAGTTCCTGGCTTCCTCTGGGTGTTGTTGATCGCCGGGACGGTGCGCGGTGCGTCCGGCACGATTTGGCCGGCGGACCGCATTTCCGTGGCCCGATCGACGATTACGGGCACGCTGCAGCCGGCGACCGCCGTGACGGCGACGCTGCCCGCGCCCACGCCGACGCCGACCGGGACGAGGGCGATTCACCACGCTCACCTGCCGGTGGTACGGAACGGACACGTTCCCCTGCCGCCCCCGCTGCCGCCGCCCGTTGCCGTTACCGGCACGCCCCCTATCGACTTTGAGGGTATTCGTGAGTCGCTGCAGGAGGACGGGCAGGATCTGGCTTTTGCCAAGATCGGCTTCCACACGGGCGCAGGGGGAGGTAATACGGAGGGTCTAGACGACTGGATGACGGAGCTAGACGCGGCCGGCGTTCCCTTCTTCCTGAAAAGCGTGGACGATCCGCAGTACCTCATCCGAGCCCAGGAACTGATGGAGAGCAGCGGCATTTCGCACACCCTCGTCTACCGCCAGACAGGCGCGGACTATGACGTGCCCGACTACAATCTGCCGCCGGAGGATGCTGCGCTCCAACATTGGGAGCACCACAAAGCGGCTTTTCCCCCCGAGCTGGATCCGGAAAAGGTCTGGCTGGAGACGGTTAACGAGGTGGACAAGGAGCGGGCGGAGTGGCTGGGCCAATTTGCGCTGGAGACGGCGCGGCTGGCGCTGGCCGACGGCTACCGGTGGGCCGCTTTCGGATGGGCGTCCGGCGAGCCGGAACCGGAGCATTGGGAGACGCCGTCGATGCTCGAATTTTTAAGGCTGGCGGCCGAGCATCCGGACCGGCTGGCCATCGCGCTGCACGAATACAGCTACGA
>JAWVYQ010000113.1:0-11492 GCA_033722615.1 Promineifilaceae bacterium (SeqCode)
CCAATCGGTCGAGCCACGCCGTTCGCTTTGGCAGGGCCGACCGCAGCCGGGCTACTAGAGAAGCCCCGTTGAAGAAGACGCCGGGCAGATTGGGCCCCTGTTTGAGAATGGCCTGCGCTGTGCAAGGCATCAACTGCCACAGGCGCCGGGCCTGCTCTGGTCCCAGATCGCCTGCAGTCACGGCCGCTTCCACGTCCCCGCACAGCTGGTTCAGGATTTGCCGCACCGGTTGGTAAACGCCCTCGCCCGCCGCTAGCGTACTGCAGTGGCCCAGGGCCACGATGAGTTTCCCATCTTCTTCCGTCGCTCGCCGGGCGAATTCTCGCACCAGGGCAGACTTACCCACGCCTGCCTCGCCGCTGACGAATATGGCCCGACCTTTCCCCGCCAGCGCCTCTTGAAGATGCTCCTCCAGACGGGCTAGCGCTTCCTGCCGGCCGAAGAAGGGTATGTCTGCGTCCGTCTCGCGGCCGGCCGTCGTCAGAAAATCGGGCAGGATCGGCGTGACCACCTGAGACGCAACTGTCCGCGACTGCTCTGACGGCAGGCGATTCTCCCGGATGGCCTCGTGCAGGGCTCGTGTTTCCGCCTCAGGTTCTATTGCCAGCTCTTCGGCCAGGATTTCCCGGCACGTCTCGTACTGGGCCAGGGCTTCCGCTCGCTGCCCGTTGCGGGATAGGGCTTCCATCAGTTGGCGATGTCCGGCCTCGGCCAGAGGGTCCAGCTGCACCAGTCGCGTGGCAGAGGCAACGGCTGCCGTATACTCCGCCTGCCTAAGGTGTCGGCGCCCCAGTCGCTGCAGGCCGTCGACCGTCAGGCGGTGTAGCCGCTGGCGCTCGCCCGCCGCCCACTCTTCAAAGCCCGAGGCCTCCGGCACGAAGAAGCCTGCCAGAAAATCCCCTTCGTAAAGGGCCAGCGCTTCTTCCACCGCTTCCGCGGTATCGGGCGCTTCCGCTTCCTGCAGGACCTTCACGGCCTCTTCCAGTTGCGCAGCGTCTAGCCACACATCTGCCTCGTCGTCGATGGCGGCCGTGCTGCGGCTGATAGAAACGAAGGGCCCAACCTCTTTACGCAGGCTGGAGAGGACGACGCGCAGGTTGGCCAGAGACCGGCGCTGGCTGCGACCGTCCCACAGCAGCTCGGCCAGCGCTTCCCGCGGATGCTCCCGCCCCGTGCAGGCCAGATAGACAAGCAACGCCTCGACCTTGCTAGAGGCAAAATCCTCAAGGGCTTCCCCGCCACGCTCAATGGAGAGCCCACCGAGCGTCTCGATGCGCAGTTTGTCAATGACCATTGTCCGACGTGTCCCCGCCGGCAGGGGCCTGCTTGCGAAGCGCGGACGACTCAAGAGACGCACCAGCCCCCCTGCCGGATTCCGCACACATTACAGCCTTTAGTTTAACACACTGTCTCTTGCCCGCATTTCAGTCGGATCTTTTCTAAGCAAGAAACAAAAAAATGGGTCGCAAGCTTGCGACCCATTTGACCTCGAGGCTGAGGGAGGTGGATTCGAACCACCACCGACGGATTCAGAGTCCGCTGTTCTACCATTAAACTATCCCTCAATAACGGCCCATATTCTACCATGGGCGACACCCCGTCGCAAATCTCATTATCTGAATGTATGCGCTTCAAGCATACACACTTTCTCTTTAAGCTGAGGAGCTTTCAGGCATCCAACTGCTGCTCTCCGACCGCTTCTTGCAGCATGCCTACAGCGTCCTGCAGCCGCTTCAGCGTCCGCTCCCGGCCGAGCGCCACCATCGACTCAAACAGTGGCGGCGACACCTGCTGCCGGGTCACAGCCAGCCGCATGCGGCCCAGGAACGGGCCGGCCTTGCCATTGGTCGTGTGCGACTCGCCGATGGCGATGATGCGCTCTCCAATCGTTTCCGCATCAAAGTGGTCCGTCTTCCTCACAAAATCCCGCGCGGCCGTAAATGCCTCCAGCGCAGCGTCGAACGGTAGCTTCTTGTGGGTCAGGTCATCCAGCGAGACGTCCAGCAGTTCCTCTTCGTCTGTCGAGAGGAAACGCAGAAAATCCACGGCGTCCGTCATCCGCTTCAGGCGCACGCTGAGCACGGGTGCCAGAGCCAGTAGCGCCTCGCTGTCAACGTCGTAGCCGGCCGCGTCTAGATACGGCTTCACGGCTTCCGCCAGCTCTCCCGGGTTCATCTCCTGGATATACTGCCCATTCAACCACTCCAGCTTGCTGTAAGGCAGGCGCGACGGCGCCGGATTGACGTCCTCCAGCTCAAAGCGGGGAATCGCCTCCGCCATCGTGAACTTCTCGCGATCTTCGCCAAAAGACCAGCCCACGTTGGCCAGAAAGTTGCGCAACGCCTGAGGCAGATAGCCTGCCTCACGAAATTCCTCAACCTTGACCAGCACTTCATGCCCTTCGTCGGTGAAGGCCTGGGTGCGCTTGCTCAGCTTGCCCTTACCGCTGGGGTCCAGCACCAGGGGGAGGTGGGCGTACACCGGCGGCTCCCAGCCGAAGGCAGCGTAGAGATTAACGTGCAACGGCGCCGTGCTGATCCATTCATCCGCGCGCAGGATGTGGCTGATAGCCATGAAGTGATCGTCCACCACGTTCGCCAGATGGTACGTTGGCAGGCCGTCTGACTTAAGGAGAACGGCGTCCGTGATCTGCTCGTTTTTGAAAGTGATTTTGCCCCGAATGGCGTCTTGAATGGACGTTTCGCCCTCCAGAGGAGCCTTGAAGCGGATCACGTGCTCCCGTCCGGCCGCTTCCATTTCCGCTTGCTCTTCGGCCGATAGATTGCGGCAACGACGATCGTAACCGACGAAAGCCTCCTTCGCTTCCAGCGCTGCCTTTCTCCGCGCTTCAAGCTCTTCCGGCGTGCAGTAACATTTATAAGCATGTCCCTCTTCCAGCAGCCAGTCGGCCCACTCGCGGTACAGGTTTGCGCGCTCCGTCTGGATATACGGGCCGTGAGCGCCACTAACGTCTGGGCCTTCGTCCCAGTCGAGGCCCAGCCAGCGCAGATCCTCGAAGATGGCTTCAATCGCGCCTTCCACAGAGCGTTTCTGATCGGTATCCTCAATGCGCAGGATAAATTGCCCGTCGTGCTTGCGGGCAAACATCCAATTGAACAACGCCGACCGGGCGCTGCCAATATGTAAATAACCGGTTGGGCTGGGCGCAAAACGTACACGAACGGTCATAGAAACTCCAGGAGCATAGGTCACAGATCAGGGGTAGAATTGTCGCCTCTGATCAGCGTCTTATTTACTTTATCCGAATTCTTGCTTGCGATGGCGCATCCGCACCGATTGGACGACGCCAATAGCCATAAAGAGCGTGACGAGGGAGCTGCCCCCATAGCTGACGAAGGGGAACGTCAGACCTGTAACCGGGAGCAGGCGGAGATTCATACCCACGCTGACGAGGGTCTGAAAGAAAAGAACGCCGGCAATGCCCACGCACAGATATCGTCCGGCCGGGTCCGGCGACATTTCAGCCACCTTGAGGATGCGCAGTAGAATGAAAGCCATCAACCCGACCACGACGAGTGACCCGAAAATGAGCCCCATCTCCTCCGTGATCACGGCAAAGATGAAGTCCGTATGCTGCACGCGCAGGAAGCCCAACTGGCTCTGTGTCCCCTGTAGATAGCCCTTACCAAAGGGGCCGCCGGACGCAATGGCGATGAGCGCCTGCTCAATGTTGAAAGCCTGTTCCGGTACTGCCTCTGGCCGGATGAAAGTTAGGAGGCGTTCCTTCTGGTACTCGGCCAGCGAAGGCAGCATCAAAATACCGCCGATCACGCCGGCTGTGCTCAGCACGCCAAAGTGCGAGAGCGGCAAGCCGGCCATGAATATCATGACGAACCACATGACCAGAAAGAGAATGGACATTCCCAGGTCAGGCTGGACAAAGATGAGGGCGACCGGCACACCCACATACACCAGGGCCAGCGCCGTGTTTGAGAAACGGTGAATCAGGCGTTGTCGCTGCGCCAGGAACTGGCCGAACGTGACGGCAAAAAACACGCGGCCGAACTCCGATGGCTGAATATTAATATTGCCAATGGTGAACCACCGTCTGGACTCGTTCCCCAACGTACCGATGATCAATACCAGCGCCAGGGAGATGACCATCCCCCCGTAAATGTACCAGTGCCCCGAGGTGAGAATCCGATAATCAATGGCTGCCAGGACAATCATGGCGATGAAGCCGATAACGGCCCATTGCACCTGTTGTCCGGGCAGCGGCTCGAAAGCTGGGGCGCCGGTGACGGCGCTGCGGATCATCAAAATTCCGTATGCAGTTAAAAGAAGAACGGCGGCCGCCAACCAGAGGTCGAAGTACCGCCATACAGACGTTTTCTTTTGTAACACGGTCCTGCTCGAAAATGCTTAAAGCTCTGTTACGCTTAACGAAGCAGGGCGTTTGTAGAAAAGCCCTTTACTCACGCCGCCCGTTCTTCCGCAACGGAATTTCTGCAACCAGGCGGCTTTCCCTGGCATTCTGCGACAGTTCGACGACAACGTTATCCGGATCGACAGCCAGGTGCTTCGCAATGACTTCGATAATATCATCCTTGATCTGTTCGATCAAACCAGGAGAGATATCGCTGCGGTCGTGCGTTAACACCATTTGCAGCCGCGATTTGGCCACCTGACTGCTTTTTTCCTCGCGTCCTAAGAGCCGATCTAGCCAACCCATCTCTCATAACCCCTTTATTCTCAAACTGTCGGTTCAGTCGCGCCCCATCCAGCTCTTCAGCCGATTGAACAGCCCACCACGGTGTGTCAGGTCCATAATGGGTACTTCTTCACCTTCCATCCGCCGGGCGATGTTACGGAATGCCTGACTGGCGCTCGTGCTGTTGGTAGCGCTCATGGCGACGGGCAAGCCGCGGTTTGACGAAATGAGGATGGCATCATCTTCGGGCACGACGCCCAGCAGGTCAATGGCCAGAATGTCGATAACGTCGGCAATGGAGAGCATGTCTCCTCTGGCCACCATATCGGGTTTAATGCGGTTGATGATGAGTTGGCCTGGTCCTTTTTCTTCTGCTTCGATTAGGCCGATAATCCGGTCGGCGTCGCGCACGGCCGAGACTTCAGGATTGGTTACGATAAATACATGGTCAGCGGGCGCCACGGCGTTGCGAAAGCCGCGCTCAATTCCGGCCGGCGAGTCTATCAACACGTAATCCATATCCTGCCGCAACTGATCGCACACCAGCACCAAATCGGACGGGCTCACGGCCATCTTGTCCCGCGTTTGGGCGGCCGGGATCAGGTATAGGTCCGGAAAGCGCTTATCCCGGATCATTGCCTGGTTCAGCCGGCATCGCCCCTCGATTACGTCGACGAGATCGTACACGATGCGGTTTTCTAGGCCCATGACCACGTCTAGATTGCGCAGCCCGATATCGCTATCCAGGGCAACAACCTTCTTGCCGAGCGTCGCCAGGGTCGCCGCGAGATTGGCGGTTACCGTCGTTTTGCCGACGCCGCCCTTGCCTGAGGTAACAGTGATAACTTTTGCGTACATCACACTCTCCTTATCCGGTGAAGAGTAGAGATCAGAGAATTGAAAGGGTTTGCCAGAAGGGTATTTCGCTTATCTCTCACAAAACGCTCTCTCAACTCTATTCTCTAAGCCGCCACGGATCAGCTACGATCTGCCCATTGCGAATGGACGCCGTCTCCGGTACCGGATCGCCTTGTCGCTCGTCTGGCGGGATGGCGATCTGGCTGGCAATACGCAGCTGAGTCGGTGTCAATTCCAGTGCACAGATGATGGCTGACTCGTCGCCAAGAGCGCCTGCGTGGACGAGCCCGCGCAACCGACCCCAAACGATTACGTCGCCGCCAGCGATGACTTCCGCGCCTGGATTGACGTCTCCAATTATAATGACGTGCCCTTCGTGATAAATAGAACGACCGGAGCGTAACGTTTCGCGCAAGAATAGGGCGTCCACCGGGCTCTCTGACCGCTCCGAGGCGGCGGGCGCCTCGTCTGTGACCGGTCCCAGTACGTTACCTTCCAGATCCCTGTTGCTGCCCGGCAGCCGGGTTGCCAACCCCAAAGAGCGCGCTGCCTCGCGCGTTGCTTCTTCTTCGGCCAGCACCGTCCACAACTCAAGGCCGCGTGCCTCCATTAAGGACTGTAATTGGGCCAGATGCGAACGGGCAAACGATTGTAGCCCGACGTCCAGAATAACCCGGCTTCCTTTCAAAAACGATTCCCGATCGGCCAGTTCGGCGTCTAGCTGCTGTACGACCTCTTCGTAAGCGTCATTGGACAGCGCCTCGTCCAGGGCGACTAATATTCCCTCACGGATGCCCTTAATAGCGATCGTCGACGTCTTCATCATAAGACACTGCGGGACAATACAACAAAACTATTGTTGAGATGATACAACAAAAAGAGGGGGAGCGCAAGGTTGAAAACGGCGACCGCAGAGACTGACCGCCCATACAACCTTGTCTACGTTAGACTCGGAAATTGGCCAGCCGTACCGGTTGCCGTCGCGCTCCCCAGCTCCCCGGCCGTTGTTCGAAGTCGCCAGCGCACGGTGCACCGCAGAAGCGACAATCACCGTCAGCCGTCAGGTTCCACTCTGAGAGCACGTACCAGTTACGGCCGATGAGCAAGTTGCCGCAATTATGACAGTAGGTGCTGCCGCCCTTTTTGTCGTGAACGTTGCCTGTGTAAGCGTAGCGGACGCCATTCTTAACGGCAATTTCTCTTGCCCGGTTGAGTGTGGACGGTGGCGTGTGTGGATGGTCCATCATCTTGTAATCGGGGTGGAAGGCAGTGAAGTGCATGGGTACGTCCGGTCCCAGCGCTTCCACCACCCACTGCGTCATGGCGTCCAACTCTTCCGTCGAGTCGTTTTCACCGGGGATGAGCAGGTTCGTGATCTCGAACCACACGTCGGTCTCGTGCTTCAGGTATTCCAGCGTCTCGAGGACGGGCTGTAACTGCCCCACCGTGACCTTCTTGTAAAAATCCTCGCTGAACGCCTTCAGGTCCACGTTGGCAGCGTCCATATGCTCGTAGAACTCGACCCGCGGCTCTTCGCAAATATAACCGGCCGTCACCGCCACGGCGTTGACGCCCACCTCGTGACACGCCTGCGCCACGTCAATGGCGTACTCCATGAAGATGACGGGATCGTTATAGGTGAATGCTACGCTGCGACAGCCCAGCTCTTGCGCCGCGCGGGCAATCGTCTCCGGCGCTGCCTGGTCGGCCAACGTGTCGATCTCGCGGGATTTACTGATATCCCAGTTCTGGCAGAACTTACACGCCAGGTTGCAGCCAGCCGTGCCGAAGGAAAGGATGGGCGTTCCCGGCAGGAAATGGTTCAACGGCTTCTTCTCAACAGGATCGATGCAATAACCGCTGGAGCGACCGTACGTCGTCAGAACGATCTCATCGTCCTGGCGCATGCGTACGAAGCACATACCCCGCTGGCCTTCGTTCAGCTTGCACGCCCGCGGGCAGACGTCGCATTGAATGCGGCCATTATCCAGCTCATGCCAATATTTCGTTGAAACGATACTATCCATAGCTTTAGTCAGCTTGACTCCCACACTTTTGCGTCCATTATAACATAGCCCGGCAAGCTGCCGGGCCTCTCTCCACTATTTATACCCACTGCTTATACACCGTTCACCAGACGCAGATGAGTCTCCCCGAACTCATCTCGTGAAGTTTAGCCGGTAGTGGGCCGATTCCAACGTCTGGGGCGCGCTGGCGGCCACAATGAGGATCGCCTCTCCTCCGCTCGCGCTTAGATCCAGCGAATGCCTCACACTCTGCCCCTCGCCTTGCTCCAGCGGCTGCACCACAGGCACGCCGTCGGGGAATGTAACCAGTTGCAAGTGCCAGGATTGGGGCAGGGTGGGCGTCGAGCGCACGAAGCCTTCGGCCGTCCAGCCGCCGTCTGCTTCTTCAGCACTGTCGTAGAAGCCGATTTGCGGCACGCTGACGTTGTCCAGGGCCAAGCCGCCAAAGGTGAGGATCGGGTCTGTGATGTAGGAAAAGCGGATGAGAACCTCTTCGCCCGCGTAGGGCGTCAGGTCAATCGTCTCGTGCAGCCAGCCCTCGCTCTGTCCGGTGTAGAAGCGGTCCGTCAGCGCCTTTCCCGCCGGGTTATCCGCCTCAACGAGACCCTGCATTTGCTCCGCTTCCAACCCTTGCCACGTCTCGCCACCGTCTTCTGAGATCGATACGTACGCGAAGTCATAACCGTACTCGATATCATGATAGACGCTATAGTTGAGCGTGGCTGTCACGACGGTACTAAGATCCAGGGCGCGGGTCAGACGCATATGGCTGTAGTTCGTGCGGCTGGCATACCAGAAATGGCGTCCGGAAGGCGGCGTCGTATCAAGCAATGGCATGCGCGTGCTTCCCGTAAAGTCGATGGTGATCTGTCCGTCGCCTCTCAGGTGATAATAGTCGGCCGCATACTGGTGCACCGTCGTCTCAAATTGCGCCGGCAGCGACGTCACGTCGTTCATGTTGACCGTGTCCAGCTCACCGTCTCCCAGCCGGTAAACGTCTGGAGCGTCTGGCCGGTTATGAATGGCCAGAGCAGCCAGCCAATCCTGCCACAGCGTTTTGCCCGTCAGGTCCAGGTCGCGGGCCGCAGCCACCGCCGTCACCGCGTCCAGGCCATCGGCCGGGTGCGTGGCGAATTCTCGGTAAAGCTCCGGGCCGAGGCGGTCATAAATGTAGCGGTTGAGGACATATCCCTGGCCGTAGTAAGTGGCCGTGCTCCCGTCGGTCCACCGGTTAAGCTGCTGGTCCGGATCGCTCAAGAAAGCGTTACCCCGACCGTGGGCGTTATCCGTGTAGCCGTTCAATTCCTCTGCCAGCGTTGCCGAGCCCTCAATCTCCCAGTCGGCGTCCGCCACGTCGTGGTTGTCCTCGATCATGTGGCGAAACTCATGAGCCAACACGTTAAGGTAGAAGTTAGTGCCGAAGTTATTGGCGTTCATCACGAACATGTCCAGCTCGTTAGAATGTTCGTTCACGGCCGTCGGCAAGGCGTCGAGCCCGCTAAAGTAGCCGGCCAGACCACAATTATTGGCTTCCAGGCAAAGGGCGCCCGGTGAGGCGTGAACGATGTGTAGGCGTTCGTCTCCGTCAATGCCCGGCCGGCGTTCTTCTCCAAACGCTGCCACGTTCGTCTCGTAGATCTCGTCAAACGTCTCGCCAACAGGGGCCAGCGCTTGCTCCGGCGGCTGTGGAGCGTCGTTGTCGAACCAGAAGTAGGCGTGCTCGCTTACACCCAACAGCGTGGCTTCGATAGGCACGAGTGTGTTGTTGTCGATCTTTAGCACCGTAAACGGCCGGACGTCGCCGACGGCAAAGGAAGTTGCGGCGCCCGACGGCTCTGCCATGCCGTCCGCTCCCCGATAGGCGCGCGCCAGCGCAACGTCATCTCTTACCGGGGGGGATACGTTCTCCAGCGCCGCGCTTGCGGCGGCTTCTTCTGCAGTGATAGGATCGGTGTCGAAACGACCGGGCAAGGGCGCGGGAGTTGGCCACGTTGGCCCTGCTGCCGACGTTGTCGCCTCTTCCTCCTTCGAGCTTGCCGCCGCTGTTGGCGCCGGGGAGGGCGTCCCTGAGCGTTCAGGAGAGGGGGGAACTGTTGCCAGCGTTTCACCGGTGGCCGACGACAGTGTGGGCGTTGCCGGGGGCGCTGCGCCATCGCGGCAGGCAGTGATGACGAGGATGAGAATCGTCAGTAAATATAGATATCGTGAACGGATCATAGCTTTCTACTCATCGGATTAGCGGTAGGACGGCGCCCATTCTACCAGTCGTGTCATAGCCTCGTCCCCTGCTACTCAGGACACATTAAGATAGCGTTACAGATTTCTCAATTACCCTCGTGTACGCTATAATGCCCCTTTGCAACGAGACAAGATTGGTAGATAAACGTCAAGAGAGATGACAACTTCCACGCAAAAAGCACCGACCAATTCGGAACCGGCCGCGAGGCCGGTAGAAATCTATGACGCCGACCAGGGCTGGCGCAACCTGCTGCCCGATTGGCGGGAGTTGGTGCGCCGCCGCTTTCTATTGCGAAACCTCATCGTACGCGATCTCAAGGTCCGCTACAAGAACTCCGTCCTCGGCGTCTTATGGAGCTTGCTGAACCCTTTGCTGATGATGGTTGTCTTCAGCCTTGTCTTCGGCGCGCTCAGTCCCAACGGACCCCGCCAATATCCCGTCTTTTTTCTGGTCGGTTTGCTCCCGTGGAACTTCTTTAGCGGCGCGCTCCTTTCCGGCACGGCGTCCATTACCTCGAACCAACATTTGGTGAAGAAGGTCTATTTCCCACGGGAGATATTGCCCATTGCGGCCGTTCTCTCAAATCTCGTCAACTTTTTCATCGCCCTGATCGTACTCGTCGTTTTCCTGTACGCGGCCGGGCTGGGCATCAGCATCCACGCTTGGTGGTTGATTCCCCTCATCATCATCCAGCTCATTTTCACTCTTGGCCTTTGCTTGCTCCTGGGCAGCCTGCACGTTTTTTACCGGGACATTATGATGATCCTGGACGTCGTGATGTTGGCCTGGTTCTTCCTCACGCCCATCATGTATCCTCTTTCTCGCTTTGGCGAGAACATTGTCTTGGGCGGCATCGACATGGTTCCCTCCCGCCTCATGCGTTGGCTCAACCCGATGGCCTCGCTGGTGGACGGCTACCGCACTGTTTTATGGGGAACGATGTCCAGCAATGGGCCGGTCGCCATGGATCCCGCGTATCTACTACGGACTTTCGTCACTGCCCTGCTCGTTCTCATAGTCGGTTACGGCATCTTCAACCGGACTCAACATCTCTTCGGTGAGACACTGTAATAAATAAATGAATGCGCGACGGAGGCCCTTCATCTTTCCTACGAAATCGCCCGCTTCTCATCTCGACGGATATAATATAATCGTCTGTCTTTGTAAGCGGATAATCACTTGATGGCACACACTTTGAAGACAATTCGTCGTCACGTAGTCGTTGTACTTGGCGCGGCCATCCTCCTTCTGCTGGCGGCCTGCGCCAGCGAACCGGGTGGTGAAACCAGCGCCGGCGTGGGCCGGCAGGTGGCGGCCGCTTCCTCATCTACGCTGACGGCGACCGATACGCCGGCCGCTACCTACACCCCCGTGCCCACTCTGACCTCCACGCCAACGCCCGGCCCCAGCGCCACACCCAGCGATACGCCCACCCGTACCCCTGTGCCAACTTATACGCCGTCGGCCACGGCGACACCCACCAGCCGGCCGCAATCCTCCAACACGCTGCCCAACTTTGGTACCCCTGAGAGCCTGATCACGGCGACACCGTCCACGCCCGTGCCAACGGCCGTGCCCGCTTTTGACGTGCCTGACACGGTGACCAATTTATTACTTTTGGGCAGTGACCAATCCCTGGAGAGCGGCGCGTCCCGCACCGACACGATGATCATCGTGTCCATCAATCGGGAGACGC
>JAWVYQ010000114.1:0-11452 GCA_033722615.1 Promineifilaceae bacterium (SeqCode)
GTGCTCAATTCCGGCCGTCCGCGCCTTTTGTGCAGCGTCTTGAGGCGAACTCATACCCGGTCGAGAGAGGACGTCGTGGGCGTGCCAGACAAAATATCCTTTCCCCTCTATCATCATGCCGTCCGTTTCGGCGGCCGGCGCGGGGGAAACGGTGCGGGCCGGCCGGGGAACGTTTGCTCGAGCGCGACGGTTCATAGTAACTAACTTCCTAAATTGATATCCCGCTGTGACCGACTATCTGAAGGGAAAGGCACTCCCCCTCTGCCGGACACAGCGTCACGATATACATTCATCGGACCTCAGACAGCGGCAACGCGCCTCTGCACCAAACGGTCAGAGGGCATTAGATCGGCCAGGGCATAGCCACAGCCTGTGGCAACGAGGGTGACGACAACTTCAGCACCCCGGTTGGCGTCCACGGCCGCGCCAAAGATGAAGCTGGCATCGGGCTGGATACGCTCGCGGATGACGGCCGCCGCCTGCCTGACCTCGTGTAACGTCATGTCCGCGCCGCCGGTGATATTAAAGAGAACGCCTCGCGCGCCGTCGATGGTTACGTCCAGGAGGGGCGAGCGCGTGGCCTGCTCGGCGGCTATCTTCGCCCGGTCGTCACCCTGACCCCGGCCGCGCGTTATGATCGAAGGCCCTCCCATGGACATGATGGTCCGCACGTCGGCAAAATCGACGTTGACGAGGCCGGGAACGTTCACGAGATCATAGATTCCCCGGATGCTTTGGTACCAGATGTCGTCCGTGAGTTGGAAAGTCTCGTGAAAGGCAACCTCACCGCCCGCCATCTCTAACAAACTGTCGTTGGGGATGGCAATGAGCGTATTGACGCGCTCGCGCAGGTTGGCGAGGCCCCGTTTTGCAACGTGGGCGCGGCGGGGGCCTTCGAAGGAGAAGGGTAAGGTCACAGCGGCCACGGCCAAAGCCCCCTGCTCGCGGGCGACGTCGGCCACTAATGGCGTCAATTCGGTGCCCGTCTGCCCACCGAGGCCGGCCAAAAGGAAAACGATGTCGGTGCCGGAGAGGGCGTCGGCGAGGCGCTCGCGCGAGGATTCGGGCAGCGAGGAAGGGAGTGAACGCCGGCGACGCGTAACGTGAACGGCCGTGGCGCCGGCCGCATTGCGCAGAGTCTCCGGATCGGTGTCAATGGCAATGCAATCGACGCCGAGTACGTTCTTGCTCAATACGTGGTTCAGCGCCGTCAACCCACCGCTCCCGACGCCAACGACGCCGATGCGAGCGAATTGTCGCACCCTCCTCTCTCTCAGCATGTCATCTGTCCTCCTGCCTCTGTTTGAAGGTTGCTTTGATTGGTACCCCCAATCTTGCGGAAACGACGCGGGATGGAACGACGACGTCCGGCGCGGTCGAATGCTTCTCGCCCGCCGGCGGAATGATCCAAAACCTGCCGTCCCGAACTATTGTTTTTGGGTACTGCGACAGAAACTGAGACCAGTATAGCACATTTGAGCCACCATCCAAAACGATGGCGGGCGGCGGCAGGAGGCGCATCGACCAAAAGTGCTAAAATTGACACGGGTATCTCCGGCTCACCCGCCAATAGCCCGCCAGAAGATAACATAAAACGACGAAAAGTTGACATAGTACATAGTTTTGTTTTAACATAAGAACACTACCTTGCAGTACGAACAAGTGAATATTTATTTGCCACGGGCAGCCGCAGCATGAATCGGGCGGACGTTCCTCTAGTAAAAGTCTCGTCGCCGGCCGCCAGTTTTTGGGAAAGCGGTTTCCAAGCCTCTGGCACCTTTTTGCAGGAAAGAGGGAAAAGTGCGTAAGGATCATATCACCGTAGACAACAAGCTTTTTGTCGGCCGGGTAGAAGAGCAAAAACAGTTCCGCGCTGCTCTGGCCGAACTGCTGGATCCGCCGACGGAAGAAGAGCTGCCCTACGTTTGCCTGCTATATGGGGATGGGGGCATGGGCAAGACGACGCTGGCCAAACGCTTTTGTGACATCGCGACGAAGGAAGAAGCGTTCGCGGGCGAGTTTCAGGTCTTATGGATCGATTGGGAAGATGAGCGGAAGAAGTTTCCCAGCCTCCAGGTCGGCCGGAACCAGATCAGCGAGGAGACGGTTTTCAAGACCATTCACGCGGCCTCCATACGCAAAAAGTGGGGTCGCCAGTTTGCCGCCTATCGCAAGGCGGTGCAGAAGCGTGAGGAAGCGACCAAGAAAGTCGCCGAGGTGCTCGCAGGGGATAACAACTGGGATGAAATGGGGGTCATTCGCAGCATCAGCGTCGACGCCCTGGCCAAGATAATTCGCTATCGCCTGCCGATGATCGGGGACACCGGGGAGGATCTGGTGGAAGCGTTTCTGGACGCGGGCATCCAGGTGGGCGTGGAGCAGGCGGTGAAGCTACGAACGTCAATTGAGAATCAATTGCGGGCGGCGCTAAAGGCCAGCCACTTCGACTACTTTTTGAACCCACAAGAACAGTTGGCCCTGTCTGTGGCCCGCGGGCTGAACCGCGTGGCGAAGCGCCAACGGCTGATCGTCGTCCTCGATTCGTACGAGCTGATCGACCGGGTGGACATCTGGATGCGGGTGATGATCCGGGCGGGCGGGCCACGCATCCTGTGGATCATCAGCGACCGGAACGATCTGCTGCAGAGCCGCCAGTTCGGGCGCGAGTATTTCAAGGGCTACGCGGACGACTTCCCCCGCCGTTTGCTGGCGTACAATATGCGCCCGCTGGCCGTGGCCGACATCCGCACCTATTTCGAGATTCGGGTGCCGGAACGGCCGCTGGAAGAAGAGGAAACGGAAGCGATCAGCCGGGTCACCCGGGGCATTCCTCTGGCCGTCCAGGAGGCGGCCGAAATCTGGAACGCCGGTGCGTCTCTCAGCGAGATAGTGGGCGACATCACCGTGAGCACGCCCGGGGGCCAGATCGTGCAGAAGATGACCGACCGTTACCTGCAACACGTGGTGGTCGAGGCGGACAAAAAAGCTCTTTACGCGCTGGCGCTGGCCCGGGGGGACGTCGGTGTTTTGCGGGCGATGCTCAACGTCGGTGAAGAAGGCAACTTCGGTCTCGAGGAGCTTTTGCGCCGCCTGGAACGGGACTACGCTTCCGTCCACGCGGCTCGCGCTCGCCTCCACGACGATCCGGGCCACTTCCTTCGCCAATACTTGAAGTCGCCCATTCGCCGCACCAGCAGCCGCGTGCGCCGGCTTAACGAACGCGCGGTGGAGGCCGTGCGCGAACGCCTGCAAACGCTGGAGGCGGACCTGGAAACGATTGAGGACCGTTGTCAGGATGACAACTGGATCCAGGCCGTGCTCGACATGACCCACTATCTGTTCTGGATCAACGAAGCGGAAGCATGGCAATGGTTGATCCCTCGTTTCGTGGAGGCCATGGCGTACAGCGACGACCTGCAGAAAGGATTGATCCAGATAGCGGAGGAGTGGAAAGGATCACTGAGCGAAAACGGGGAGCGGTTCCTGAACGTGTTGAGCACGGAGGAGGAGACGAGCCTCCTGCGTGTTCTGGACCAGGTGAAGGAGCGCGGCTGGCTGGACGGGCCGGGTGCGGAGGAACGTGGAGCGATCCTGAAGTTGCGCCGCGCCAGCCACCTCTACCGGCGCGGCGACTACGAGGCTGCACTACAAATCTACGAGCAGGTCGAGGAGGGCCTGGACGAAGAAAACGAGTTGCTCCGCCAGCAGGTGGCCGTCGCCTACGAAAACCTGGCGCGCCATTTCCTGTGGCGCGAGGGAGGCCGAGAACCAGCTTACGATCCGGTCGCCGAGCGGCTGCTGCGCCAGGTCGTCACCTGGTTTCCAGAGCGGCAACGGGCGTGGTACGTGCTGGGGGTGGCCCTGGCGACGGCGGGGAAGACGGAAGATGCGGCCGACGCCTTCGCGCAAACGGTGGCCCTGGACCCACAACATACGGCCGCGCGCCGCAGGCTCGGCGACCTCTATCTGGCGCTGGGACAGCACGACGAGGCGCGGGCGGCTTATGAACCTCTGAGCAGAACCGACGATACGAGCGGGGACATCCAGGCGGGGCTGGGTGACGTCCATCTGGCCCACGGACAGTTGAAGGAAGCTGAGAAAGCTTACGAAGAGGCGCTGTCGCAGGAGGTTGAAAACGTGCGGGCGCTGGTGGGGCTGGGCCGCGTTTACCTGCACCAGGGACGGTATGGCGCAGCGCGCAAGGCCTTTTTGCAGGCGCAAGCGCTGGATCCGCAACATCCGCTGGCCGTGCGCGGGTTAGGCGACGCCTATCGCCTTCTGCGACAATACGGCAACGCGGCCGAGGCGTATCGCCGGGCCATTCTGATCCGCCCCCGCGACGCGGCCGCCCACTGCGGGCTGGCCCAGGTTTACCAGCAGTTGGGGCAGACGGAAGCAGCCCTGAGTTCCTATCAGCAGGCGCTCGAGCTGGATCCTTCGCTGGCGGCGGCTCACGCCGGACTGGGGGACCTCCACCGCGATGAGGGCCAGTACAAGAACGCGCTGACGGCTTACAACGAGGCAATCCGGCTCGATCCGGACGCGGCCGCCCCTTACGATGGCCTGTCGCGCGTTTACCGCGCCCTGGGTCGCTACACGGAAGCCCTGGAAGCTCACGAGAAAGCCGTCGAGCGGGAAGCCGACGTAACGATCTCTTACGACAATCTCGGCGACGTCTACCTGGCGCTAGAGCGGTACGAGGACGCCATCACGGCTTACGAACAAGCTGTTTCCAAAGCGAAGGATCATCCGGAAGTTCACGCCGGGCTTGGCGACGCCCTCTACGCGCTCAACCGGCCGGAAGAGGCTGCCGAGGCGTATGAGAAGGCGCTGGCGCAAAATCCGGCGTTCGTCCCGGCCATTCGCGGCCTGGGCGACGTGCACCTCAAGCTGGATCAACCGGAAGAAGCCCTCTCCTACTACCGGCAGGCAGCGACCCTCCACCCGCACGAGGTACAGTTCCACATCAGGCTGGGCGAGGCGTATCAGGCATCTGGGCGCTATAAAGAGGCGATCGACGCCTACCAGCACGCGGGCGAACTCGATCCGGAAAGCGCCCTGCCCCACCAGGGTCTGGGCGAAGTGTATCTGAAGCTGGACCGGCCGGAGAAGGCGCGCAAGGCGTATGAGAAGGCAATTACGCTTGACGCCACGCGCGGTTCCGCGTACGTAGGGCTGGGCGAGGTCTTTTTACAATGGGGACAGCACGATCCGGCCATTGAAGCGTATCGCCACGCGCTGGAGCTGGATCCCGGACTGGCGGAAGCGCACAAGGGGTTGGGCGACGTCTACCGGGATCTGGATCAAACGGAGGACGCGGTGGTGGCGTATCAGGAAGCGGTTAAGCGGCGCCCCCGTTACACCGACGCCCACGTGGCACTAGGCGACGTACAGCACGAACTCGGACAGCACGAGGCGGCGCTGGGAGCGTACGAACAAGCGCTAGTCATCGACGCCAACACCGCCCGCGCCCACTACGGGCTGGCCGAAGCGTACCGGGCGTTGGGTCGCCTCAACGACGCGGACAAGGCTTATCGGCAGGCATTGGCGCTCGAGCCGGAGTGGCCGGCCCCGCGCGCCGGACTGGGCGCGCTGCGCGCCGAGCAAGGGAAAGCAACCGAGGCGATTGAGGCCTTCGAACGGGCGCTCATGCTGGACCGAGATTGGCCCGTCCCCTTCGACATTCTCGGCGATCAATATCGTTCGCTGGGCCGCCATAAGGAAGCGCTGACAGCGTATGAAGAGGCGTTCAATCAGAACCCCGGTGACGGCGACGTTTGCCTGGGACTGGGAGACGCTTACCTGGGTCTGAAGCGCTTTCTGGAAGCGGAAAACGCCTATTTGCAGGCGGCCGAGCGGCTACCAGACCGGGCGGCGCCCTATCTCGGGCTGGCGACCGTCTACATGGCCACGAACCGCCCGAAAAAGGCCCTGGAGGCTTACGAGTCGGCCGTGGAGCGCGATGCTGTCAACAGCGAGATTTACGAGGGAATGGGCGACGCTTACCATGCGCTGAGGCAATATGAGAAGGCGCATGCGGCCTATGACAACGCGCTGAAATTGACGCCCGAGGCCACGACCATCCACCGTAAGGTGGCCCGCGTCTATTATGCACAGGGGCGACACAGGGAAGCGTTGGAGGCCTACGAGTTAACGCTGGAGCCAGAAGGGCCGCCGCCAGACGGATACCTGGGGGCCATCTACCAGGCGCTGGGGCGACACGACGAGGCCATCGCCGTTTATGAGGAAGCGCTGGAGACCAATAAGAAGGACGTGCGCGCCCTGAACGGATTGGGCGACGTGCACCGTTCTTTGGGCAACTATCGGCAGGCGGCCGGCTATTACCAACGGGCCGTTCGCCTGAACCCGAAACAGCCGGATTCGTACGTCGGTTTGGGCGCGGTCAACATGAAGCTACACAACCTGGACCTGGCGGCGGCCGCTTACCATCGGGCGCTGCATCTGGAGCCGAAAAACGCAGCAGCGCAAAAGGGCATGGCCGGCGTTTACGCCGCAATGGACGACCACAAACAGGCGGTACAGGCTTATCGCCGCGCTCTGGAGGTCTCGCCGGAAGATGCAGAGGCACAACGGGGTCTCGCCGATTCGCTGATGGCGTTAGGGCAAACGCCGGAGGCGGAAACGGCCTACCGGCAGGCTACAAAATCGGATCCGGACGATGCGGACGCCTACCGGGGATTGGGCAAGGCGCTGGCGACCAACGACCGGCCGGAGGCGGCTATTACCGCGTTCCAGCGCGCCTTGACGTTGGACGACGGGCACGTGGAAGCGTACCGTGGGCTGGGCAGTGCGTATGCGGCGATGGGCCGACACGAGGAAGCTATCGAAGCGTACGGCCGGGCGCTCGACCTCGATCCGGAAGATGGCATGGTGCACCTGGCTTTGGGGCACAACTACGTGGCGGCCGGCCGGTTGCAGGAAGCCGTAGAGGTATACCGGCGAGCGCAGACGTTGATGCCCGATACGGCCGAAGTCTTTACTTACGGTGGGGACGTCTACCGGGCGCTGGGCCGCCGGGAAGAGGCTGTGGAGGCCTATAAAAAGGCGATTTCTCTGGATAAAACGGCGACGGCGGCTCACGTGGGCCTGGCGAGCCTTCACCGGGACGCCGGCAAATTTGAAGAGGCGATTGAGGCTTACAAGCAGGCGCTGGCGCAGGATCCTTCTCATCTGGAAGCGCACGTCGGTCTGGGCAACGTGTATGTTGCCCAGAACCATTTCCAGGCTGCCGCCAGAGAGTTCGAACAGGTCACGACGCAGGCGCCAGACGTGGCCGCTTACCACGCTTCTCTGGGCAAAGCGTACGCTGGCCTGGACCGTCCCTCAGAAGCGATGCGGGCTTATGAGAAGGCGCTGGCACTAAACCCGAAACTGGCGTCGGCTTACGAAGGGCTGGCCGATCTGCTGCGGGCGCGGGATCGGGTGGATCAGGCGCTGGAAGCGTACCAGTTTGCCACGGAGCTGGAGCCGGAGCGGGCGGCCAACCACGAGGGGTTGGGCGCCATGCACCTGGAACTGGATCACTATGAAGAGGCAGTTGAGGCTTTCCAGCGGGCCATTGCATTGGACCCCGAGCTGGCACAGGCACAGGCCGGGCTGGGAGAGGCGCTGAAGGCGCTGAAACAAATCCGGCCGGCGATTGCCGCGTTTGAGGCAGCCCTGGACGCCGGCTACCGGGACGCGTCGATCTGGGAGGCGCTGGGCGACCTGTATTACGAGACAGACGATTGGGAACGGGCATTAAACGCCTATCACGAAGCGCTGAAGCGCAACGACCGGCGGGCGGCAACTCACACGGGCATCGGCAACGTCTATTACCGGCTGGGGCGGAAAGAAGAGGCCCTGGCAGCCTATCAGGAAGCGCTACGCATTGACAACAATTTTGCGCCTGCCCATTACGGACTGGGAAACGTACAACAGGATTTGGGCCGGGCGTACGACGCGCTGATCGCCTATCAACGGGCGTCGGAGCTGCAGCCGAGTTATGCGGCACCTTTCATCGGGGTCGCCCAGGTCTATTACAATATGGGGCGTACGGCCGACGCGCTGGCGGCGGCGGAACGAGCGATTGCGCTACAACCCGATTCTCCCCCCATCTATAACATGGCAGGGTCGCTGTACGAATTGAGCGGCCGGCTGGAAGCAGCGAAAAGGGTTTACGACCAGGCGCTGGCGCTGGACCCGCAAAACGCGACCGCATTCAGCGGGCTGGGCGCCGTCTATCTGGCGATGGGTGAAACGGAAGCGGCCCGCGAATCGTTTGAGAGGGCGCTGGAACTCGATCCGGCCAGTGCCGCGGCTCTCACCGGGCTGGGCGACCTTCACCTGGCGGCCGGCCGCTACGGGGAAGCGCGCCAGATTTATGAGCAGGCGCAACAACTGGACCCGGAGCAATCTCGCGTCTACACCTCGCTGGGCAAACTGCACACGATTCGCGGAGAGATGGGCGAAGCGTTGAGGGCGTACCAGGAAGCGATCGCTCTGGACCCGAAGGATGCTGCGCCCCGCTCTGGGCTGGGCGACGCCTATTACCGGCTTGAGCGGACGGACGAAGCCCTGGCCGCTTACCAGCGGGCCATTCGCCTCAACCCGAATTACGCCGACCCGCACCTGGGACAGGGAAACGTCTACCGGCAACTCGGCCGCTCTTACGATGCGCTCCAATCGTACAAGCGGGCGGTGGAATTGAACCCCCGAAAAACGGAAGCCTATCTGGGGCTGGGCGACCTCTATACGGAATGGGGCCATTACGAAGAGGCAGTTGAAGTGTACCAAGAAGCGTTGGACGCCGATCCTGAGGAGGCGGAAGCATACCACGGGTTGGGCAACGTGTACCGTGATTTGGGAGAGTATGACCAGGCGGTCGCTTCTTTCCGGCAGGCGCTTTCACTGCGGCCGGAAGACGCCGACGGCTATGCCAACCTGGGTGACGTATATAACGCCATGGGGAAGGAAGAGGATGCGCTGGATGCATACCGCGAGGCCGTCCGGCTGCGGCCGGACGACGCTCTCTCTCACGGCTCCCTGGCCGGCCTGTATCGGAAGCTGAACCGGATGGAAGAGTATAGGAAGGAGATCGAGATCGCGCGGCAACTGATGGCCGAGGCCAGCGAGTACAATCGGGCCTGCCTGGAAGCAATTGCCGGAGAGGTGGATCGGGCCGTTTCGCTGCTGGAAGTGGCGCTGGAAAAGCGTCAGGTGGACCTGAACTGGGCACGGCGCGATCCAGATTTCGACTTCATCCGTGACCACCCGAAGTTCAAGGCGTTGATCAACAGCGCACGGGCGGCCGAGGCAAATGGCGTGAGCGACGCCTTGCCCGCCTGAGCGCGGAAGAAGGCTAAGGCCTACTCCTCCGGCTCCCCGGAAACGTAATCGTCCAGAGGGTTGTCGTCCTCGTCCACGAAAGTGCGGCGGGTGCGACCGCCCTCTTTTGGATCTTCCACCAGATCCAGCTCGTACAACGCTTCCATCAGCCGGGCGGCCCGCGGATAGCCGACGCGCAGGCGGCGCTGTATGAGCGAGGTGGAAATGGTGTCCCGCTTCTTCGCCAGCTCTATCGCCTCTTCCAACATATCGTCGGTTCCGGCGATCACTTCCTCACGCGCAATCAACTTCTCCCAGGGCGCCTCTTCCGGCGCGGCCTCGGGCATGACGCGCCGCCAGTGGGTGACCAACCGTTCAATTTCGTTGTCGCCGACAAAGCAACCCTGTATGCGCACGGGCTCGCCCGCCTCGGGCGAAAGAAATAGCATGTCCCCCTGGCCTAAGAGCTGTTCGGCACCGACGGTGTCGAGAATCACACGCGAGTCAGTGCCGGAGGCAACGGCGAAAGAGATGCGGGCGGGGAAGTTGGCTTTGATGAGGCCGGTAATGACGTCCGTCGACGGCCGCTGGGTGGCCACGACCAGATGGATGCCGGTGGCACGCGCCATCTGCGCCAGACGGCACAGAGCGGCCTCCACCTCTTCCCCGTACATGGCCATCAGGTCGGCCATCTCGTCGATGAAGACGGCAATGTAAGGCAACGGTTCGCCACCTCGGCGAGGCGCCTTCTGGTTGTACGCTTCAAGATTCTTCGCCCCTAATTCAGCAAACGCCTCGTAACGGCGGTCCATTTCCATAATGAGCCAACGCAAGACGCCGGTAATCCGCTCCTGTTCAACTTCTACGTTACCCAACAAGTGGGGCAGCCCGTTAAAACGGATCAATTCGACCTTTTTGGGGTCGATCATCACCAGGCGCAGGCGCTCCGGCGTGTTGTTGAAGACGAGGCAGGCGACGAACGCGGTGAGCGAGACCGACTTGCCGGAGCCGGTAGTGCCGGCGATGAGCAAGTGGGGCATTTTGGCCAGGTCAACGGCCAGGGGAGCGCCGGAGACGCCCTGGCCAAGTCCGATGGCCAGCGGGGCGTTGAGCCGGGTGAATGCCTGGGACTCGAGGAGAGTGCGCAGACGAACGACGTTGGTCGCTGCGTTGGGGACTTCGACGCCGACGATGCCCCGGCCGGGAACGGGCGCCTCAATGCGGAGACGGGGAACGGCCAGCGACAATGCCAGATCTTTGCGCAGGGAAGCGATCTGGCTGACGCGAATTTTCTTGAGTTTCGGTTCGCCGTCTGGGCCCGTTCTCTCCAGATAGCCCGGCGTCACGCCAAATTGTGTCACCGACGGGCCGCGCCGGATTTCGGTCACCGTTCCTTTGAGGCCAAAATCTTCCAAGGTCTGCTCGATGATCGCCTTTTTGCGTTCGATCTCCTCGTCGCTCAGGTTGATAACGGTTCCTTTCTCCAGCATGTCGATGGAGGGCAGGCGCGGATCGCGTTCCCCTTCTGCCACCGGCCGGCGCTGCGGGCGCGGAGCGTCGTCAACGACCATGACGCCGGAGTCGGGCGGCTCGGGCGGCGGCGTAGCCGGCTTAGAGGGCGGAGGTGGGGGGGCCGGTGGCCGCGGCGGCGGCTCCATCTCTTCTGCCCACTGTTGCAACGTTGCAGAAAGGGTGGAAAGGGTCTGCGATACGTCATCCCAGCCCAGGCGCAGGATGAGGGCCACGCCCCAAAGGAGCAGGCTGACGTAGAGAAGGGGCGTGAGCAAGACACCGAGAAAATCGAGCAGCGGGGCGGCCAACGCCCAACCGATCAGGCCTCCTGCCCGGCCCTGATAGGCGGCCGGCAAGGTGCCGCCGGCAATCTGATACGTCAGCGGCAGCGCGGAGAGCAGGGCCAGCTCCAGGCCAATCACCTGGGAAATCTGGACACGAAAGGGGAGGTCCCAACGGCGCAAAACCAGGTAGAGGCCGGCCGCCAGGAGGGAGAGGAAGAGGGGGTAGACGCCCCAGCCGGCGAGACGCTGCCAGAAGCGGCCCCACCACGCCAGCCACCCGGCCGACGTCAGGCCGAGGAGCTGGAGTAACGTTACCGCCGACAGGAGAA
>JAWVYQ010000115.1:0-11425 GCA_033722615.1 Promineifilaceae bacterium (SeqCode)
CAACACTGCGATCACTTCATAGACGCTCATGGTTGCCTCCTCATAAATCCCGCCAGGCGATTCTAAATGAATTTCTGACTGCCCGTACGGTGTTAAGTTGCTAAGATTCTGACTCACGTTCACTTTAGCATTTGCCCAGGCCGCAGTCTATCGGGCGAAGACGCCATATTCGCCTGGGTAATTCACCCCACATCGGCCTTCCCTCTGCCTGCTTCCAGCTCTCCACCTCCTGATTCCCCACCCCATATCGCCCCTCCACCCTCCAGCCGCCGCAACAGCGTATGGGTCATTCACCCCATAACAAGATCGGCTTTTTCCCCGATTTACCGGCCCACGGCCCCTTGTTAGACTGAAAGCGAACGAAGACAGACACGCCCATTCGGGCTATGTTCACCGCCGTCAAGACAAGGAGATCAGCTATGCCGAGACGATTTGCTTTACGAAAGGAGTTCATTGGGCTCTGCTTGGCCCTGGCGCTGTTGCTATTGACGGTGGCTGCCGGCGAAGCCGGTGCACCGCGCCAGGATGGCGACGCCGCCAGCGACGATTGCCAGAGCTGCCACGGAGAAATCCACGGCGAATGGGAAGACGGCATGCACGGCCAGGCGGCCAGCGACCGCGAATTCCAGCAGGAATGGAAGAAGGAAGGCAGCCCGATCGAATGTATGGCCTGCCACACGACGGGTTTCGACCCGGCCACCGGCGACTGGGCAGTGGAAGGCATCGACTGCACCGTCTGCCACGATTCAGCGGGCGTCGATCACCCTGAGGAGATCCTGCCCACGGCCGACTCGGCCGAATCCTGTGGGACGTGCCATGAAGAAACGTTCGCCGAGTGGGAAAAGAGCGTCCACGGTGACGAAACTCTGGATTGCGTCAATTGTCACAACCCGCACACGACGGATCTCAGGGCAGAAAACTCGCAAGCGCTCTGCCAGACCTGCCATAACGAGGAAAGTCATTTCTATGACTTTACAGCCCACGCGGCCGAAGGTTTGCTCTGCACAGATTGTCATCTCCGCGTTTCAGACGCGGCCATGGGCCTGGGAGAGGGTCACAGCCAGCGCGTGCACACCTTCCAGGTAGACCTGCGCAGTTGCACCCAGTGCCACGGCGAGGAAATGCATTATCCCGTGCGCGAGGCGATGCACCTGCCCGGGGAAGATGAGGTTGTACAAAGCGGCGTGAGCGACGTGACGAACCCGGTCGCCCGGGTGGAGGCACTGGCCCGCACGCCGGAGGATGCCAATCCCTTCACCTATCTTCTGGCCGTTGTGGTCGGCCTCGGCGTAGGCATCACCCTCTCGCCCGTATTAGATGGCGTGTATCGTCGCCTCAAGAGCAGGTCTCAATAGAGGTCTCAATGGAGGTCTCAATAGAGGTAATGAGGAGTACATCATGACAGAGAAGACAAACAACGACGCCAAGACGATGGCAAACGAAAAGAACAGTCTCGGGCGCCGCGAATTTCTAAAGCTCAGCGCGGCGGGGCTGGCCGTAACGGTAGGTCCGGCGGCCGTCTGGAAAGCATCCCGGAAAAACGCCAGCGACGCCGAAGAGGAGAGCCCGCATAGTTGGGCCATGGTTATCGACCAGTCAAAATGCGTCGGCTGCGGCCACTGCACCATGGCCTGCCGCGCCCACAACGACGTCTCTCCGGACATTTCCTGGAACCGGGTCATTGAAGATGAAGAGGAGGGCACTTTTCTGCCCATCCCCTGCATGCACTGCGAACACGCCCCGTGTGTCCACGTCTGCCCTGTCGGCGCCACTTACCAGCGCTCCGACGGCATCGTGATGATGGATTACGACCGTTGCATCGGCTGCCGGTACTGCGAAATGGCCTGCCCCACCGGCTCCCGCTCTTTCAACTGGCAGGAGTTCACGGAAGATAACCCGGCCGTTCCCACGTGGGGCCAGCCGGAAGTCCCCCGGCGCCCCCGGGGCGTGGTCGAAAAGTGCTCCTTCTGCTTCCATCGCATCGACCGTGGCCTGAAAAACGGCCTGACGCCGGGCGTGGACAAAGCAGCAACGCCAGCCTGTGTCGTGGCCTGCCCTACCGGCGCCCGCACATTTGGCGACCTCAACGACCCGAACTCTATCGTCAGCAAGCTGCTGGACCGTTACCCCTCTTTCCGCCTGCGGGAAGGCATGGGAACGGGCCCTCGCGTTTACTACCTGCCGCCCCGTGACAAAGAGGGCGAGGAGGATTCAAATCTGGAGGTGTGCTCATGAAGCGGCTCTCAAAGAAACTCCTTTTCCCCACGTGGATGATTCTGTTGCTCGTATTTCTCGCTTCGGGCGTAGGCGCCGCCTTCATCATCTTTACCCGCGGCCTGATCGTGACCAACCTAAGCGACATGGTGCCCTGGGGACTGTGGATCACCATCGATCTGTCGGCGGTGGCCCTGGGCGCCGGCGCTTTCCTGCTCTCGGCCGCCGTCTACTTGCTGGGCATCAAGCGACTGGAGCCCGTCGCGCGGACGGCCGTCTTCATCGGCTTCATCGGCTACACCATGGCCTGTATGACGCTGTTGCTGGACATCGGCCGGCCCGACCGCTTCTGGCACGCCGTCGTCTTCTGGAACATTCACTCCCCCCTCTGGGAAGTGACCATGTGCATCACCTTCTACCTGATGGTCCTGACCCTGGAAGTGCTGCCCATTCTCGGGCACGCCGACTGGGTCCAGGAGCGTTGGCCGGAGCTAGGAGACAGGCTGGAATCGATACACCGCTTCGCGCCCGTGCTGGCCGTCGTTGGGCTGGGCCTTTCCCTGCTCCACCAATCTTCTCTGGGCGCCACCTACGGCGTCCTGAAGACACGGCCCATCGTCTACCGGCCGGGCATGGCCGTCCTTTTCATCGTCTCGGCCATGGCTGCCGGCCCCGCGCTGACCGTGCTGGCCTCCAAAGTCTCAGCCCGCCTCTCACCACGCGCCATCGTAAACGACGAACTGCTGGATCAGGTGTCGCGCTTTGTGGGGTGGGTCTTGATTGCCTATCTCTACTTCCGCTTCTGGGACACCCTGGCAATGAATTACACGTATGAGCCCGGCCGCAACGAAGGGTTGCGCGTTCTGACAAGCGGTTCGCTGGCGTTCAATTTCTGGATCGGAGAAATTTTCATCGGGGCGGTCGTGCCGATGATCATCCTGCTCAGCGACCGTCTGCGCCGCCGGCAAACCTTGCAGATCCTGGCGCTGTTAATGGTCGTCGGGGGACTGGTCGCCTACCGCTGGGACACCAATCTCGTCAGCCAGCTCGTCGTCTTCAACATGCTGCCCCAGGACCTTACCCCTCGCTACACCAGTTATACGCCCGCTCTCATCGAATTCGTAGCCGGCGCCGGCGTCATCGCCTACGGCCTGCTCACCTTCACGTTGGGCGCGCGTTACCTGAAAGTAGTGGACCATAGCTCAGCCGAGGCAGAGGAATTGGCGTCCGCTCCATCTCCCGTGGCCGCCGCCTCCGCAGCCGACTAGGAGACTGAACGATATGAATGAATGGCAGGCGATGTTGGTCATGGTTGGGTTGTTCGCCCTCCGCTGTATCCTGCCCTTACTGGTCACCATAGGTCTCGGCTACCTGATGAATCGTCTGGTGGACCGGTGGGAGGCTGAGGAAGAAACGGCCCGCCAGAGGGCGCCCCAACCACAACGCGCGCCGGAGCCGGCGGTGGTAACGGCCATTCGCTCCGTTCCCTGCTGGCTAATGAACAACTGCCCGCCCGAGCGCCGGGAGAATTGCCCCGCGTTCCGGGAGCGAGGCGTCCCCTGCTGGCAGGCGCGACAGCGCGTTGAAGGGGCACTACCCGCCAATTGCCCGGACTGTCCCCGCTACGTCCCGGGACATGTGACCACCTGAACGGAACGATCGCTCTCTAACCAAAAAGCCTGGCGGGTTACCATCACCTGTCAGGCTTTTTTTAATCCTCCAGTTCGATCAATCCCATCTTAATGGCGTACTTCACCAGGTCAATGCGGCTATGAAGGTTCAATTTGCGCATAATATTCTCCCGGTGACGGTCCACCGTCTTGACGCTGATGACCAACTCATCGGCAATTTCCGGATTGGTCATCCCTTCAGCGATTAACGTCAAGACCTCCAGCTCCCGCGGCGTCAGGTCGTCCTGGACCATCAAATGGTCGCCGGATTCCGCCCGCTGCAGATAATCCTTGACCAGCCGTTTCTGCAACGATGGGTAGAGGAAGACTTCCCCTCCGTTGACCGTTCGTATGGCGTTCACCAGCTCGTCCGGGGCAGCCCGCTTGGGCACATAGCCTGATGCCCCCGCATGCAACATTTCGAAGAAGTAATGGTCATCTTCGTGCATCGTCAGGGCCAGGACGGCCGTCTCCGGGGAGACCTCTTTGATCCGTTTCGTGGCCTGAATGCCGTTGATGTCGGGCATTTGTACGTCCATGAGAATGACGTCGGGCCGGAGCACTTTTACCTTTTCAATCGCCTCCCGACCGTCTTCTGCCTCGCCCACGATCTCAATATCAGAGCGCGCTTGCAACAACATGCGCAACCCAGAGCGCACAACGACGTGATCGTCGGCCAACATCAACCTGATCTTAGTTTCGGTCATCGTTTACCCCTTCGTTAGAGGCCTCATTTAGCGGCGCCCATACGCGCACCGTCGTCCCTCTATCGGCTCGCGACGCAAATTCGCATCCGCCTCCCACGAGCGTGATCCGCTCCTGAATGCCCAGCAATCCCCACGCCCGCCGCTCCCGGCCGTCGGCGCTGAGCGCTTCTTCGGGATCAAAACCGCGACCGTCATCCGTTACGATCAACTGCACGGCTGACTCGTTGAAGATAAGGCGCACCAGCACGTGCTGTGCGTCCGCATGTTTGGCGACGTTGGTCAACGACTCCTGGACGATACGGAAGATGACGGTCTCCATCTCGGAAGGCAGACGGCGCCGAGGACCATCCGTCATAAGCCCGGCGTCTACTCCCGTACGCGCCTCAAACTCTTTCACCTGAGCCTGCACGGCCGGCACCAACCCCAGGTCATCCAGAATGGACGGGCGCAGATCCCTGATGAGGTCGCGCAACTCCTGTAGAGCCTGGGCGTTCAAATCCTTCAATTCAATAAGCTGTCGCGAGGCCTGTTCTGGGTCAGCATGGACGTTCTCAGCGGCCGCCATCAGACCCAGCCCCAAACCGGTGAGCACCTGTCCCGTGCCGTCGTGCAGTTCGCGAGCAATCCGCTGTCGCTCCCGTTCCTGCGCCGAAACGATACGCCGGTACAGCTCGCCACGCAACGCTTCCCGTTCCTGTACTTCCTCGTAAAGCATGGCGTTTTCTATGGCGATGCTCAACTGGCTGGCGATGGTGCTGACCAGCGACAGGTCCCGGGTCGTCAACGGCAGCGCCCCGTAGGCGACGCCCAATACCAGAGTGCCGCAAAGGCGCCCCTGCGCCACTAGCGGCACGCCGACCACCTGTCCCTCGATCTCCGCATCAAAATGGTCGGAGAAATGAACCGGCCCCGAAGTGACGGAATGGGCTAATAGCGTCGTCTCACCGTTCGATTGCAAGGCCGGCTGGCCGCTTTCTAACACCCGTTCTCCAACTCGGCGAATCCTTGCGCAGGTCATGGCCGGTGACGAAACGTTCTCCATGGCATCACAGCCGGCGCTGACCACGACGCGGGGCGGCTGCTCATTCTGAGTGGGGCAAAGGATCATGCCGGCCTGAATGCGTGGCACCCCTTCCAGGATTTTGTGCAGGGCCTTTTCCATCAGCTCTTCCTGATCCAGCGTCGTCGCCAGGCTGCGCGAGAGTTCGAAGAGCAGGGTCAGATCCTGGACGGCCATCCGCAACTGGCGGTTCAGCCGCTCCGTTTCCCGCCGCGTCCGCTCCTCCGTTTCCAGCGCCGCCTGTTGCGCTTTCAGCCGTTCCTTGCGGGCGGCCGTCAGATTTTGCTGGTGTTCCAGCTCAAAGGCGCGCAGCGCGCGGACCACGAACAGCGCAACGACCGTGGCTGCCAGCCCCCGGAAGAGCTGAACGGGAAAACCAAATAGCTCCCGGAAAAGAGCGTCATTCACCACGTTGGCCGGAAAGAGAACGCTCTCCGGCGGGAACGCCTGGCCCACGACCCCATAAATGAAGAGGGCAATGGCCGCTACCTGTAGATCTCGGCCGAAGCTGACCATTCCCCGTTCCTGAAAGGCGCGCCGCTCAAGAATCATAGCCCACCCGGCAAGGATGGCGGCCGGAATGCCAAGAATGTAACGTGTCAGGACGTCGATGGAGAGAATGCAGTCGGCCAGACACAGGTCATAGACGCGCTGCGTGGCAACGACGCTGACCAGCCAGATCGCCAGCAGAAGGCCGAGCGAAAGCATCACGAAAGAGTGTTCGTTGCCCCGGCCTTTGCCGCTAGAGTGCAGAAGCCGTACGCCGAAAACGATCAGCATAACGAAAGAGATCGCCAGCAGGCTAACGCGCACGGCGTCGGCCGCCAGGGTCTGCCCCACGGCCGGCGCACCAGGAACCAATACGCCCAACCGTTGGAACATCTCCAGCCACTCGTGCAGGCTGTGGAGAATGGCAAAGGCAGCCAGAGGCCCCATGGCTCGCGCCAGGCGCAATCGGGATGAGCGACCGGACTCCAACCACACTGCCAGCCCCATGCTGAAAAAGGCCAGCCCGTAGAGGAAGTAGACGAAGACGATATTCGGGTCAAAAGAATAGGTATCCATTAATCAGATCCAAATAAGCCGCATCTTGTGTTAAAATGATTACAGACTATTTTCATCCTTACCCTAACTTAAGTATAATGGTCACGGTCAACTGACTGGAGGAAAGCGTCCGATGAGCAGTGCGAGTTCCCATTCCTTTTACTTTTCGGCCGACGACTCGCTTCCCGAAGACGAAGAAAGCGCCACATCGACCACGCCGGGCGGGAAGGAAGAGGTGCAATGGGAGGTAGTGGCCCAGATGCCCGGATTGCTGCCCGCGCGCATTGTTGCCGATCGCCTTCGTAGCGAAGGGATACCCGTTCGCTTCTGGCAGGAGAGTGTGGGGCAGGCCTTCGGCATGACCGTCGGCCCGCTGGGCACCGGTTACGTTGCCGTGCCCGAGGAGCTGGCCGAGCGGGCTCTGGATATCTTGGAAGAGAACGACGCCGCCGCCGGCAAACTGGACGGTACCATCGACAACGAAATCTGGTGATCCTTTTTCTCCGGCGTAATGATTGTTTTGTTTGTTTCTTGACAATATCTATTATCCCACAAATGCCACATCTTTAACGATGAGTTTCTGCTAAAGTATCGTGACATTTGTCACTAAATTTCTTATCGATGAACGGCTATCATAATAACCGTTACTTATAAAACAGGATGCACCTCATCACGTCCGGATATCTGCTCATCGAAGCGAGTAATTGAATCGTCGTCAAAGGGCGTGACGTCGTCCTGATTATATGAATTTCTTGAGGAGTAAGAATGGCTGAAACTTCTTGGACCCGGGAACAGGGAGAACTCATTCAACCGCGCAACAACCGGATGAAATTCGCGGTGGGAGGGTTGCTCATTCTGGGCGCCCTCGTCTTCCTGGTCGTGAACGCCATGAGCGGCAACACGCAGCTCTACAAGACGGTCGACGAATTCTACGCCGAACAGAGTCGTCTGGTCGGCCGCGATCTGCGCGTCTCTGGTATCGTCGTCGGCGACTCGATCAAATTCACACAGATCGACGCGACGACGTCGCGCCTGGAGTTTGACATTGTGGATGATTTGAACAATCCAGGACAGCGCCTACACATCGTCGCCATGAACGAACCGATGCCCGACCTGTTGCAGCATGAAGCACAGGCGCTGGTAGAAGGCCAGGCCGACGAAACGGGCACCTTCCACGCCAACGAAGGCGGCCTTTTCCTAAAATGCCCCACCCGCTACGAAGAGTCAGAATCAGGAGCGCCTGAAGCGTAATAAGGGGCCCGGACGGAGATTGACGGCCAGGGGCACGATTCCCTGCTCCTGGCTCATGCTCCTGCTTTCAAACTACCTTTAACGTCACCGATCTCCCCCTGGAGTTATTATGATTGCCGATTTAGGCTTTGCTGCGATATTGATCGCTTTGCTGGTCGCACTCTATGCGGCCATAGCTTCTGTGTACGGCGCGCAAAAAGACGACGCCCGCTGGGCGGAGAGCGGCCGCAACGCGATTGCCATCATCTTCCCCCTGCTACTATTGGCCAGCGGCCTGCTCATCAGCCTGCTGTTGCGCAATGATTTTTCCGTCAGATACGTGGCGAACGTCACCAGCACGGAGATGCCCACCTACCTCAAGATAACGGCGCTATGGGGTGGGCAGGCGGGCTCCCTCCTGTTCTGGAATCTACTGCTCTCCGGCTTTACGGCCGCCGCCATGCTGCGCAAGTGGGATGACCAGCGCGAACTCATGCCCTACGCCATCCTCGTCGCCAGTATCACGCAAATCTTCTTCCTGGCGCTCGTCGTCTTTGTTGAAAACCCCTTCGCTCGCTCCGCCGTCATCCCCGCCGAGGGGCAGGGGTTGAATCCCTTATTACGCCATCCCGGCATGATCATTCACCCGCCCATGCTTTACCTGGGCTTCACCGGCTTCACTATCCCCTACGCCTTTGCCATGGCCGCTCTCATCACGGGCAAGCTGGACGACGGCTGGATCCGCACCACCCGCCGCTGGACGCTGGTCGCCTGGCTCTTCCTCAGCCTGGGCCTCATTTTGGGCGGCCGCTGGGCTTATGACGTCCTGGGGTGGGGCGGTTACTGGGCCTGGGATCCGGTGGAAAACGCTTCCTTCATTCCCTGGCTTGCCGGCACCGCTTTCCTTCACTCAGTGATGATTCAGGAAAAGCGCAACATGTTCAAAGTGTGGAACATGGTGCTGGTCGTCCTGACTTATTTACTCGTCATCTACGGCACCTTCATCGTTCGCAGCGGCGTCATTTCCTCCGTCCATTCCTTTGCCCAATCGGCCGTCGGCCCGCTCTTCTTCGGCTTTCTGGGCATCATGCTCGTCTTTTCCGCATACTGGCTCCTACGCCGTCGGGACGAACTTGCTTCACCGAACCAACTAGAGTCTCTATTCTCGCGCGAAGCCGCCTTCTTGTTCAACAACTTCGTCTTCCTGGGCATCCTCTTTGCCACCTTCTGGGGCACCAACTACCCGATCATCTCTGAACTCTTCACCGGAGAGCGAGTAACCGTCGGCCCGCCCTTCTACAACAGCGTGAACGGCCCCCTCTTCCTCATCTTGCTCCTGCTCATGGGCGTGGCGCCCCTCACCATGTGGTATCGGAGCAGCTTGAAACGGATCGGGATGGCCGCGCGTTGGCCGGCGCTCGGCGCACTGGGGGGCGTTGCCATCGCCTTCACCATCGGCGTACAGAGCTGGGGCGCCCTTCTCGGATTGTGGGTCATCGCTTTCTCCTTCATTCTCACCGTGCTCGAATTCTGGAAGGGGACGCGGGCGCGCATGAATCGTGGCGAATCTGCCTGGAGCGCCTTTTCTAACCTCATGGGGCGCAACCGGCGCCGTTACGGCGGCTACTGGATCCACCTAGGCGTGCTCGTCATGGCCTTCGGCATCGTCGGCAGTTACTTCTTCCAGCAGGAGACTCAAATTCGCCTGCAAGAGGGCGAGACGGCCCGCCTGGGAAACTATGAAATGACATTTAACGGCGTCCGCCAATTCCCGGGCCCCGATGATCTATTGATCAAAGAGGCAGATCTTGCCATATCGTACAACGGCAATTATGTGCGCGACCTCACCCCCCGCACGGAACTTTACACGCGCACGGGCCAGCCAATGACCATCCCCAGCACTCGCTCGACTATCAGCGAAGATTTCTACGTGATCATGGTGAGCTGGGAAAATATTACGGCCACCGCTGCGACCTTCCGCCTCTATCTCAACCCGCTGATCAACTGGGTCTGGGGCGGCGGTTTCATCTTCATCTTCGGCACGCTCATCGCCGCCTGGCCCGATCCTGTGGAAGAGAAGGTGTCGGCCGCGACGCGGGCCCGTCGTCGCGTGAGGACGCAGCCGGCAGCGTAACGTATGCGGAGTGATAACAAAGTGAGGAAAGCACGAGCCGACATGAGATTTTTCGCAACAGGCACAATCCTCCTCCTGGTGGTGCTGTTCCTGCTCCTGCCGGCCGGCCCGGCCGCCGCGCAGGAACCGGTGACCGACGACGAGGTGAATGAGATCGCCCGCGAACTCTACTGCCCCGTCTGCGAGAATACGCCGCTTGACGTCTGTCCGACTCAGGCCTGCGAGGATTGGCGCGCCGAGATCCGGGCGCAGCTCAGCCAGGGCAAGAGTAAAAACGAGATCCATCAATATTTCGTGGAACGGTACGGAGCGAAGGTTCTCGCCACGCCGCCGCAGGAAGGGTTCAACCTGATCGCCTGGATCCTGCCCATCGGTGCTGTCGTCATCGGCGCCATCTTTTTCGGCCGCTATCTGAAGGGGCTGCAAGAGGAAAAGGATTTAGACGAGACGGCGGACTCGGCGCAATCGACTGCACCCACCCCTCCGCCGGCCGCTACTGAAGATAAGTATCTCTCCCAGGTGGAGAAGGAAGTTAGAGAAGGATGAACGAAACGATTTCCACCACTTCAACCCCGGCCACACAGGCGCCTGCCGAGGAAGGATCTGCTTCCGGCCGCTCTATTCGCTGGAGCACCATCCTGGTATGGGCCGGCGTCGTCGCCCTGCTCGCCGTGCTCGGCTGGGGTCTCATTAACGTCAACGAGGGCCGCCCCGACGCCGGCGTCGACGCGCCCGTTTTCAACGTGCAATTCTTCGACGGTTACGGCTGGCAGGGATCGCCCCAGGCAAGCATGGACGATTTTCGCGGTAACGTCGTCGTCCTTAACTTCTGGGCGTCCTGGTGCGTCGAGTGCCGGGTAGAGGCCGACTTGCTGGAAAGCGCCTGGCGCCAGTACAAAGACCAGGGCGTCATCTTCCTGGGCGTCGCCTACGTCGATTCCGAGGCCAAATCGCTGGCCTATCTGGAGGAGTTCGACATCACTTACCCCAACGGGCCCGATTTAGGCTCGTCCATCTCTGAAGAATTCAATATCACCGGCGTGCCGGAAACTTTCTTTATCGGCAAAGACGGCAAAGTCTCGCGCTTCGTGCTGGGGCCGGTGAACGAATCGCTGCTCCATAATGAAATCAACACGCTGCTCGCGCAACAGGCAGTCAACTGATAGAGGCGCCCATCCTGCGGACTATGCAGCCTGCGGGCGCTTCACAGAAACTCTGACAAAGCGATAGCCAATGATCTCCACCGGTTCTCTTCTTCTCGGCATAGCCCTCCTCATTATCGTCGCCGTGATCGTTCTCCGGCCGCTTCTGTCATCCTCGGCCGGGGAAGCAACCTTTGCCCATGCGGCTGATCCTGTGACCTTAA
>JAWVYQ010000116.1:0-11287 GCA_033722615.1 Promineifilaceae bacterium (SeqCode)
GGGGTCTACTGCTCGTTTTCCTCCAGGGCAGCCCCCTGTTTGCGGCCGATGACCTGGCCTTGCTGGCTCTCTATTGTGGGCAGGCGGCGACCACCCTTGACTATGTTGCTCTGTTGGCCGAACAGCGGTCGCTGGCGGAGCAGTTCAAACAGAGCGAGGCGCGCTTCCGCGGCCTGGTAGAAAATGCCCCGGACGCTATCGTCGGCGTCGATCGGGACGGGCGCATCGTCCTCGTCAATCAGCAGGCGGAGAAGATGTTCGATTACCGGGAAGAGGAAATGGTGGGCCGCTCCATCGAAACACTCGTTCCCGAGCGCTACCATGACGTCCACGTGAGCCATCGTAATGATTACGTCCGCCAACCGCGCACGCGACCGATGGGCGCCGGCCTCGAGCTCTACGGACGGCGCAAGGATGGGGAGGAGTTCCCCGTGGAAATCAGCCTCAGCCCCCTGCAAACGGAAGAAGGCCTTCTGGTCACGGCCATTATCCGTGACGTGACCGGCCGGAAGCAGACAGAAGAGGAACTGCGCCAGCACCAGGAGCACCTGGCAGAGTTGGTGGACGAGCGTACGGCCGAACTCAGGGCGGCAAACGAGCGGTTAGAGAAGGAAGCTGCCGAACGCCGGCGTGTGGCGGCCGCTCTCGTGCAATCCGAAGAGCGCTACCGGCTGCTTGCAGAATCTGCGTTGACCGGCGTCTATCTGATACAGGACGGGCTGTTTAAGTACGTCAACCCTGCCCTGGCCTCGATCTTCGGTTACCAGGAGGAGGAGATCATTGAGAATCTGGGTCCCAGGGACCTGACGGCGCCTGAAGACCGGCCTCGCGTCCAGGAGCATATTCGGCAGCGTTTGGCGGGCGAGGAGCGCGACATTCGCTACACTTTCCAGGGGCTGCGCAAGGATGGTTCATACGTTGACGTAGAGGTTCACGGCGCAAAGGTCGAATACGAAGGCCGGCCGGCCATTACCGGCACGTTGCTCGACATTACCGAGCGTAAGCGGCAGGAGGAAGAAATTCGCAGGCTCAATGAAGAACTTGAGCAGCGGGTGATTGAACGCACGGCCCAGCTAGAAGCGGCCAACAAGGAGCTGGAGGCGTTCGCTTATTCCGTTTCCCACGATCTACGCGCGCCGCTACGCGCCATCGACGGCTTTGGCCAGGCGCTTCTGGAGGATTGCGTTGACCAGTTGGATGAGCTAGGGCAGTCATATCTGGAGCGCATACGGGCCAACACCCAGCGTATGGGCGACCTCATCGACGGTTTGCTGGGCCTCTCGCGCATCACGCGAACTGAGTTTCTCCGCGAGCGCGTTGACTTGAGCGCCATCGTCCACGAAATCGCCGCTGATCTACAACAGCGCGACGAGCAACGCGAGGTCGAATTCACCATCGAGAGCGGGCGTGTGGTCAAAGGGGATGCCCGGCTGCTAGGGGCGGCGCTGGAGAACCTGTTGGAAAACGCCTGGAAATTTACGGGCGAGCAGCCGGTGGCGCGGATTGAATTCGGCGCGATGAACCAGGATGGGGAAGTGGTCTACTTCGTCCGCGACAATGGCGTTGGCTTCGACATGGCCTACGCCGACAAATTGTTCGGCGCTTTCCAGCGCCTCCACGCAATGGAAGAGTTCTCGGGTACCGGTATCGGGCTGGCTACCGTCCAGCGCATCATCCGCCGTCACGGCGGCCGTGTATGGGCTGAGGCCGCTCCTGGTGAGGGAGCCACCTTCTACTTCACACTGGCCGCCCGACGAGAAGGCGTCGGCTGAAGAAGGCGTTGTCGTAGGCGGAATGGCCGTTATGCCGTTCTATTTTTTCTTGACATCCCGGCCGCCCCATGCTACCATGGCGGCTACAATTGCAGATTTAAAAACGTTGAATCGGAAGAGTACCCTGCAATGCGGGCCCCAGAGAGTTGGCGCCAGCGCTGAAACGCCAATGGCTGCGCAGTAGGGGAATGGGCCGAGGAGTTGCGCGAGCGAACGGCTGTCGCTGAAAGGCTATTGCCTCTAGTCCGCGCCGGAGATGCCACCGTTATCTGGGCATAGGCCTCGCACTACGATAGGTGTTGGGCCGAAAGAGTGAGGCTGGCGCCCGAGCACACTATACACACGCCTTCACGGCGTGTTTTTTCGTGTCCCGGCCGGCCTAAGCAGGGTGGCACCGCGAGAGAGCGCTCTCGTCCCTTCCAGGGATGAGGGCGTTTTTGTGTTCTGGGACAAGACGCCGAGTCTGCATGGAGAGGCCCTTGTCCGTTGGCCATTGGCAGAGGGCGAGACAAGTCCCGTCCCATATCATCATTTCACACAAGGAGGTCTGAACCATGAGTGAGCAGTACAAATACATTCTCGAAGAGAGCAAGTTGCCCCGGGCATGGTACAATATCAATGCTGACATGCCCGTCCCGCCCCAGCCTGTGCTCCACCCGCAGACGAAAGAGCCGGTCACGCCTGAGTTTCTCAGCGTGCTCTTTCCCATGAGCATCATCCAGCAAGAGGTGAGCACCGAGCGGTATATCGAAATCCCCGAACCCGTCCGCGAAGTGTACAAGCTGTGGCGGCCGACGCCCATGTATCGCGCCCGGCGGCTGGAAGAAGCGCTGGATACGCCGGCTCACATCTACTACAAGTACGAAGGCGTCAGCCCTGTCGGGTCCCACAAGCCGAACACGGCCGTCGCCCAGGCCTTCTATAACAAAGAAGAGGGCGTCAAGGCGCTGACGACGGAGACCGGCGCCGGCCAGTGGGGGTCCGCTTTAGCTATGGCCTGTAACGTCTTCGACCTCGACCTCGAAGTCTACATGGTCAAGGTTTCCTACCAGCAAAAGCCGTACCGGCGTGTCATCATGGAGACCTACGGCGCCCAGGTGTTCGCGAGCCCCACTGAGCGCACCCAGTACGGCCGCAAATTGCTGGAGCAACACCCCGACACGCCCGGTTCCCTGGGCATCGCCATCTCCGAAGCGGTAGAGGCGGCGGCTACCTCCGGCGGCGTTAAAAAGTACAGCCTGGGCTCCGTGCTCAATCATGTGCTCATGCACCAGACTGTCATTGGCCTGGAAGCGTTGGAACAGATGGAGATGGCCGGTGAATATCCCGACGTGGTCGTCGGCTGCACCGGCGGCGGCTCCAATTTTGCCGGCTTCGCCTACCCCTTCCTGCACAAGAATTTTACCGAAGGGAAGCAGACGAAGGTGCTGGCGGCCGAACCCTCTTCCTGCCCCACATTGACCCGCGGCCGTTACACCTTTGACTACGGCGATACGGCCCAGATGGCGCCCATCGTCAAGATGCACACCCTGGGTCATGACTTCGTGCCTCCGGGCATTCATGCAGGCGGCCTTCGCTATCACGGCATGGCCCCCAGCGTGAGTGCCCTGGTCGACAACGGAGACGTCGAACCGCGCGCCGTTGAACAGCTGGCTACCTTCGAGGCCGCGGTCCAGTTTGCCCGCGCTGAGGGTATTCTGGCTGCGCCCGAAACCGCCCATGCGATTCGCGTCGCCATCGACGAAGCTCTGGCTTGCAAAGAATCGGGCGAGAAGAAGGTCATCGCCTTCAACCTCTCCGGCCACGGCCACTTCGACATGGGTGCCTACGACGCCTACTTCAAGGGCGAATTGGAAGATTACGCCTATCCCGAGGCCGAGATTGACGACGCCATGTCCCACCTACCCGAGGTCTCTATGGGTTAAAGCGTCGTTCAGTACATCGTTCGTAGTGGGCGCCTTGGCACCTCTCTGGCGCCGGAGTGCTCGCTACGAACCCCATAGCAACGCTCAGATCTCACGGCGCGAGAATTGGTACGGCAATTTGCGAAATTGTCCAGCTTTGCAAGGAAAATAATGTTGCAGGTTAGTGAAACAGATGACGCCCCGGCCCCGCCCCGCTCCCTTTACCGGCCGACCCTGGCCGAGTTTCGGGAGCTGGCGGCCGGACCCGCCAACCTCATACCCGTCTACCGCGAGTTTCCGGCCGATCTCGAAACACCCGTCTCCGTCTATCTCAAATTGATGGAGGGCGCCGGCCCTTCCTTCCTCCTTGAATCGGTGGAAGGCGGGGAGCAGGTCGGCCGCTACTCATTCGTCGGCGTCGATCCTCGGGGCATGATCGCCCTCCGCGACCGGGACGTCCATCATACACGCTCCGGCCGGGAAGAAGTTCGGGTCCTGGACCCGGACGAAGACGTTCTGCACGTTCTCAGAGAAGAGTTGGACCGTTTCACCCCGGCGGCCGTGCCCGGCCTTCCCCGCTTTCGCGGCGGCGCCGTCGGCTATCTCGGCTATGACGTCGTCCGCTCCTTCGAGCGCCTGCCTGAGACGGCCGCCCGCGCTTTGGATCTGCCCGACGCCCTTTTCCTCATGGCCGATACCCTCGTGGTCTTCGATCATGCCCGCCACCGCCTCATGATCCTCTCCAACGCGCGCCTTGACGAGGCAGACGACGGCGACGTCGAGAGCGCCTACGTCGACGCCATCCAACGCATCGAGCGTGTGAGCGAGCGCCTCTTGCGGCCGTTGCCGGCCATCCCCCGGCGCCGCGCCGCGGCCGGGCCCAACGGCCGTCAGAAAGACGTCCTCACGTCGAACATGAGCCGCAGCCAGTACGAAGCCGTTGTACGCAAGGCCAAAGAGTACGTGGCGGCTGGCGACATTTTCCAGGTCGTCCTGAGCCAGCGCCTGAGCCGACGCACCGGCGCCCACTCCTTTGCCATCTACCGGGCTTTGCGCATGCTCAATCCCTCACCCTACATGTTCTACTTCGACTTCGGCGCCTACGATTTCCAGGTCATCGGCGCCTCTCCTGAGATGCACGTTCGCCTGGAAGACGGCGTGGCCAGCGTGCGCCCCATCGCCGGCACTCGCCGCCGTGGCCAGACGGAAGCCGAAGACCAGGAGCTGGCGGCCGAACTGCTGGCCGACCCCAAGGAGCGGGCCGAGCACGTCATGCTCGTCGATCTCGGCCGCAATGATCTCGGCCGCGTCTGCGAGTACGGCAGCGTCGACGTCCGCGACCTGATGGTCATCGAGCGCTACAGCCATGTCATGCACATCGTCAGCCACGTCCAGGGACGGTTAAGGCCGGAGAAGGACGCCTATGATCTTTTGCGCGCCACCTTCCCCGCAGGCACCGTCAGCGGCGCTCCCAAGATCCGCGCCATGGAGATTATCGAAGCCCTCGAAGGCCAGCGACGCGGCCTATACGCCGGGGCCATCGGCTACGTCAGTTACGATGGCAGCATGGACACCTGCATCACCATTCGCACCATGCTCGTCCACGGCGATCAGGTTCACATCCAGGCCGGCGCCGGCATCGTCGCCGACAGCGACCCGGCCGCCGAATACGAAGAATGCCTCAACAAGGCCCGCGCCCTCGCCGAGGCCGTCGACCGCGCCGAAGAGGGTATCGTATGAAGAAACCAAACGCACTCATCCATCATAGACAGAAGGACAGTAAATTATGACCGAGAAAAAGATTGTTTTCAGCGGCATTCAGCCTTCCGGCAACTTTCACCTGGGCAATTATCTCGGCGCCGTCAAGAACTGGGTCGCGCGCCAGGAGGAGAAGGTCAACTACTTCTGCATCGTCGACCTGCACAGCCTGACCGTTCCTCAGGATCCGGAAGAATTGCGCTTTCAGACGCGCTCCCTGGCGGCCATCCTCATGGCGGCCGGCATAGACCCGAATAAGAGCACGCTGTTCATCCAGAGCCACGTAAAGGCTCACGCCGAATGTTGTTGGCTGCTCAACTGCGTCACGCCCATCGGCTGGCTGCAACGGATGACCCAGTTCAAGGAGAAGTCGGCCCAGCAGGAGAGCGTCTCCACCGGCCTGCTCGATTATCCCGTGTTACAGGCCGCCGACATCATTCTCTACGATGCCGACGAGGTGCCCGTGGGTGAAGACCAGAAACAGCACGTCGAGTTGACCAGAGACATCGCCCAGCGCTTCAACCACCTCTACGAAGAGGAGTTCTTCGTCGTTCCCGAACCGGTCATTCCCGAGGCCGGCGCGCGCGTCATGGGATTAGACGATCCTACCGTCAAGATGTCCAAGAGCCTGGCCGACATTCGGGGGCACGCCGTGCGCCTTCTGGACGAGCCGAAAGAGATCATGCGCGCGTTCCGTAAGGCCGTCACCGACTCCGGCCGGGACATCGTCTTCTCTGACGACCCCGAAAAGGCCGGCGTTAACAATCTGCTGAGCATCTACAAAGCCGTTACGGAAAAGAGCGAAGAGGAGGTACTGGCCGATTTCGCCGACGCTCGCGGCTATGGCGACCTCAAGAAGCGGGTCGGCGAAGTCGTCGTCGAGACGCTGGTACCCATCCGCGAGCGCTACCACGAATTGATGGACGATCCTGCCGAACTCGACCGCCTCCTGGCCAAAGGAGCAGAACAGGCGCGGGCCGTGTCGGTGCCCAAAATCGACGCCATGAAAGAATTGATGGGGTTGGTACTTCCGGCGTGACCGTTCCAGTTTCCCGGAAACTGCTTGCCCGAATCATAAACCAGCCGTTACTGTCAGTTTCCGGGAAACGACCATAGAGAGTCAAGGCCGATTATGATCCTTGTCATCGACAATTACGATTCCTTTACCTATAACCTCGTCCAATATCTGGGGGAATTGGGCGCCGAGCCGCACGTCGTCCGCAACGACGAGGTGACGGTGGATGACGTGCGCCGCCTCCGGCCGGAGCGCATCCTCATCAGCCCAGGCCCCGGCGCTCCCGAGGACGGGGGCGTGTCCAACGACGTCGTCCGCCATCTCGGGCCGTCCACGCCCATTCTCGGCGTTTGCCTCGGCCACCAATGCATCGGCCACGTCTACGGCGGCCGCGTCGTCCGCGCTTCCCGCCTGATGCACGGAAAGACGTCGGCCGTCCATCATCGTGGCGACGGTCTCTTTACCGGCGTCCCCAGCCCATTCCGAGCCACCCGCTACCACTCCCTTATCGTCGAAGAGCCCCTCCCCGGTTGCCTGGAAATTACGGCTCGCACGGCCGTCGGCCAAATCATGGCTTTGCGCCACGTCGACTATCCTGTCACCGGCGTCCAGTTCCACCCCGAAAGCATCCTCACCGAACACGGCCGATCCATTCTTGCCAACTTCCTCGCGGGAGAATGGTGAGGGTCACGGCAGATGGCCCGCCTGGCCACTGCCAAGGAGTAACGAGATATGCCTTTGAAATTTGCGATTGAAGAAGTGATCAACGGCCGCGACCTCAACCTGGAGCAGGCTGAAGCTGCCATGAACGTGATTATGCGCGGTGAAGCCACGCCGGCCCAGATCGGCAGCTATCTCACCGCTCTACGCATGAAAGGGGAAACGGTCGAAGAGATTGCCGGCAGCGCTCGCTCCATGCGCGCCCACGTCATCGGCGTCGACCCCTCTATCGGGAGCAGCGAGAAGCTAGTCGACACCTGCGGCACCGGTGGCGATGGCCGACATACCTTCAATATCTCCACCACCGCTGCCTTCGTCGTCGCCGGCGCCGGCCTCAAGGTCGCCAAGCACGGCAACCGCGCCGCCAGCAGCAAGAGCGGCTCGGCGGACGTCCTCCTCGCCTTAGGCGGTAACCTCGACCTTGGTCCAGAGGAGGTCGCCGAGTGCATCGAAGAGCTGGGCATCGGCTTCCTTTATGCCGTCAATCACCACCCGGCCATGCGCCACGCTATCGGCCCCCGTCGCGAACTCGGTCAGCGCACCATTTTCAACGTCCTCGGCCCGCTCACCAACCCGGCCGGGGCCACCCATCAGCTTATCGGCGTCTATGATGGCAAACTGACTGAGATTATGGCCCACGTCCTTGGCGAATTGGGTAGCGAAGCCGCATACGTCGTGCATGGCGCCGACGGCCTGGACGAACTCTCCGTCACCGGCCCCAACACCGTTAGCCACCTACACGCCGGGGAAGTGACCACGGCGGAACTCGATCCTCAGTCCCTCGGCATCCCGCGGGCTGACATCACCGACCTCGTCGGTGGGCTGCCGGAGGAGAACGCCCGCATCACACGTGACGTCCTCGGCGGCCGCGATCAGGGGCCCCGTCGTGACATCGTTCTGCTAAATGCTGCCGCCGTCCTCTGCGTCGAAGACGGCGCCTGGGAGAAGGGGCTGGAGCAAGCGCGGGACGCCATTGACAGCGGCGCCGCCCTGGAAACCCTGGACGCCTGGATCGAGAAAACAAACACTTTCAACTAGCCGAGAGAGCACCATGAGCGTATCCAAACAGGCTAAGAAACGCGGTAAAATCCTTGACGAAATCATGCGCCGCCACCGCGAGCGGCTGCCCAAAACAATGCGCGAAGTGCCTCTGGAAGACGTGCGCGCCTTTGCCCGCGTCGCCTCGCCCCCCGTCGACTTTCGCGCCGCCCTCACCCGGCCGGGCGTCTCCCTCATTGCCGAGTGCAAAAAGGCCTCCCCGAGCAAGGGGTTGATGGTTCCCGATTACGATCCCGTCCGTCTTGCTCGCACATACAAGAAGGCGGGCGCCGTTGCCATCTCCGTCCTCACCGACGCCCCTCACTTCCAGGGCTCCCTCGAAGATCTGCGCGACGTCAAAGACGCCCTGCCCGACACGCCCGTCCTGCGCAAAGACTTTATCTTCCATCCTTATCAGGTCTACGAAGCCCGCGCCGCGGGCGCCGACGCCATTCTCCTCATCGCCTCCGTCCTCGGTGAGGGCGATCTCCAATCTCTGTTAGAGGTGGCTCACGAGCTGGGAATGAACGCCCTCGTCGAAGTACACGCCGAATCGGAGCTGGAAAAAGTGCTTCCCCTGAACCCGCGTATCGCTGGCGTCAATAACCGCAACCTGCAGACCTTTGAGGTCGATTTCGAGAACACGGCCCGCCTGCGCGCCATGATTCCCGACGACGTGATCACTGTCGGCGAGAGTGGCATCAAGACGTCTGATGACGTGCGCCGGATGGCGGACATCGGCGTTGACGCCATCCTCGTCGGCGAAACCCTCGTGCGCAGTAAGAACGTGGAGAAGACCGCCCGCGCTCTCGCTGCCGCCGGCCGGCGCTCTGCCTGACCGCCTGACGTCGTCCTTTCGCCATTCTCCGAAAACGGTATAATCAATCGATGGGCGGCGGCCCGCGTGCGCGCCCTCTTGATTTGCCGCTGCCAGTACATTGCCTTGACCTGAGGAGGAGTGTCGTGACAGATGTAGATGAACGGAAGATCAGAGTGCTGGTCGCCAAACCCGGCCTGGACGGTCACGATCGCGGGGCTAAAGTTATTGCTCGCGGGCTGCGTGACGCTGGCATGGAAGTTATCTACACAGGCCTTCGCCAGACGCCGGAAATGGTCGTCGAAGCTGCCTTACAAGAGGACGTAGACGTCATCGGCCTCAGCATTCTCTCCGGCGCTCACCGGGCCCTCGTGCCCCGCATCATGGAATTGCTACGCGAGCGCGAGATGGGTGACGTGCCCGTTTTCCTCGGGGGCATCATTCCCGACGAGGACGTGTCGAAGATGGAGGAAGCGGGCGTCGCCGGCGTCTTCGGCCCGGGCACAGGCATGAAGGCCATCGTCTCTGCCATCCGCGAGGCCGTCAGTGGTCGGGAGGCGGCCGCCGGTGGATGACCTGGATGACCTGTTGGGACAGGTGCGGAGCGGACGTCGTCGCGCCGTCGCTCAGGTCATTACCCGCGTTGAGCGCAGCGACGCCGCCGCCCGACAGGCTGTGATGGCCCTCTACCCCGATACCGGCCGGGCCCACGTCGTCGGCGTCACCGGCCCCCCTGGCTCCGGTAAGAGTACGCTCGTCAACGAGCTGGCCAAGGTGTTGCGCCGCTGTGACCAACAGGTCGGCATCGTTGCCGTCGACCCCAGTAGCCCCTTCAGCGGAGGCGCCCTTTTGGGCGACCGCATCCGTATGCGCGATCTCTCCGGCGATCCCGGCATCTTCATCCGCAGCATGGCCACCCGCGGCAGCCTGGGCGGGCTCGCCCGCGCCACGGCCGCCGTCGTCAAGGTGATGGACGCCGCCGGCTTCGACGTGATCCTGGTGGAAACGGTTGGCGCCGGCCAGGCCGAAGTCGATATCGCCAACATGGCCCACACCACCGTCGTCATCGAGGCTCCGGGCATGGGCGACGACATCCAATCGATTAAAGCCGGTATTCTGGAGATTGCCGACCTCCTCATCGTCAACAAGGCCGATCGGCCGGGCGCTGCCAACACCGTCAAAGCCCTGCGCATGATGCTGCAAATGGGGCGCGGCGCCTCCGCACGACGTCCCGGCCGCGCCGCCGATGCTGGCGACAGCGCCGGTCGCGCCTGGAAAGTACCCGTTCTGGAAACGGTGGCAACCGATGGAGAGGGCGTAGAGGGCGTCGTCGACGCCATTCTCGAACATGGGAGTTATTTGCGCGAAAGTGGTGAATGGGAGGAACGGGAGAAGGATCGCAGCCGTCAGGAGGTGGAACAATTGTTGCAGGCGCACGTGATCGACCATTTGCGTACCGCCGTACCGGCCGGCGAGCGTGAGCGCCTGATCGCTGCCGTTGCCGCCCGTGATCTCGATCCGTACACCGCCGTCGCCCAACTCTTCGAGCAGATGGCGCTCTGAAAACCGGGTCGAAAGGGAATCTACCTGCGGCGGATTTTAGGGAAGGGCGGGTCTGAGGATCTGCCCGGCCTTGAGAAAATTACTCAATAGATAAAACGGAGTAAAAGACCATGGGCCTCCAATCCTTCGGCGACATCAAACTATTTGCCGGCTCCGGGTGCCCGGCGCTTGCCCGGCGGATCGCCGACTACATCGGCATTCCCCTCGGTGGATGGGACATCATCGACTTCCCTAACGAAAACCTCTGGGTCAAGTTGCACGGTAGCGTCCGCGGGCAGGACGTCTTTCTCATTCAAAGCCACTCCCGGCCCGTTCACCGCAACATGATGGAAATGCTCATTGCCATCGACACGCTCAAGCGCGACTCGGCCGGGCGTATCACCGTCGTTGCCCCCTATCTCGCCTACTCGCAGAGCGACCAGAAGACCCAGCCGCGAACGCCCATCACCGCTCGTTTGCTCGCCGACATGATCGAGGTCGCCGGCGCCGACCGCTGGATGACGCTCGACTTGCACGCGGGACAGATTCAGGGCTTTTACAAGATTCCCGGCGACGTACTTACCGCCCGTTACATTCTCGTCGATTTCTTCAGGCAGAAAGAACTCGGCGACGCCATTATCGTCACCCCCGACCTCGGTTTTGCCAAAGGCGGTCGCCGCTACGCTGATGACCTTGGCCTTCCCCTCGCCTTCGTCGAAAA
>JAWVYQ010000117.1:0-11275 GCA_033722615.1 Promineifilaceae bacterium (SeqCode)
AACCTGAACGCCGATGGGCAGGAAGCGCCGCAGGTTAACGTTAGCTGGGAGGGCTGGGAAGCGACGTCCCGGACGACGGCGGACACTGTCTCCAGCGTATCGGCCGACACGATGGAAGAGGCCGGCCGCGCGCTGGGTCTGGCGTTGATGACGCTGGGCCGAGAAACCAACTACTGATCGCCGGAGAGGCGGTAAGTGTCGCTCTCGGGAAAGTAATCGTACCAACCGAAGGCAAAAGCGGAAGTGGACACCAGGGAGGGGAGCTGCCGGCCGCGCAACGGACCGCTGACGGCGCGACCGCTGCTGGCCTGCCAGCGGCTGCCCGTTTGCTCGTCGACGAGAACGCCGGCCTCAACGGCAGCGGCGCGGAAGGTCAGCGTCTGCTCCTCAATCCGCCGCGCGTAGGCCGCTCCGGTTTCCGTCTCTGGATCGAACCAGATCAGCAGAGGCAACCCGTTGAGCACGTCGTTAATCAGCGGACGCTGGCGCAAGACGGCGTAGGGATAGGCGCGGGCGGCCGGGCCCACGCGCACGCCTAATAGCCGTTGCTTGAGTGTAGACTCTCCCATCTCCCGCGGAATCTGGTTGTCGACGACGCCCAGGTCCTCGCCCTTATAATAACTGGCGTAGGGATCGACAACGTAGCTGCCGCGGGGATTGTCAGAGTAGGAGCCACAGTTGAATTGTTCGCATGTCAACCGCTTGCTCAAAACTCTGCTTTCTGGATGCTGAGCGTACCATTGCTCCCAGGTTGTAAGGCGGCTGGGAAAGAAGGACAGTCGCTCTCCTGAAAGCGGGCCGTCAAGGGCTACACCGTAGAGCTGGCTCCACAGGCTCTCTGTTTGCCGATCATACATGACGAGCGTGTTGTAGAGCAGTTTTCCGGAGACGCCGAAGGTGAGGGCCTCCTCCCGGGCGGAAATGTGGCGGCTGAAAACGAGGGCTGTGTAACAGAGGGGACACCAGGTGACGGCCACGGGCTCACCGCCCACCACGTCGTTGACGACTTCGTGAGCGCTTAAGATGGGAAGCGGATAGGCGCGGGCGTCCCCGTTGACGACGAGGCCGATCAGCCGCTCGTCCGGCTTCATGGCGGACGCCGCCTGCGACGCCGACTCAAACCGCGGCCGGTCGATCGCGCGAATGCTGTCGCGAGGCAGAAGCGTGTCGATGGCCCCGGGGTCCACGGTCGGCGCCGGCGGAACGGTTACCGGTTGGTCCGGCGCCGTCGCCGGTGAAGGTGCAGGTCTCAGCCGGGCCAAAAGGAACCAGGCCAATACGGCGCCCGCTACAGTTCCTATCAATGCCAACGCGAGTGTCTTTCTGCTCATATTGCCATTATCGGGAGGCGGCATTGAAGCGTCTGTAGAGGAGTTTACGTTGGCGAAAGGTGAATGTTCAGGTTCCCTGAAGACTCAGTTTCCCGAAAACGGACCGGAGTGAAGCCATTCCGCTCGTAAGGGGAAGGCTCCGGTTATCCCAGTTTCCGGGAAACGAAGTTGCCGGATCAGAAGACGCCCATGAAGTTAACGCCGTAGACCAGGAGGGTCAGCGCGGCGTCGACCCCGACCACGGCGAAGTAGTAGCCGATGGTGGGCGTTTCATCCCTGCGGCGGCGCACAATTTCCGCCACGAGCACGCCCATGGCGATTATAAAGAAGGGCGTGCCGTAGAGCAGGATGGGACGCACGTTCGGCGGAACGTCCAGCCAGGCGGAAAAGGGAACGTAGGAGAGAATGCCCGGCATGAAGAGGAGCTTGATTACCTCATAGATGACGATGGCCACGGTCACGACGATGCGCGAGCCAAGTTGATCAATATGTTCGTCGTCGCGCCGTAATTTCCAGAGGCCGAGCAGGAGAAGGCCGGGCACGCTCCAGACGGCAGCGAAGGGCAGGAAAACGAGACCGGACATCCCTTCGGCCGTCGCCGTGAGAAGGACGTTGGCCACGTCGGCCGTGGTCAGGCGATCCAGGACGGCGCGCGCCTCAGGCGCCGTCGTGGCGTAGTATGCGCTCAGACCGCCCGCCCCCTCGCGCCACGCCAGGTGGAGGTGCTCGGCTTCATCTAGTGTGAGATTCCCCTCCACCGAGAGATTGGGCGTCTTGGCCGCCATCTGGTAACCGAGAGGTTCGCCATCGGCGAGGAGCATGACGGCGAGCTGGATCGTCGTCTGCTGACGCAACTCCTGGTTCACGGCCACGGCCACAGCCAGCTCGCCGCCCGGTCCACGGGCGACGTCGGGATCGCCGACGAAATCGGTGTTTAGATAGGCAAGGGTCGGGGGCAGGGCAACCTGGGTCAGCGGAAAGGCACCGTCATAGGCCACGTAGGATTGTCGTTCATCCGGCAAGAAGGCCAGACGCTCCGGCCGGGAGGGGGCCGGCGAGTCCAGGGGAAAGGTTACGTACTCGGTCCGGCCGGTGCCGGCCTCGAGACCGCTCTGGCTGAAGATAGACCAGAAGACGTAGCCCCAACCGCCGGCCGTGCCCAGGACGGGGCCGGTGACCGCGTCGCCGAAGCTCAGGGTCAGATCGGCTACACGCACACCGGCGCCCGGCGCCAGGTCGCCGCCGGGTAACGCCGCGTAACGAATCTGATTCTCCTCTCGCCAGACGAGGTGGGCGTTGCCTGTCTCGTCGACGGACAGCGATGGCGATTCACCGTCGCCAAGCACCTGTGGATCAGAAGGAGGACGCCCCTCGGGGATGCGCAGGCCAACAACTTGCCGGCCGTTGCCGTCGCCCCAGACGACTAACAGATTGCCGGCCGGGTCCTGAATGGCGCTATAATCGCCGACGTCACTGCCGGATGGTGACAGTTGCACGGGATCGCGGACCAGTTCGCCCTGGTCGTTCAATCCCGCGTACCACAAATTCCACGTCTCGCCGGAAACGCGCCGCGCCCAAAAAAGATGGAGGCGATTGTCGGCCGAAAGCAGAAGGCGAGTCGAACGCGATGCGCCCTCGGGGAGGGGCAAAGCGTGCTCAGCGACGGTCTGCGCGCGCTGATCGAGCTGTTTGTAGTGTATGCCGATCTGGTCTTCCATAGCCTGTGGCCAGGCCAGGTGAATCTTCTCTCCCGCCCCTTCCACAGCCATCGCTATCCGGCCGCGAACGTCCGCGCCGATGGGCCGGCTGCGGCTCCAATCGGGCGAAGGTTTCCGCCCTTTGAGATCGCCCCCCGCCTGACAGGCAACAAGTAGCAGGGCGAGCACGGTCACCAGGAGGAGACGGCGCCACTTTTTCATTTTTCCACCCCAAAAGAAGAGAATGGCCGCCCGAATTCACGAAACAGCGATTCTTAACTTTCAATCGTTATCTGCGATGATCGATGTTGACACGAGCCGGACGGCTCCCAGCGCAACGGCGCAGCTCGCTTTTTAGACCTATTCTTTCAACCGGGGGTCAAAGGCGTCGCGCAAGCCGTCTCCCAGGAAGTTGAAAGCCAGCGTCGTCACGGAGAGCATGACGGCCGGCACAATAATCTGGTTCGGATAGCTGCGCAAGCCCTGGACCGCCTCGGAAATCATGATGCCCCAGCTTGGCGTCGGCGGGTTTACGCCCAGGCCAATGAAGCTGAGAAAAGCCTCGGTGAAGATATAGCCGGGGATGGCCAGCGTCTCGGCGACGATCAGGGGCCCCATGATGTTGGGCAGGAGGTGCTTGAACATGATGCGCGTGTCGCTGGCGCCGATGCTGCGCGCCGCCTCGACGAACTCTTTCTCCTTGTAAGAAAGCACCTGCCCGCGGGCGATGCGCGCCAGCGCAAGCCAGTTGATCAGGCCGATGGCGATAAAGAGGAAGAGCATGCCGCCCATCTGGTTATTGAGTCTGACAACGGTGCCCCCAATTCCCCCTACGTCCCCGCTGCCGCGCCGCGCCAACGCTTTGAAGTAAGCCTGGAGCAAGATGACGACGATGAGAAAGGGAAATCCGTAGAGGAAGTCGACGATGCGCATCATGACGTTGTCGACTTTCCCCCCCAGGTAGCCGGAGATGGAGCCGTAGACGGTGCCGACGATCAGGCTGACGGCCGAGGCGACAAAGGCCACGGCCAGCGAAACGCGGGCGCCATAAATGGTGCGCGCCCACAAATCGCGGCCCAGATTGTCAGCTCCCAGCACATACTCGCTGCTGAACTTTGCGTAGTTTTCGGCGTTCTCCGGCATGATGGGTAACATCCATTCGGGGACGGCGTTGGTCTGGAGCAGATCCTGCCGGATAGGATCGGCGTTCGTAACCAACTGGGGGAAGATCGCGACGATGACGAGCAGCGCAATGAAGATCATGCTGCCTACGGCAACCCTGTTCTTGAAAAGCCTGACGAGCGATTCCTCGAAGAGGCTGCGCTCGCGCCGTACCTCAGGCGCCCCTTCCTGCGGAGATAGTTCTGCAACTGCCATGGTTTAACTCCTAATCATAGCGAATGCGCGGATCGAGCACGGCATAGGCAATGTCCACGACCAGGTTCGCCGTGATGAGAATAAACGAGTAGATGAGGGTGACCGCCATCAGGATCGGATAATCACGATTGCCAATGCTCTGCACAAAATGTTTGCCCATGCCGTTGATGCCGAAAATCTGCTCCACGACAAAGGTTCCCGTCACCAGAATGGCAAATTGCGGGCCGATGATGGTCACGACGGGTATGAGGCTGTTCTTCAGAGCGTGGATGACGATAATTGTCCGTTCCTTCAAGCCTTTGGCCCGGGCTGTGCGAATATAATCCTCACGGATGACCTGTAAAAGGCTACCACGAGTGAGGCGGGCGATGCCGGCGGCGGAAGCCGTACCCAGGGCAAAGACGGGCATCGCTGCGCGCATGAAAAAGTCGACGTTTAGGTCTGCCGGCTTGGGTAGGAAACCGAGAAGGAAGGGCGGCTTGGCCCCCCAGGTCGCCACCGGGAGCCAGCCCAACTTCAAAGCGAAGATCCAGATCAGCAGCGGGGCGAGCACCAGGTTGGGCACCGAAAGGAAGAAGACGGCGAAGAAGGTGGCCGTATAATCGGCCCACGTATTCTGTTTGAGCGCCGCTATGGTGCCAGCGGGAATACCTATCAATATCGCCAAAAGTAGCGCCATAAGGCCAAGCTGGGCCGAGACGGGAAATGACGTGGCGAGGAGTTCGGAAACGGGCTGCCCCCGATACTGGGTCGAAATACCAAAGTCCCCACGGATGAGTCCTTTCGAAATGCCCTCCTCGCCCAAAATATCGTCGCCGACCAGATAGGAGGCAAATTGCTTCCAGACGGGCCAGTCGAGATGGTATTTGGCTTCAATGTTGGCGACGACCGCGGGAGGTAACTCCCGGTCGCCGACCGTGTCGAACGGCCCGCCGGGAATGGCCCGCACCATGACAAAAGTGAAGAGGGCAACGCCGAAGAGAACGGGAATGAAACCCAACAAGCGGCGAATAATATAGGCGATCATCGCATTGCTCCTTTCAAGCCTCTGTGTCCGACGCCGAAATGCCGGACACAGGAGAATGTGGGGACCAGGGGGATGCCTGGTCCCCACGCGTTACTCATTGAGGAAGATTAACCGCCGGTGGCCTCTAACTTGGCCTCCCAGTCAATCGTCCAGTTGAACCAGTCGTTACCGCCCAGCGGCGGGTAGTTCCGCGTCAACCATGGTTTCGTCACGGCGACGGTGGTGTAATGGTAGATGGGCGCGTAGGCTGCCTCTTCGCGGGCCAGAATGTCCTCGGCCTCACGATAGAGTTCGGCGCGCTCTTCCGGATCCGTCAACTGCTGCGCTTCGACGGTCAGTTCGTCGAATTCGGTCGCCGTTGCCGATCCGCAGTTCGGGTCTTCGCAGTTACGACGCAGGCGGTTCGCACCTTCCTGAGCGTTGAAGACCTCGTGTACCCAGTTGTTCTCGTCCGCGTAGTCGGCGCACCAGCCGAGACGGAAGATGTGCGGGGTTTCCTCGATCGGCGTATCGCTGCTGATGGTTTCGAGGTAAACCTGCCATTCCTGGTTCTCGATGCTGACGTCGACGCCCAGCGTGTCGCTCCACATCTGCTGGATGGCAGCGGCGATCTGCGCGTGGGCTTCGCTGGTGTTGTGCATCAGCAGGATGTCGTAGTTCTCGTTGAACTCTTCAATGGTGATCCCCTGCTCGTCCAGGAAGGTCTGCAGCTCTTGCTGCGCCAGCTCAGGATCGTAGCCCAGGCCAACTTCGCCCGGTTCCGGAGCACCGAAGATGCCCGGCGGTGCGAAGGACGTGGCCGGAATTTGGCCACCCTGGAGGACGTTTTCAACCAGGGACTGGCGGTCGATGGCCGCCGAGAAGGCGCGGCGTACGTTCACGTTGGTGAACGGCTCTTTCTGGTTGTTAAAGCCGTAGTAGTAGGTGCAAGGTACGGGAGCGATGTACAGCTCTTCGCTCAACTCGGGATCGGCACGGACGCGGTCCATCTCAGGCAGCGGCACGCCGGCCGTGTCAAGCTCGTTGTTCTCGTAGAGGGCGAACGCAGTGGACGCCTCTTCGATCATCAGCGCCTCGACGCGTTCGATCTGAACATCTTCGGCCCAGGGGTACATGGGGCTCTTCACCAGGACCAGCTCGCTGCCGTGGATCCAGGTGTCGAGGCCGTAGGGACCATTGGTGACGATGAAGCCCGGCTCAATCCAGCGCTCGGGACGCTCAGTAATCGCCCACTCGGGCATCGGGGCCGCGATCCACATGCCGGCGATCGAGGGGAAGTACGGGGCCGGATTCTCCAGCGTGAACTGGACAGTGGTGTCGTCCAGCGCTTCCACGCCGAGGTCGTCAACCGTCATACCTTCCTCGCCAGCGTTGACAGCAGCGCCGTTCTGAACGATGTAGAGCACGTAGCCGTAGTCGGAACCGGTTTCCGGATTCAGCGTGCGCTTCACGCCGTAAACGACGTCGTGGGCCGTGACGAAGCGCGGGTTACCGTCAGCATCCGTCTCCTGGGTGAACTCACCCGAGGCCGGATCGTAACTAACCCACGGGATGTCGTCACGCAAGGTGAAGGTCCAGGTCTGGTTGTCCTCGCTGGCCTCCCATTCGGTGGCCAGGTACGGTTGCACCTCACCCGTCTCCGGATGGAACTGGGTCAAGGTGACGAAGAGGTTACGAATCGTGTCAACCGACGTGGTGTCGGTCGCCAGAGACGGATCCAGCGTCGGCGGCTCGGTGCCCAGGTTGATGTCGAGGGTGACGGGCTGTTCGGCCATCTCCTCTTCGTCTTCACCTTCAACCACGCGGGTGACTTCCACCTCTTCCGTCACGACGCGGGTTACCTCGACTTCCTCTCCTTCTTCAACAACCGTCTCCGTGACAACGCGCGTCACTTCTTCCTGCACGACCCGCGTTACCTCGACGGTCTCTGCCTGGCAGGCAGCCAGCAGACCTACGAGGACGAAAACGACCAGCAGCAGGCCTACTCTTTTTGAGTTAAACATTGATCTCCTCCATATCTCTCATGGTTCTGAGTAATAACTTTCCAAAGTCAGTTACTTTAACAGTTCTTGCGGCACATCACCTCCTTTCTGTGCGTAATAAATGATGCTGATTAGAGGAATTTCTCGGCATGATGGCAGGCCACCCAATGTGGCTGATTAGACGTTCCCAGGTTGCGAAATTCCGGATCGACGTCCGAGCAGATCTCAGTGGCATAAGCACATCTGGGGTGGAAATGGCATCCCGACGGCGGGTTGGAAGGGCTGGGAACGCTACCCTCCAAAATAATCCGTTGCCGCTGGGATTCCTTTTCCGGATCGGGAATAGGAATAGCCGAGAGCAACGCCTGTGTATAGGGGTGGAGGGGGTGATCATACACCTCGTCTCGCTCACTCAACTCCACGATGCGCCCCAGGTACATAACGCCGACGCGGTCGCTGATATAGCGCACCATGGAGAGATCGTGCGCAATGAATAGATAAGTCAGCCCAAGCTCGGCCTTCAAATCGTCGAGGAGGTTGACAACCTGAGCCTGAATGGAAACGTCCAGAGCGGAGATAGGCTCGTCGGCAACGATGAAGGAGGGGTTGCTGGCCAGGGCGCGCGCTACCCCAATCCGTTGCCGCTGCCCGCCCGAGAATTCGTGAGGATAGCGGTTAATAAAGTAGGGGTTAAGGCCTACCAGATCTAACAGTTCCTTCACGCGCTCCTTGCGGGTTTTCCTACTGCCGATGCTGTGCACTTCCAGGGGCTCGGCGACGATGCCGCCAACCGTCATGCGCGGGTTGAGGGAGGCATACGGATCCTGGAAGATCATCTGCATGTCCCGGCGCGCCCGGCGCATCTCGCTCTTGCTCAGAGAGGTCAGCTCTTTGTCTTCAAAGATGACCTTGCCTTCGGTGGGCTCCAGCAACTGAAGGATGGTGCGGCCGGTGGTTGACTTGCCACATCCACTTTCGCCGACCAGACCGAAGGTCTCGCCCTTATAGATGTCAAACGTGATCCCATCGACGGCGCGCACGGCGCCAACCTGGCGGCGGAACACGCCCCGGTAGATGGGGAAATGTTTTTTCAGATTGCGAACTCCAACCAGAACTTCTTTCCCGTTTTCCCGGCTCATGCTTCCACTCCAAAACGTGACTCTTCTTCGAGGACGGTATCCCAGCGCCAGCAAGCTGCCCTGCGCTCAGGGACATCGGTCGGCAACAAGGACGGATTTTCTTCCTCGCATTTGTCTATCACGTATGGACAGCGCGGGGCAAAGGGACAAGAGTCAAACTCCTGACGCAAATCGGGAGGCAACCCTTTAATGGAGGCAAGCCTGGTCTGGTTCTTGGCATCCACCTTGGGGAGAGATTGGAGCAGGCCCAGCGTGTAGGGATGAGCAGGTTGCTTGTAGATTTCCCACACAGAGCCCTGCTCGACGATGTAACCGGCGTACATGACGGCGACCTGCTCGACCATGCCGGCCACGACGCCTAGGTCGTGCGTGATCCAGATGATGGCCATGCCCAGCTTCTCCTGAAGCTGTTTGACGAGTTCCACTATCTGTGCCTGAATCGTCACGTCGAGGGCCGTCGTGGGCTCGTCGGCGATGAGCAAGGCGGGATTTGTAGAGAGGGCCATGGCGATCATGATTCGCTGGCGTTGGCCGCCGGAGAATTGATGAGGATAATCGGACAATCGATCCTCCGCCCCGGGAATTCCGACTAGGTTGAGCATTTCGGCCGCCCGGTTGCGCGCCTGTGATTCGTTCATACCCAAATGAAGCTTCAGACCTTCGGTCATCTGCCGGCCGATGGTCAACACGGGGTTGAGCGACGTCATGGGGTCCTGAAAAATCATGGCGACTTCGCGCCCTCGGACCTTGCGCATTTCTGATTGCCGGAGCGTCAACAAATCGCGCCCATTAAAAATGACCTCACCGCTTTCCACCCGGCCGGGCGGAGAAGGGATGAGGCCCATCAAAGAGAGGACGCTGACGGACTTTCCGGAACCACTTTCTCCAACAATCCCTAATGATTCACCCTCGTCTAGCTCGTAGGAGATGCCGTTGACAGCATGCACGACTCCCTGTTCAGTGTAAAATCGGGTGACAAGGTTTCTAACTTCCAGTAGAGGGGCCATACATTACCTTCGCAGAATTGAAATGAACGGTGCCAGGCACAGGAGCCCATCACTTTTGACCAAAGACCTTGGCTCAACTCATTGTAATAAAATGGCGAGAAGGTGTCAACTAGGTGGCAAAAGGGAGACAGACGCTTGTACAACACACGCTCTTACAGTATGGTCGCAACAATTGCAGTTCATCGTTCGGCGCGACCATTTCCCGAACTCGGACCTGATTATAGCCCTCTGCCCTCTATACGACAAAGATAAGGATGGAGAAACGGTGCTGAACGTTGCCCCTTTTCTTGCGCCAGCCGGTGATCAAGTTCACAATATGCCCACTCATGGATCAGGAAGGTTGGCATGATTGAATTTGGACGGGAGATTTGCGGGCGGCTGAAGGTTGCCGAGACGCGAGAATGGCTGGTCACAAACGGCATCGGCGGCTTCGCCATGGGCACTGTCGCCGGGTTATTGACGCGCCGCTACCACGGTTTGCTCATCGCCGCCCTTAAGCCCCCATTGGGGCGTACGCTGTTGCTGGCCAAAGTGGACGAGGACGCCAAATACGACGGCCGGCAATTTGCCCTCTTCACCAACCGTTGGGCCGACGGCACGCTGGAAGAGGAGGGCGTCCACCATCTAGAACGCTTTCACCTCGAAGGAACCACGCCCGTCTGGACCTTTGCCTGCGGCGACGCCCTGCTGGAAAAGCGCATCTGGATGCATCCCGGCGCCAACACGACCTATGTTCAGTACCGCCTGGCGCGGGGTAGCGGGCCGTTCGAGATCTACCCGAAGGTGATGGTCAACCACCGCGACTATCATGAGACCACCATTCTCAACGAGTGGCAGACGGAGATCAAAGAGGTGGAAAACGGTCTGCGCATCACCGTCTTCGAAGGCGCCACGCCATTTCACCTGTTGAGTGACGGCGGCGACGTGTGGCCCGATTTGACGTGGTACGAGGATTATTTTCTGAGCCTGGAAGAGTACCGGGGGCAGAATGACGTCGTGGAAGACCACATTCACGTGGGCGTGTTCGGGACGACCTTACAAGCGGGCGAGCGCTTCACCCTGGTGGCCAGCGTCGACCCGGCCCCCAACCTGGACGGCGACGCCGCTTACGGGCAAAGGCGCGCCTACGAGCGACAGTTGCTGGCGCGCGCTGCGACGGTGTCTCGGCCGGCACCGCCGCAACTGATCCTGGCGGCCGATCAATTTATCGTGCGCCGGCCGACGCCGGCCGACGCCGCCGGCCGCAGCGTCATCGCTGGCTATCCCTGGTTTGGCGATTGGGGGCGCGACACGATGAGCAGCCTGCCCGGCCTCACGCTGGACACCGGCCGCCCGGAAGTGACCGCCAGCATTCTGCGCACCTTTTCCCACTTCGTCGACCAGGGCATGCTCCCCAACCGCTTCCCAGACGAAGGCGAAGAGCCGGAATACAACACGGTCGACGCCACGCTGTGGTATTTCGAGGCGATCCGCGCGTATCATCAGGCTACCGGGGACGACGAATTGCTGCGAGAGTTGTTCCCCATTCTGGAAGAGATCGTCGGCTGGCACCGGCGCGGCACCCGCTACAACATTCACCTGGACGAAAGCGACGGCCTCCTTTACGCCGGAGAGGAGGGGATGCAACTGACTTGGATGGACGCCAAGGTGGAGGAGTGGGTCGTTACGCCGCGCATCGGCAAACCGGTGGAGGTCAACGCTCTCTGGTACAATGC
>JAWVYQ010000118.1:0-11241 GCA_033722615.1 Promineifilaceae bacterium (SeqCode)
AAAGGAGGTAAGAATGAGTGAAAAAGTCGCCATTATTACAGCGGCCGGAAGAGGCGTTGGCGCCGCCATTGCGGCCGAACTGGTCGCAGACGGATACCGGGTTTCGCTACTTTCGAACTCCGGTGGAGCCGTTAAGCTGGCCGAGGAACTTGGGGGAATCGGACTGACCGGATCAGTGACCGAACCATCTGATCTGGCCGAATTGGTCGATTCCACCGTGGAAGAGTACGGGCGGATCGACGCCGTCGCCAACAACACGGGCCATCCACCGAAAGGTGAATTATTGGAGATCTCAGACGCCGAGTGGCATCTTGGGTTGGACATGCTTCTCCTGAACGTCGTGCGCATGGCCCGGCTTGTCACGCCCATCTTCGTGGAGCAGGGGGGCGGGGCAATCGTAAATATCTCCACCTTCTCAGCGTTTGAGCCTGAACTGACTTTCCCTGTATCGAGCACCCTGCGCAGCGGTTTGGCCAGTTTTTCGAAGCTTTATGCGGATCGCTATGCTGCAGACGGGATTCGGATGAATAACGTCTTGCCCGGATACATGGACAACTATCCGGAAAGCGAGGAAAATCTCGCGAGAATCCCGATGAATCGGTACGGTAAGGTGGAAGAAATTGCGAAAACGGTCCGTTTCTTGCTATCGGACGATGCCGGATATATCACGGGACAGAATATCCGCGCCGACGGCGGAATCACCCGTTCAACTTAAGCTGTTGCGGGCAAGGAAACGATGAACGAAACGAGAAACTTTGACGTCATTATGGCCGGCGGCGGCGTGATGGGATGCGCCACCGCCTATTATCTCTTGCACGCAGATCCGACGATGGAAGTGGCCATCGTCGAGATGGATCCGGAGTACAAATATAACTCCACCGTGCTTTCAGACGGCAATGCGCGTCTGCAATTCAACCTCAAGGAGAACGTCCTCATCTCCTTATATGGGATGGAAAGGCTCAAAACCTTCAGCGAGGATATGGCGGTCGGGGATTGGCGGCCGGAAGTCGATTTCCGGCAGGAAGGAAACCTGTTCCTGGTAGATGAAGAAAATGTGGAGAATGCAAAAGCAGGGCTGGCGCTGCAGCAACGCCTGAACTGTGAGGTTAGCTGGTTGGAACCTGCAGAAATTAAGGCCCGGTTTCGGCTATTTGATGACACGAAATTCGCCGGGGGCACGTTCGGCCGTCTCGACGGCACGATGGACCCGCAGGCCGTCCTGATGGGTTTCAAGCGGAAAGCCGTCGACCTGGGGGCGACGTATATTGCAGCGGAAGTGGCCGAGGTCGTGCATGCAGACGGCAAAGTGAACGGAGTGGCATTAACCGATGGCAGGAAATTGTCGGCAAAGACCGTCGTGAACAGCGCCGGTGCCTGGGGCACCAGACTGGCCCGCACGGCCGGTATCGAACTGCCGGTTGACCCGGTGATGCGCCAAGTGTTCGTCCTGGAGACGGCCGCCGAGCCGGAAGCAACCTATCCGCTGACCGTTTTTCCCTCCGGCCTGTACCTGATCCAGGAACACGGCGGCCAGTTCATGTGCGGGAAATCGCTCGACGATGACCCTGTCGGTTTTGACTTCAGCTGGAATCACGGCCGATTCATGGAAATCTTGTGGCCGGAGCTGGTCGAATATGTACCGGCCTTTGACCGGTTGAAGGTCGTCAGCGGATGGTCTGGGCTGTACGCGGTCAACCGCTTTGACGGGAACGCCATTCTGGGAGAGTGGCCTGGGCTGGAAGGCTTCGTGCTGGCCAACGGTTTCTCGGGGCACGGATTCCAACAATGCCACGCCGTCGGCCGGTACCTGGCCGAAACGATAAGGGGGGTCGATCCATTTTTGGATCTATCAATTTTCTCGCCTGAGCGCATCCCGGAAAATAAGCCGGTCTTTGAAGGGCATGGTAAGCTTGTGTAGGGTCACTGATCTCGATAGTCGAGGGAAGGCATGCTAGAATATGCACTTACGGTAACGTTACAACGTTAACCGAGTGTCGGCAGGCTATTTGTTGGTCAATCTGGCAGATTGACCGGACAAGAAAAACATCTTGTCCTACGCGGTCTGGCCATCACGGCGAGGTTGAGTGAGTCGCACACCGTTGTCGAGTCGGTAAAAAGGATGTGGAGGAAAGACGGGGCATGAACGAAGAGCTACAGAAGGCGCTGGCTGCAATTAAAGATCAGGACGCCGAAGGCGCGAAGATGATTCTGGCCCGCCTGTTGCAGGAAGAACCGGACAACGTGGCGGCGTGGGTGTTGATGAGCAGAATGGCAGAGACGGAGGTGCAAAAGGCGGCGTTTCTGCGCAAGATCCTGGCCATCGAGCCGGACCACGCCTACGCGCGCAAAGAGCTGGCGACGCTACAGGAGACGGCCGAGGACGGCGAGACGGCGGCCGCAACGGAGCCCCCCGCTGAAGCCCCGGCGGCCGGCGACGAAGAGGATGTCGAGCAAGTTGTTGCGCCTCAGCCAGACGCAGAGGCGCAGGCTGCGCCAGCAGAACAGGCTGCGCCAGCGGAACAGGCTGCGCCAGAGGAACAGGTTGCGCCAGTGGAACAGGTTGCGCCGGGAGATCAGCCAGAGGAAGAGGCTCAGCCACAGGCTGCAGTAGAGGCGCAGGCTTCGCCAGCGGAACAGGCTTCGCCAGCGGAACAGGCTTCGCCAGCGGAACAGGCTTCGCCAGCGGAACAGGCTCCGCCAGCGGAACAAGCCGAATCCGGAGAACAGACGATGCAAGAGGCAGAGGCTCAGCTAGGCGCAGAGGCTCGGCCGGAGGCAGAGGTCGCGGAGGCGATGCCGCCGGAGACCGGCCTACCGGTCTCGACAGATCCTTTCGATTACGAGGCGCAGGCGGAGGGAGATACGCTGCCGCCGTGGATGGCGGATGAGGAGGTGATTCTGGAGGCGCCGGAACCAGCCGGGCAGCAAGCAGCCGGCCAGCAAGCAGGCGGGCAGGAAAGTGCCGAAGGGGCAACACCGCCGCCGGAGATCCCCGATTGGCTTGCCGAAGAGCCGGAAGGGGAGTGGCTGGGGGAAGGGACAGAGGACGCAGAAGTAGAAGCCGTCGCCGAAGTTGACGAGGAAGCGGCCGCTCCAGTGACGGCGGGAGAAGCAACCGTACAGCCGGCGGCGACGGAGCCGGAAACGGGAGGCAGAAGCGGCTTGCTGTTGGGGCTGACGGTGCTCACGATCATCGTCTTCCTGCTTCTGGTCTATGCCGCCATCACTTTTCTGCCGCTCTTTTAGCCGGGACGTGGGCGCCGCCATATGCTGACTGACCATCATGCCAGACGATAAAGTGCGGGCAGCAATCGCCCTGGCAAAGGCCGGCCGGCGGCGGCAGGCGCGGGAGCTCTTCCTGCAAATCGTCGAAGAAGATCCGCGTAACGAAGTGGCCTGGTTATGGCTGGTCGGCCTCGTGGATGACGTCGAGGACCAGATCATTGCCCTGGAAAACGTGCTGGTCATTAACCCGGACAATCACCGGGCGCGCGCCCGCCTGGAACGGGTGCGGCGGATGAAGGAGGCGGCCGCCACCGCCCCGCCAGCAGATCGCGAGGAATCAGATGAGGATGCCCCCCCGCCGGCGGTACCCACACCGCCCGCGGCGGGCGACGAGGAAGAGACTTCCGCCAACACACTCATGGCGACAGGGCGCTGGCACGAATATCACGGGCGGTTAGAAGAGGCAGCCACGTTCTACAAACGGGCGCAGGCGCTAGGCACGACGCAGCGAGGGCGCCAACGGGCGGGCAAGCGCTTGAAGGAAGTGGAGCGTCGCCTGGAATTGAGACAGCCGATTCCCACCAACACGACGTTCACGCTGGTCCGGCTCACTATCGGGCCGTTTTTACTTTATCTACTGCTGATTTTCATCCAGGCCGCCTTCCGGCCGTGGCGCGTATCGCCCCTGCTCTGCCTGGGCGGACTGCCCGTTCTGGCCGGAAGTGCGCTTTTGGTCGGCACCCGTGTCACGCCCCGCCATCCCTGGTGGCGCCAACTCTTTGGCATACAGCGGCTCGACACCCACCTGCGCGTCGGCCTGGCGCTGTTGGGCTTTTTCCTGCTCCTAATGCCTTACTTTTTCTTCCTCTGGTCTGCATACAATCGCCTGAACCCGTGACCTGCATCCCGTTCTAGAAAGCACATGTTCCTGCTACCCCTTAACGACACGGAACCGAATCGGTACACGACGTTTCCCTTCATGACGGTCTTGTTGATTACCGCCAACATTCTCGTGCTGGGCGCGGAAGACATCCTCTTCGAGCAGGATCCGGCGCTGCTGACGGAGATGATTCGCACGTACGGATCGACGCCGGCATTGGCGCTCACCGGGCAGGGGGGCGGCGCGTTAAACAGTATCACGTCGACGTTCCTGCACGCGGGCATCCTTCACCTGGCGGGTAACATGATGATGCTGTGGGCGTTCGGCCGGCGCGTGGAGGATGCGTGCGGTCCGTGGCGCTTTCTGGCCTTTTATCTGCTGTGTGGGGTCACGGCGGACATTGCCAGCACGGCGTTGCTGGCGGGGTCAGAGCTGCCGAGCATCGGGGCCAGCGGGGCCGTCTTCGGCGTGATGGGGGCTTATATGCTGCTCTTTCCGGGCGGCCGGATCCGGACGTTCTTCCTGGTGTTCATCATCCCCCTCTTTCCCCGCATCCGCGCGGCGTGGCTCATCCTCTACTTCTTCCTGGCACAGGTCCTGTCGGTCTACGAGGTTCTGGCCTTCGATGTGGCGTACAACGTCAATTATTGGGCGCACCTGGGCGGCTTTTTCGGCAGCGTTTCCGTCTTCCTGTTCCTGCACCCGGAGGCGTTGCATCGCTACCGGCTGAATCTGCCGGTGTAGGGCTGTCGCTTGTAGGGCTGTCGCTTGCCGCTGGCCCCCTCTCTAACTCTCCCCCGGCGGGGGAGAGGACAGGGTCAGGCGGCCTCTTTAACTTCTACGGCCCGGGCGAAAGGACGGGCGGGCAACTAACCCAGCCTCTAGATAAACAGCCGCCCCCCGTGCAGGCGGAGGACGGCTGCAAATGCTGTCGTCACGTTTTCGGCCGGCAACTATTCGTCTTCGCGGACGAAGTTGCGGAGGACGGTGTGCAGGATACCGCCGTTGCGATAGTACTCCACTTCGACGGGGGTGTCGCAGCGGCAGACGGTGTCGAACTCTATCGTTTCGCCGTTTTCTTTCTCGGCGCGGATTCTAATCGTCTGCCCGGGCTGGAGGTCGTCGTCCAGGTTGAGGGTGGTGTAATGCTCGGTGCCGTCGAGCCCCAGCGTATCGGCGTTCTCACCTTCTTTGAACTGCAGGGGTAGGACGCCCATGCCGATGAGGTTGCTGCGGTGGATGCGCTCGTAGCTGTCGGCGATGACCATCTCGACGCCGAGGAGGAGCGTGCCTTTGGCCGCCCAGTCGCGGGAGCTGCCCATGCCGTAATCTTTTCCGGCGATGACGACGAGGGGCGTGTCGTTCTCCATATATCGCATGGCGGCGTCATAAACGGTCGTGACTTCACCGGTGGGCAGGTAGGTTGTCCAGCCACCCTCGGTGCCGGGGGCCATCTCGTTGCGCAGGCGGATGTTGGCGAAGGTGCCCCGGGTCATGACGCGGTCGTTGCCGCGGCGAGAGCCGTAGGAGTTGAACTCGCGCTTGGAGACGCCGCGGCCGATCAGGTATTGGCCGGCCGGGCTTTCGGGATCGATGGCGCCGGCCGGGGAGATGTGGTCCGTCGTCGTCGAATCGCCCACCTTGACCAGGACGCGCGCCCCTTCCACGTTGTCGATGGAAGGAATCTCGGGCGTCACGTCGAGGAAGAAGGGAGGCTCCTGAATGTAGGTGGAGTCCGGATCCCACTCGTACAGTTCGCCGCCGCCGGCCGGAATGGCGTTCCACGTCTCGTTGGTGTCGTAAATGTCGCCGTACTCTTTGTGGAACATCTCCGGCGTAATGGAGCGTTCAATCGTCTCCTTGATCTCGGCGTTGGTCGGCCAGATATCTTTCAGGTAGACGGGCTGCCCGTCTTTGCCGGTTCCCAGCGGCTCGTTGCGCAGGTCGATGTCGGTCGTGCCGGCAAGGGCGTAGGCCAGCACCAGCGGCGGCGAGGCCAGATAGTTGGCGCGGACGTAAGGGTGGATGCGACCGGCAAAGTTGCGGTTGCCGCTGAGCACGGACGTGGCGACCAGATCGCCTTCCTCAATCGCCTGGCGCACTTTCTCCGGCAGCGGGCCGGAGTTGCCGATGCAGGTAGTGCAGCCGTAGCCGACAACGTGATAGCCCAACTCTTCCAGATAAGGCATAAGGCCCGATTGCTCCAGGTAGTTGGTCACGACCTTGGAGCCGGGGGCCAGGCTAGTCTTGACGTACGGCTTGACCTGCAACCCCTTCTCGACCGCATTCTTGGCCAGCAGACCGGCGCCGAGCATGACGCTGGGGTTGGAGGTGTTGGTGCAACTGGTGATGGCGGCGATGACGACGGCGCCGTGGCCGATCTCGATCTCGTGGCCGTTGGAGATGACGGCGCGGCGCTGCAATTCGTCGTCAGAGAGTTCGAAGCCGCGCTCGCTGATGGGCGCCTGGAGCACCTGGTGGAACTTCGGTTTCATCTCGGCCAGTGGCACGCGGTCCTGCGGCCGGAGCGGGCCGGCAAGACTGGGTTCGACGTCGCCGAGATCGAGTTCCAGCGTGTCCGTGAACTCCGGATCGGGGGTGTCGGGATAGTAGAAGAGGCCCTGCGCTTTGGTGTAGGCTTCGACCAACTGGACCAATTCTTCCGGCCGGCCGGTGCGGCGCATATAGTTCAGCGTCTCGTCGTCCACGGGGAAGAAGCCCATGGTAGCGCCGTATTCGGGAGCCATATTGCCGATGGTGGCCCGGTCGGGCAACGTAATTCGAGAGACGCCGGGGCCGTAAAATTCGACGAAGCGGCCGACGACCCCGCGCTCACGCAACATCTCGGTGACCCGTAGCACCAGGTCGGTGGCGGTGGCCCCTTCCGGCAGGGAGCCGGTCAGCTTGAAACCGACGACTTCGGGCGTGAGCATGTAGATGGGCTGGCCGAGCATGACGGCCTCTGCTTCGATGCCGCCGACGCCCCAGCCGAGGACGCCGAGACCGTTGATCATCGTCGTGTGGGAATCGGTGCCGACGAGGCTGTCGGGGAAAGCGACGAGACGGCCGTCCTCGTCCTCCCGGCTCATAACGACCTTGGCCAGATACTCGAGGTTTACCTGGTGGACGATGCCGGAGGCGGGAGGCACGACCTGGAAGTTCTCAAACGCCTCTTTGCCCCACTTCAGGAATTCGTACCGCTCGCGGTTGCGCTCGAACTCGCGCTCGGCGTTGATGAAGAGGGCGGCCTGGGTGCCGAAGGTGTCCACCTGCACCGAGTGGTCGATGACGAGGTCGACGGGCACCTGGGGGTTGATCTTGGCGGGGTCACCGCCGAGGCGGGCCATGGCCGAGCGCAGGGCTGCCAGGTCGACGACGGCGGGCACGCCGGTGAAATCCTGGAGAATGACACGGCCGGGCATGAAGGCGATCTCGTCGGCCGCCGGGTCCTTCGCCCGCCACGCTGCCAGCCCCTCGACGTCATCCGCTTTCACCAGATAATCGTCGATGTTGCGCAGCAGCGATTCCAACAGCACTTTGATGGAAAAGGGCAGGCGGTCGACGTGACCGATGCCCTCATCCGCCAATTTGTTAAGTCGATAGTAATAGACGTCATCCCGGCCCGGTAAGAGGGCGCGGGCGCCAAAATGGTCAACCTTCTTAGCCATTCTCTACCTCTTTTTTGCCTGAAAACTTTCCTGGGATCAGTTGTTAATCGGCCTAAGGGCCAGGCGGATCTGAGGATCCGCCCCCCTCTCTGGGAGATGAAAAAGCGTCATCGTCCTGTTACGTCGAAACGGCCAACTGTGGCCCGATTATATCATATCCCCCAACGAAGGCAGCCGCGGGCCCGGCCGGTCAAACGGGATACTTATTGTTCGGGGGGCGGGACGCGCTTCATGGAGAAAAGGTCGGTGACGCGCGTGTATTGGGAGCCGGCGAGGCGGCCGATGGGTTTGAGGGCGTCTAGCGTGACGTAGCTCCCGTCGTAGACGTCGTCCCGAATGTGGATGCACTGCACTTCGCCAAAGATGGCGGCGCCGGTGCCGGGGCTGCCGTCGCCCACGGTGACGATACGTTGTAACGTACACTCGTAGGAAACGGGCGCTTCGGCCACGCGAGGCACGCGGACGGTCTCGCTGGGCGCCGGCGTCAGGCCCGCCCAATCAAACTCGGACTCGCCGGCCGATAGGGTGGTGGCGGTGAGGTTCATCCTCTCGGCCGTCTCTTCGTTGGTGATGTTGACGACGAATTCGGGCACCTGCTCTATGTTGCGCCACGTGTCCTTCTTGCGACCGCCGTCGGGAATTTGCGGGCAGAAGATGAGGGTCATGGGATTGGTGGCGGCGACGGTGAAGTAGGAGAAGGGCGCCAAGTTTAGATTACCTTCTTCATCCATGCTGCTCACCCAGGCGATGGGCCGGGGAAGCACGGTGCCAATCAACAACTTGTACCGATCTTTGCGAATTAATTCGTCTGGTTTCAGTATCATGCATCAATTCCTATGACGTGTCGATTACAGCCAGTTTCCCGGAAACGCTCCTGGAACATGCAACTTCGCTTCACCAGGGGACCTTTACCTTACACCAGTTTCCGGGAAACAGGGATCAGAGGGAAACGCTTTTGCGCACGTCGAGAAAGGCGGCAATCTCGTCGGCGGCCGCGGTGGCTATATCTCTGTCCAACCCCGATTGCAGAAGGACCTCCTCCTCGCCCGTACTGAGAGACAAGGCAAAAAGCTTATCGCTCTCTTTGTACAAGACGACGGCGTCGATGGCCGACAGAGGATAGCGGTCTGTGCCCCAGCGGAAGAGCGAATATTGGGTCAACGTCAACTGGCCCGAGCGGCGGTCAAAAACGAAGCGGCCGAAGCCGCTAAAGCCGATCAAGATGCCGGCAACCAGGAAGAGAAGAAGGAGTCCGCCACAGACCAAGACCCACAAAGAGAAGGACGTCGCAATAAAAAGGGCAAGGGAAAGGACGAAAACGGCCGCCAGGGCCAAAAGAGCGACGGTGGGAGGGCGTAGCCGAAAGGCCAGCACTTTATCTGAATGCTTGACAACTTCCATAGAAGATCCTTCCTCGCCCGAGCGTGAGCGCGGGCGTACTCAGGGTACCGGGCCGCCGCGGGCGGCCGTGAAGAGGTCGTACCACTCTGCCCGGCTCAGGTGAACGTCGTCGGCCGGGACGGCGGCGCGCACGCGGGCCGGCCGGGTGGTGCCGATAATGGGCTGGATGCCGGCCGGATGGCGCAACAACCAGGCGAGGGCAATGGCCCCGGCGCTGGCATTCTTTTCGGCAGCCATCTGGGCAAGCAGCTCGGCGGTCGCCTTGCAGCGCGGCTCGGCGTCGTCGGGCGGATTGAAGAGGCGGCCGCCGGCCACCGGCGACCAAGCCTGAAGGAGCACGCCGTTGCGCCGACAATATTCCAGAAGGCCGTCGGTGCGCGCAACCGGACCGCCGGTGACGTTGACCATGACGCCGTCGTCGATCAGGTGGTTGTGCAGCAGGCTTAGCTCCAACTGGTTGATGACCAGCGGCTGATCAACGACTGCCTGGAGCAGCTCTATCTGGGCGGCGCTGTGATTGCTGACGCCGAAGGCGCGCACGCGGCCGGCGCGTTGCAGCTCGTCGAAGGCGCGGGCCACTTCTTCCGGCTCCATGAGCGGGTCCGGCCGGTGCAGGAGCAGAACGTCGAGGTAGTCGGTCTGGAGGCGGCGCAAGATGCCGTCCACCGACTTCACGATATGTTGGTAGCTGAAGTCGTAGCGGCCGGGTCCCTCGAAACGGGGGTCGTCGGCGAGGATGATGCCGCACTTCGATTGGAGGACGACGCTTTCGCGCGGGATCTCGCTCCAGACGGCGGCAAACGCTTCTTCTGATTTGCCGTAGGCGTAGATGTCGGCATGGTCGAAGAGGTTGACGCCGGCGTCGTAAGCAGTGCAGACGACCTCCACGGCCGCGCGCCGTTCTTCCTCCGTCACCGGCTCCTGATTCCAGCGGCCGAGGTGCATACAGCCGTAAGCAATGCGCGAAACTTCGAGGTCGGTGTGGGGAACGGTGTAGCGTTTCAAGTCGCTTCTCTCCTTGATGGACTGTCTCGGCCGGGCGAGCAATGGTGCAGGCACAGGGCGCGCTGCCCATCGTAGCCACGAAGAAAGATTATAGGCGAAACAGGGGCGATCATCGAATCGCCCCTGGTCTGGGTTCTGGGTTATCTCCCTATGGGTTGGAGAAGTCGACTGCGCGGCCTATTAATCGGCCGGGGCCGGCTCGGCGTGGCGCTCGGGCAGCCAGCTATAGACGTACTCCTCGTCTTCATACTCCTGGAGCGGTTTCGCCACCCGCAGCGGGCGGAAGGTGTCAACCATGACGGCGTACTCTTCCGTCTTCTCGGCGCCGATAGAGCCTTCGTAACGGCCGGGATGGGGGCCGTGGGGGATGCCGTTGGGGTGAACGGTGATGGAGCCGCGCTCGATGCCCTTACGGCTCATGAAGTCGCCCTCGACGTAGTAAAGGACCTCGTCGGAGTCGACGTTGGAGTGGTTATAGGGCGCGGGGATGCTCTGCGGGTGGTAGTCAAAGAGGCGGGGGACGAAGCTACAGAGAACGAAGCCGGGACCGTCGAAGGTCTGGTGAACGGGTGGGGGCTGGTGGATGCGGCCGGTGATGGGCTCGAAATCCTTGATGTTGAAGGCGAAGGGCCAGAGGTGGCCGTCCCAGCCGACGACGTCCAGCGGGTGATGGCCGTAGATGAAGCGGGTGACGACGCCGCGCGCTTTCACGCGCACCTCAAATTCGCCCTCTTCGTCGTAGGTGACCAGCTCTGCCGGCGGCCGGATGTCCCGCTCGCAGTAGGGCGAATGCTCCAGGAACTGGCCGTAACGGTTGAGATAGCGCTTCGGCGGTTCGACGTGGCCATAAGCCTCGACGACGAACATGCGCTGGTCGACCCCTTCATCGGGCAAAAGGCGCCAGATGACGCCGGTGGGGATGACGAGATAGTCGCCCGGGCCGTAAGGGAGCCGGCCGTACTGGCTTTCAAGGACGCCGCTGCCATCGTGGATGAAGATGACCTCGTCGCCGTGGGCGAATTTGTACCAGAAGGGCATCTCTTCGGTCGGCCGGGCGCTGTA
>JAWVYQ010000119.1:0-11233 GCA_033722615.1 Promineifilaceae bacterium (SeqCode)
ATCGCCGTGCTCCAGGGAAGACCGGCCCAGATTCACACGATCGGCCGGAAGCGGCGTGGAGGTTGGCGTTGGAGTATTGGTCGGAGTGGCCGTCGGCGGCGCCGGCGTTGGCGTAAGCTGCGGCCTCGGCGGCTGCTGTGTAACGGCTGCCAGTTCCGGGACCAGCGTCGGCGTAGGCAACGGCGAAGCTGTCGCCGCAGCCGACGGCGCACTAGTTTGAGCGTCTTCTCCGACTATCTCGCCCTCTTCGCCCCCGCAGGCAGCCAGCAACGCTGCGAGGAAGAGGAGGAGCAAGAGAGGCAAGAGTTGAGGGTTACGTGTCATTCAAATCACAGGCCAACAGGCCGCCGGTGTGAGCGGACAGCGCCGTCAGGCATTCGTCGTTTTCTGGCGACGGCCGGTCAACAATTCCCAACCCAAGTAGAGCGGGGCAACCTGAGTCAATCCCATCCAAATCATCACCGCCGACAGGAGGACCTTCACCAACCGCAACTGGCGCGTCAGGTTGGCCCGGGTCTGGCGCATCGAGTCGCCAATCTCGGTAGTCATGGCGATGTACTCATCGAGCAACGGTTCTACTTCGTTGACGTTTTCGTTGACGGCGCTCAGATTACCAGCGACGGTCGACAGATTATCGCTGATCAACGCTAAGGATTGCTGTGTCGCGTCCAGATTCGTCTGCAGCGAGCGCAGCCGCTCCGGAACACCTTCCAAACTGGCGCCAATCTCCGACACCGATTCGTCAAATGGCCTCTCTGGATCGTACTCGACGCCCAGGTCCAACGTAATTCCTAAGAAGGAGCGATTGAATCCGCTCAACGTCCGCAACGTATCGTCGATGGCGCTCGCCGCCTGTTCCAGAGCGGGCATCGTAGATTGAACTGCTTCCAGGCTCTCCGGTACATCTTCCCCGGTCACTTGTGAGACCTCCTCCAGCAGCGGCTGCGTTTCTTCCAACGCGGTGGAGACATTGCCGGCGGTTTCTTCGACGACGGCCAACCCATCGTTCACCTGGGCGACGGTGTCCCTGGTCAACAGGAGTGTTTCACGCACCGTATCCAAACTGTCAATTGTCAGCGTCAGATTCTTCTCCAATCCGGTGCCTACGTCGTTCAGTAAGGCGATGCCGGTAATCAGACCGACGATACTTAAGCCTAAGCCTATGACGCCAATACCAAGCATGATCAGGCCGAGCAAGCGTTGCCACATCTTCTTCTTTCCTCCCTCAAACAACGTCAATGAACAGGAGACGGAGATACACGACCTGAAAGTTCACGGCCGGTATACGCGGCCGGTCACTCCGTCGTATTGTAATCCGTCCAGGGCGGCCGCCACACTTTCACGCGTGATGGCTCCTTCCATTTTAGCAAGCTCTAAGGCTTCCAGCAGGAGCCACAGGGCGTCATAGGTGGGTCCGGCGTAGGAACCGGCTACCTCGTCAAAGGGCGTGACGACCGCGTAGGCATCGAGAAAAGTGTCGGGTAGGCTGCCTGGATCGACGGGAGAGAAAGGCGCCTGACCCAGGGGCAAGAGCGGCAGCAGCCCCTGCCCGTAAAGGGGCCGGGCAGCGTCCGTCACGCCCGGTAAGCCGTGACCCACGACGGCCACGACGTCTGGATCGACAACGAGGCTGGCAGCCGCCTGCCGCGCCAGTTCCGGGTTGCCGCCGTCATCCAGAGCCACTAGCGCAACGCGTACCCCGCCTACGCCACCGACAGCGTTCACCTCACGAATGGCCAGCCGCGCGGCGTAAACGGCGTCGTACCCCAGAGAGCGATGGCGCCCCTCAAAGGGCGCGACCAGGCCAATCTTGACCACCGGCTCTACACCGGCGCAACTGCTGAGAAGGATAACGGCCGGAGCCAGCAGGAAAAAGCCGATCAACCGAACCCGGGACCAAAGTTGGAACAGCCCCTTTACCGGCGCTCGAACCACGCTACTAGCGACACCGCTGGACATTGAGCAAATGCTCCTCATACGTTTCGCTGAATAAGTGCGCGCCCTCCCGCCCGCAGTCGGCGACGAAGTAGAGGGCGTTGGTCACGGCCGGCCGGGCCACAGCCTCCAGCGCAGCCAAGCCAGGATTTGCGATGGGACCGGGCGGCAGTCCCTCCACCTGATACGTATTGTATGGCGAGTCCAGATTCAAATCGGCCTGAGAAAGAGGAGATTTCCACCAGCTCTCGGTGGCCTCATGGTAACCAACGGCGTACTGTACAGTGGGATCAGCCTGGAGGCGCATGCCGGCCGCCAGGCGGTTGTGGAAGACGGCGGCCACCAGCGGGCGCTCGCCGGGTAACGGCGTTTCTCGTTCGACGATAGAGGCCAATGTCACCGCTTCGTGCAATGTCAGGCCGTGAGCTGCATAGGCCGCCCGCATCTCCGGCGTGACGCGCCGACCAAAGGTGCGCAGCATGAGGTCCACCAGATAGCCAGCGTCGGCGTCCAGCGGGACGCGATAGGTGTCGGGGAAGAGATAGCCCTCCAGGGGAGCGCCAACCGGGTGGCCGGCCAGAAAATCGTAGGGGCCAAGGTCGAAGGGTTGCCGGCGTTGGGCGATGGCCAGAAAGTCAGCCTCGTTGATGGCTGCCGGCGTCGTAACGCTAAGGTACGCAGCCATCTCCTCAACGCGCCATCCTTCAAGGAAGCGCAGCTCAATCTCCTCGGCGTGAGCCTGGGTCAGGTGCACGGCCAGATCGGCCACGCTCAACTGGGGATCAATGCGGAAGGTACCGGCCTCTAATTGCGAGTCGAGGCCATAGAAGCGCAGATAATTCAGAAAAAGGCGTGTGTCGTCGATGAGACCGGCCGCCTGCAAGTTGGCCGCCACGTCGTTGGCCGTCTCACCCGGGCGGATGACGAACGTCGTCGGGCCGGTGCCTGTTCGTACGGGGCGCGCCAGTTCGTCGACCCGCGCCGAGAGATAGGCGCGCAAGTAGACAGTCTCAGCCGCGCTCAGACGGGGATCACCACCTTCTACAAGAATGTGCCCTCCCTGAGCCGCGCCGCGCCAGCGCGCATAGAGGATGAGGGAGGCCGCCGTGCAACTGGTGACCGCCAAAAATAGTAACGCCAGCCGCGCCGCCCATATCAGGCGCCGGCCGGACTCCGATTTTTCTGCCGTCTCAGTCGTCATCAACTTCGTTGTGCGTCCAGATACCGTTGTAGGATAAAAGCAGCAGCCACAGCGTCGATCCACTCTTTCTGATCTTCGGCGCGTATACCGCGAGCGCGCATACTGTCGCTGGCCTCAGAGGTCGTGAGACGCTCATCCCACAATGTGTAATCGATTCCCAGGCGTTCGGCAAGATCGGCCGTGTAATCCCGTACCCAACGAGCCAGCGGTCCTTCTTCCCCCCGGGGATCGATAGGCAGGCCAACGACCAGATGGCTCACGTCATGCTCGCGAACGATGTCCCTGATCTTTTCGAAATCGGCCCGGCGGGAGCTACGTTCGATGACGGCGTAAGAGCGGGCGATGAGGTGTAACTCGTCGCTGAGGGCCACGCCGATGCGCTTTTCGCCCAGGTCCAGGGCCAGGATTCGCTGCCCATCGGCGGCAACGCTTCGGTCGTCGCTTTCTACCATCTCACTGAATAAGGTCTAATCCAGTTTCCCGGCGAGTGCTCTGGAGAAAGCAACCTCATCGGAGAAGAGAACGCCTCATCCACACTGCTCTCCCGGGAAACATTTGCGTGATTATTACCATAGAACTGCTCCCCTTTGTACTACGACTCCCCTACGTTCGTCTGGCCGATCAACGTTCGATCATCGCCAACGTCCAGCTCGGTATCGATGCGCGCCGGCAGGTAAGGCAGACGGCCGAACCAATCCGGCCAGACGCGCACGCTTGGGTAACGGCGCAGCGGAAGCTGTTCGTACAGATACGCCTGAGCAATGCCCCTCTCCTGCCCGGCGACGCGGGGGACGACGGTCTCGATATCGAGCGAAGCGGCCATGCGCCCTTCGGCTACCATGCGGAAAGTCACCCTGCCCTGGCCGTCCACCCCGAGCACCTCCTCGGCGCGAAAGTTTAGGGTGCCGGGCACGAGTTCGTATCCCGGACGCAGTGCGGCCGCCAGTTCCTCGTAGACGAGGCCATTGGCCTGGGAGGCATCGACGGCCGTGCCCTGCAACTCGGCCCGGATCTCTAGCGCCAGCCGCCGAGAAGGTTCGCCGACGAAGTGTGAGTACGTTTCCTGGTAAACGTCAGTGACCCGCAATGAGTCTCGGGCCAGGAATTCGCCCTCGACCAACAATTCCTCCATCTCGGCCGCTGCCAGCGTCTGTAAATATTGCAGCACCTGCGCCCGCAGCCGTTCGCGGTCGGCCTCCGAAACGGCGGGGACGTTGCGCACACCACCCCCCTCCATCGGCTCCAGATTGCGGACTTCGAGCTGCAAACCCAATGAGCCCTCTACCCGGTTTACCATATTGGCGCCGACGTTACCCTCTGGTCCGGGTTCGATAGCCACCACTTCCACTTCGGCCGTGCTACCGACGACGCCGGGCACCTCCACCGGCTCGACCGTCTGGAAAACGACTGTCTCCCCCGAGGACGTGCGCACCCGTGTTCCGGCAGGGACGATGACGGGCTGTTCCACGAGATTGACAAAAACGACGGTCCCCCGAGCGGGAGCGTCAGGCACGTCGGCCGTCCCCGTCGTCCCCACCTGTGCCTGCCAGCTCACCGTGACGGCCAGGAGTCGAGCAGGCACCGACGCCCCGCTAAAGTTCACGCTCTCCAGCTGGGGGTCGGCCACGATCTGGCGGCCGGCCTCCAGGACCTCTACTTCCGGGTGCAGGGTGACGGTCGCTCCAGGCACGGTGTAGGCCACGCCCACGATGAAGATGGCCAGCGTGATGAAAAAGAGAAGGATGCCCAGATAGCGCCATAACCACCGCCGCCAGCCCAGCTGTGGCGTCATGCGACGGTACATCTCGCGACGGTCAGCGTCGTCCGGCAGCGATTTCAGACGACGGCCCTGTCCAAGCTGTACTGTTGCGCCCGGGCGGGTCGGCTGGCCGTGCCGACGCCGGCCGCGCCACCAGCCGCGGCGGCTCCGTTCGGCGCTGCGTACCGATGGGAAGGCGGGTAGGCCGAGAGCCCGCGCTTGGGCGGCCACCGAACGCTCCGGCGTCACGAGACCGACCTCTAACCGCAGCCGCTCGGCGCAGCGCCGGAGGCGCACGAGGTCCAGCCATTCGTCCAGCAACGGGCCGTCCGCCTCCTCAGGCAAGACGAGGAGGACACGCTGCGCGCCGCTCACCCATTCGAGCCGGTCACAAATGGAAACGACGTCGTCGTCCGCAGCCAAGTGGATGACTTCCATCAACAGTACCTTTCCCTGGTTACAATCCTTTATGCCGCAGGATGCTGCGGCCGGTCATGACCTCAGGTTGCTCGACGCCCAGCAATTCGAGCACGGTTGGGGCAACGTCGGCCAGAATGCCGCGCGGGCGGGGAGCAAAGTAATCCTCGCCGATGATGAAAAAGGAAACCGGGCTCGTCGTGTGGTACGTGTGAGGGTTGCCTGTCTCTTCGTCAATCATGCGCTCCGCGTTGCCGTGATCCGCCGTCACCAGCGCGACGCCGCCCTTGTCGACGATGGCCTGCACCAGCCGCCCGGCGCACTCGTCAACGGCTTCGCAGGCTGCTATCGCCGCTTCCAGGTCGCCGGTGTGGCCGACCATGTCCGGGTTGGCGTAGTTCACGAGAATGAAGGCGTCGTCGTGCGTGCGCAACCGCTCAAGCACCACTTCTGTCAGCCGACGAGCGCTCATCTCCGGTTTCAGATCGTACGTGGCCACTTTCGGCGAAGGTTCGACGTGGCGTTCTTCGCCGTCGAAGACCTTTTCCCGGCCGCCGTTAAAGAAGTAAGTCACGTGAGCGTACTTCTCCGTTTCGGCCGCGTGGAATTGGGAATAGCCGCCGCCACTCAATACTTGGGCCAGCGGCCGATCCACGTTCTGCTCGGGAAAGACCACGGTCGCCGGCAACCCTTCTTCGTAGGAGGTGAAAGTCACGACGCAGAGATCGTCGACGTACTCCCGTTCAAAGCCGTCGAAATCGCTATCGACAAAGGCGCGCACAATCTGGCGCATGCGGTCTGCGCGGAAATTGTAGAAGATGAGGGTGTCTCCAGGCTCAACGGCCACGTCGCCCTCCACCTCGACGACGGTGGGCTCGATGAATTCGTCGGTGACGCCCTTCTCGTACGACTGCTCTACCGCTTGCTCCGGCGTCTCCGCACGCAGGCCCTCGCGGTGAACGAGGACGTCGTACGCCCTCTGCGTGCGCTCCCATCGCTTATCGCGATCCATCGCGTAATAGCGACCGCTGACGGATGCAATGGTCGCCGGGTGTTTGCCCAGAAATTTCTTGAGATTGCCGACAAAAGTAATCCCGCTCTTTGGTGGCGTGTCGCGGCCGTCGGTAATAACGTGGACCACGGGTCTAACGTCGTGCTGGAGACATAACTCGATGGTGGCGTGGAGGTGGTGTACGTGGCTGTGGACCCCACCCGGTCCCAACAGGCCAATGAGGTGCACGTTGCCGCCTCGATGGGCGGCCCGCGTTACGCCCTCGACCAGCGGCGACATCTCGAAAAAGGAGCCTTCCTCAATGGCCATGTTGATGCGCGTAATGTCCTGGTAGACGATGCGGCCGGCACCGAGGTTCAGGTGCCCGACCTCGGAATTACCCATCTGGTCGGGCGGTAGGCCAACTGCCTCCCCCGCAGCGTCCAAAATACAACGCTCCCGCTCTCGTAGCCAGCCATCGTAGTTCGGGGTGTCGGCAAGGACGGCCGCGTTGCCGTGTTCCATCTCGCGAATGCCCCAGCCGTCAAGGATAATCAACCCCACTGTCGCGTATTGCTTCATCGTTCTCGTTGCTCCTTCTAGACGAGGAACGCAGAGGTACCCGGAGGCCGCCGCAAGACAAAGTCTTGCCGGGTCCCGGGTAACGCTTTGTTCTTCAATTCATATGTGCTAGGGAAATTCTACCAACTCTACCGGTTTGTACAACCGAGGAGAACGGGGAATGAATCGGGGGCGGATTGCTTTCGGGTGGCTAAAACAACTTTCACCGCGCCACTCGCCTCTGAGGAAATAAAAAAACGACGACCGTTAGGCCGCCGTCTTTTTCCTCCAGGCTCCTCAGGCTGGACTCGAACCAGCAACCCTGCGGTTAACAGCCGCATGCTCTGCCATTGAGCTACTGAGGAATAACGCACCGTGTATTCTAGCAAATGTGAAATCTGTGTCAAATCAATTCACGCACATCTAACGGATGGTTGATAGTGCGCGGTTGCCGGCCGGGACAAGTAGATTACAATCTACATCGCGGGGCCGCCGCCCACACCCGGGTGTCCGGCGCCGGCCACATCCCAATATTTCCGGAGGACTTTGTGAAGACGGCCATCATCGTACATGGGGGCGCGGGAGCGTGGAATCAGAAGGAAGAGAAATTGCCGGAGGCAATCGCCTCCTGCGAGGACGCAGCGGCCGCCGGCCAGCGCATCCTGCTGGCGGGGGGCAGCGCGATGGACGCCGTGGAAGCGGCAGCCCGCATCCTAGAAGATTGTCCCGTCCTCGACGCCGGCCGGGGGAGCTACCTGAACGCCATTGGCGTCGTCGAAATGGACGCAATTATTATGGACGGGCATTCGCTGGCGATGGGGGCCGTCGCTGCCGTCCAGGGCGTGCGCAACCCCATCACTTTGGCCCGGCATGTGCTTGACGAAAGCCCGCACAACTTTCTCGTGGCTCACGGCGCGGAACGCTTCGCCGAAGAGATCGACTTTCCCCGCTGCGAGATGGCTGACCTACTGGTCGGGGAAGAGCTGGAGAAGTACCGGGCGTTGCAGAAGGACGACGGCTACGAGGTGGGCAACACCATTTCGGAGGAACGAAGCATGGGCACGGTGGGAGCCGTGGCTCTGGACGCGGACGGCAACCTGGCCGTGGCCACCTCCACCGGCGGCACGCGCAAGAAACAGCCCGGCCGGGTGGGGGACAGTCCGCTGGTGGGCAGCGGCGCCTACGCCGACAACTGGACGGCCGCCGCCAGCGCCACCGGCCACGGCGAGGCGTTAATGCGCGTGGTGATCAGCAAACGGGTCTGCGATTTTGTAGCGGGCGGACTCCCGGCGCAGCAGGCTTGCGAGGCGGCGATACAGGTGCTAAGCGAGCGTGTTCAGGGAGAAGGCGGCGTTATCGCCATCGACGCTCGTGGCCATGTCGGCGCAGCCTACAACACGGCCGCCATGCCACGCGCCTTTGCAACGGGCGACCAGCCTGTAAAAAGCAGCCACTAGATAGCCCGACTTACGACCTCTCCACCGCTTGCCGTCGGGCATACGTCGCGTAAAAGCGAACGGCCGCCTCGATGCCGTGGAAGAAATTGGGCAGGTAAAAGCGCTCGTTGGGGGAATGGATGCGGGCGTCGGGCAGGCTGAAGCCCATCAGCACCGTCTCCACGCCCAGGTGTTTCTGGAAGAGGCCAACGACGGGGATGGAGCCGCCGGAACGCATGAGGACGGGTTCCTCCCCGAAAACGTCCGTCAGCGCGCCCATCGCCGCCTGGATGGCCGGCGTATTGTAATCGGTGAGCACGGCCGGGGAGCCGCCCCGTGACTGTATCTTGACGCGGACGCTGGGCGGCGTAATGCTATCAACGTAGCTCCGGAACAACTTTTCAATCGTCCTCGGGTCCTGGTCGGGCACCAGGCGCATGGAGATCTTGGCGTGTACGGAAGAGGGAAGCACGGTCTTCGCCCCCTCCCCGGTGTAGCCGCCGATAATGCCATGCACGTCCAACGTCGGTCGCGCGCCGATGCGCTCCACCAGCGTATAGTGCGGATCGCCCCACACGTCAGGCGCTCCCGTCTCCGCCAGCCACTCCTCCTCGTCCAGCGGAAATCGGGACAGGATCTCACGTTCTTCGTCGCTCAACGGCCGCACCTCGTCGTAAAAGCCGGGAATCAAGACGTGTCCGCGCTCATCCTTTAATTTGGCAATAATGTGGCCGAGCACGTTGAGCGGATTATTGATCCCGCCGCCGTAAGCGCCGGAGTGCAAGTCGCGCGTGGGGCCGGTAACGTCCACAAACATATAACAGATGCCGCGCAGGCCGTAGACGATGGCCGGCTTGCCCCTGCCCAACATCGCCGTGTCCGAGATGAGGGCCACGTCGGCTGCCAGCAACTCCGTTTCTCTGGGAATAAAGGCTGCCAGACTCTGTCCCCCACTCTCCTCCTCCCCCTCCATGATGAACTTGACGTTAACGGGCAAGCGGCCGGCCGTTTGCAGCCACGCCCCGACAGCCTTGACGTGAATGTATAACTGCCCCTTGTCGTCGGCCGCGCCGCGGGCGTAAATGTGATCGTCGCGTATCTCCGGTTCGAACGGTGGAGACTCCCACTTGTCGAGTGGTTCTGGAGGCTGCACGTCGTAATGACCGTAGATGAGCACGGTTGGCGCCTCCTCGCCGGCGTGCAACCAGTCAGCGTATACGAGAGGATGGCGCTCTGTGCTGATGACGCGCACGTTCTCCAGCCCCACTCCGGTCATGGCATCGGCCAGCCACTCGGCCGCGCGGTCCATATCCTCCTTATGATCGGGCTGCGTGCTGACGCTGGGTATGCGTAAAAACGTCAGTAATTCCTCCAAAAACTGCTCCTGATTCTCCGCGCTGTACTGTAAAGCCCTGACCGTCGCTGCCTGGTCTGTCGCCATATCGGCACCTCGTTTGCACGCGTCGTTTGCACGCGTCCACTATTCTTCGGGTATAATCATCCGTGAGTGAAATTATAACCGAGCCACACACAGACGCTACATTGGAGGCCATTCAGGTGAACGCAACGGAAAGTACCACGCGGGACGAACTGAGCCCCTCTGCCCTTCTAGAAAGCGTGCTCTTCGTCGCCAGCGGGCCGGTCAGCCTCTATCGGCTGGCCCGCACACTGGACACGACGGAGGCGACGGTGCGTAGCCTCCTGCTCTCGATGGAGGAAGAATACGAACGCCGAGGATTACGCCTCCAGTGGAGCGGCAACGACGTCCAATTGACGACGGCGCCGGAGGCCAGCGCCGTCGTCGAACACTTTCTTGGATTGGAAGTGAGCAGCCGCTTGAGTCAGGCGGCGCTGGAGGTGCTGGCCATTATTGCTTATATGCAACCGACGACGCGGCCGGAAGTGGACGACATCCGCGGCGTCAACTCCGACGCGGCCCTGCGCACGCTGCTGAGCAAGGGCCTCATCGAAGAAGTGGGTCGAATGGACACACCCGGCCGCCCCATCCTCTACGGCACGACGCCAGATTTCCTTCAGCACTTCGGCCTGGCCTCCCTGGAAGAACTACCGCCCCTGGCCGAGGAAGAAGAGGAATAGGGCAACATGGAGCAGCGACTGCAAAAAATTATGGCCAAGGCAGGTTACGGCTCCCGGCGGGCCAACGAGAAGATCATCCGCCAGGGGCGCGTGCGCGTCAACGGCCGCGTCGCCCGGCTGGGTGATAAGGCAGATCCTCAAGAAGACGAGATTACAGTAGACGGCGAGCCTATCGAATTCGAGGAGCCGATCTACGTCATGCTCAACAAACCGAAAGGCGTCCTCTCGTCCACCGAAGACGAGGAGGAGCGGACGACTGTCCGCGACCTGGTAGGGGTCGAGGGGCACATCTACCCCGTCGGCCGGCTGGATAAACCGAGCGAGGGCCTGATCTTGCTCACCAACGACGGCAAGCTGGCCCACCGCCTGACTCATCCACGCTACGAACACGAGAAGGTGTACGACGTGACCGTCGAGGGCCAGATTCCCGACGAAGCCCTGCACCAGTGGCGGGGCGGACTCCGTCTCGGCGACAAGATGACGGCACCGGCCGGCGTCAAAGTCGTGGAGCGCGGGCCGAAGCAGACGCGGCTGCGGATCACCCTGCGCGAAGGGCGCAAGCGCCAGATCCGGCGCATTGCCGCCCTGTTCGGCCACCCGGTGCGCCGCCTCTTCCGTGAATCGATCGGTCCGTTACAGATCGGCGATCTGCCGGCCGGCCAGTGGCGCCATCTGACAGATGAAGAAATCCAGAGCTTGAAGGAGTCTGTAAAAGAAAAGACCAGCTATGAAAAGTCAAACGTAGCTGGGACCGAACCTTAACAAGTTAGTCACGAATCACATAGGGACGCTCCTCCTTGAGGATGATGTAGATGCGATGGAGCAGCTTGCGGCAA
>JAWVYQ010000120.1:0-11139 GCA_033722615.1 Promineifilaceae bacterium (SeqCode)
AAAGGGATTATAACAAACTCTATAACGAGATCAAGGAAAGAGGATGGGCGCTGAGGGACTCGAACCCCCGACCTCTTCGGTGTAAACGAAGCGCTCTGACCGGCTGAGCTAAGCGCCCGGCGAGGCGCCCTGATTATACCGGCCGTTGCCAAAAATGCCAGTGAAGGACAGTATGACACGCCTTTAGCGAAAGGGAACGGGCGTGATGATCAGGAAAAAGAGTACGACGGTTAGCAAGCCAACCACTTTTCGCGGCCGGTCGAGGCCGCTGATGTCGTCCAGCGGCGGCGGATGGTGTAGGCCGCCGAAGAGGGCGAACAGCGCCCAGATGAACCAGATGGAGGAAAGAAGGGCGCCGGCCGCCAGCAAGAGAAGGAGCGTGCCCCGGGCCAGATGGTGGGCGGTGTGGCCCAGGAGCCCATACGCTACGTGGCCGCCGTCTAGCTGGCCGATGGGCAGGAGATTGATGCCGGTGATGAGGACGCCGAACCAAGCGGCAAAGAATACGGGGTGAACGGCCAGCGTCTGGCCGGGCTGCAGGTCGAGGAGCAGGCCGGTCAACGTGTCGACGAGAACGGAGGAGCCCAGCACTTGCAAGGTCAGCCCCGGCGAGAAATGGGGGACCGGGCTAGAAAGGTAGAGACCCCAGACAAAGAGAGGGAGGGCGACGACGAGGCCGGCCAGCGGCCCGGCCAGACCAATGTCAAAGAGGACGGTCCGGTTTTTCATGGGCGAGCGGACGGAAATAAATGCGCCCAAGGTGCCCAGGCCGCCCACGGGCATGGGAATGAAGTAGGGCAGGGTGGCGGCCACGCGGTGCCAGCGCGCGGCGACGTAATGGCCGAGTTCGTGGACGCCCAGGATGCCTAAGAGGGTCAGGGCGAAGGGAGCGCCGGCATAAGCGGCGACGATGGCTCCTGCCGCGTCACCACGGGAGAGAGTGGCAAACAGCCCCTCCTGACCGACCATTCCGGCACCGGCCGACAGGGTAGTGAGAACGGTCACCAGCAGGAGGAGGACGTTGAGCAATGGGTTCCCGGTGCCTTCCCGGCGGACGATGCCCTTGAGCGCCAGCAAGACGTCCTGGCCATCCTTGCGGCGGAGCAGGGGTGTGTAACCGTGGGCGTGAAAACGACGCTCAAGCTCTGCGTAGCCGCCGTGGCGTTCGAGAAAACGGCCGCTGAAAGCGATCTCTTCATCTCCTGGACCGCGAAGGTGGACTTCGCTCACCTGAAAGAGGCCGCTCAGCTCCATCTGGAGACGGGCGGCCTGCCGTTGCACGGGATCAAGGGGAGATGGAGCGTAGGAGAAGGGAATCATTGAATTCAGAGGCGCGTACGAGGCGCCACGGCCGTAGTAGAAGTTTTTCCTTTCTGTCTCCCGGCCGGGTCAAATTCTGGGCAAGACAATGTTCTCTTGCTTCTGGTATTTTCCTTTGCGGTCAGCGTAAGAGATTTCGCACTCATCGTCAGCCTCCATGAAGACAACTTGGGCGATTCCCTCGTTGGCGTACACGCGGGCCGGCAGCGGCGTCGTGTTGGAAATCTCCATGGTGACGTATCCTTCCCATTCGGGTTCAAAGGGGGTGACGTTGACGATGAGGCCACAGCGGGCGTAGGTTGACTTGCCAAGGCAAATGGTGATGACGTTGCGGGGGATGCGGAAATATTCTACCGTCCGCGCGAGGACGAATGAGTTGGGCGGGATGACGCACACGGGCCCCTTGAAATCGATGAAGGAGTCCGGGTTAAAATGTTTGGGATCGACGATGGCTGAGTGCACGTTGGTGAATATCTTGAACTCGTCGGTGACGCGAACGTCATAGCCGTAGGACGAGAGCCCGAAAGAAATGACGTCGTGACGAACCTGATGGTCGACAAAAGGTTCGATCATCTTTTGTTCCTGCGCCATTTTTCGTATCCACCAATCAGGTTTCACGCCCATATATGCGTCCTCCGATTATTTGTGCTGTCGGCCAATTACGGAGAGGCATTGTACCATGCCGGAGGGCGGGCACCAACAAAATGAAGGGGCTCGCGGGCGTCACCATTGGGCGGGCTGCCGGTCGCGGAAGAAACCACCGGTGGGGCCGTCGTCGGGCAAGGTGGCCAGCCAGACGGCCGTGTCGGCGCCCTCTTCCACGGAGCGCGCGGCATGGGGGCCGCCCATCTCAGTGCGCACCCAACCGGGGTCTACACTGTTGACCAGCACGTTGGTCCCCCGCAGGTCGGCGGCCAGCACGCGGGTCAGGGCGTTGAGGGCGGTTTTGGACGTGCGATAGGCAAGGGCGCCGCCCCCCATGTGGTGGAGGGAGCCCATGCGGCTGGAGACGTTGACGATCCGCCCATAATCGTGGCGCTGCATGAGGGGTACGAAGAGCCGGCAAAGGCGCAAGGGGCCGTAGAAATTGGTCTCCATCGTCTGGCGCACGAGGGCGGGATCGACTTCGACGGCCGAGAGGCCACGGTCAACGTAGATGGCGGCGTTGTTGACGAGGACGTCTGCGCGGCCCAAACGGTCGGCTACATCTTTGACGAGCCGGCGAACGCTGGTCTGGTCGGTTACGTCCAGGCGGTGGAAATCGACGTCGAGGCCTTCATCGCGCAGGGTGGCGGCCGCCTCCTGACCACGCGCACGGTCGCGAGCTGCCAACAAAACACGCAAACCGCGCCGGGCTAACTGACGGCCGATCTCGAGACCAATCCCCCGGTTTCCACCGGTGACAATGGCTACTTTCTGTTCCATAAACCTCACATCAGTTCGATGGTGTGCTCGTTACGTCGAAGCAACCTCATCATATACCAACAACGTTTCTGTCGCCGTCCGCTCCCAGGAGAAGTCGGCCGCCCGCTCAAGCCCTTTCTGGCTCATCTCGCGGGCAAACTCTTCCTGAATGAGCAGGGAGATGATGGCCCCGCCCATGTGGCGTTCGTCGTCGGGCTCAACGGCGAAGGCAGCGTCGCCGACGACTTCGGGCAACGAAGCAGCGTCGCTGGTGACGACGGGTGTGCCGCAGGCCATGGCCTCCAGAGGGGGCAGCCCAAACCCCTCGTAACGGCTGGGAAATGCGAAACAGAGGGCACCGCGGTAAATGGCGGGTTTGTCTTCCTCTTCAACGTAGCCGATCCAGCGTACGTGTTGCTGCAGGTGGGCGCGGCGAACGACGTCGTCGTAGTCGGGAAAGCGGAAGGAGGGGGCTGGCTTCTTCCCGGCCAGAACCAGCGGATAGTCTTCGCCCATAGCCTGGGCCACGTAGGTGTAGGCCTGGAGCAGGGTGGTGACGTTCTTATGGAGGGCGTAACCGCCCAGATAAAGAACGTAGAAGTCGGGCAGGTCATATTTTTGTTGGACGGCCATATCCATCAGGAGATCGTCGTCGGCGCTGTATTGGGGGGCAGGGGCCAGATGAATGGCCTTGATCCGGCTTTCCGGGATGCCCAGGTGCTCGACGATTTCCCGCTGGCTGAAGCGAGAATCAGTGATGACGCGGTCGGCTTCGCGCGCCCCGGCGCTGACGAGGGCGTTGTAGAGGCGAGGGCCGACGCCGCGGCGGTATTCGCGCTGGCGCAGGGTGATCAGATCGTGGACGGTGACGACCAGGGGACAGGACGCCTGAAGGGGTGGACCCCAGTAGGGTACGTGGGCGACGGTCGCTCCTACGGCGCGACAGGCGCGGGAGAAGGTCACCTGTTCGAAAAGGATTTTGCCCAGGTGGCCGGGCCGGGAGCGGACGCGGTGGACGTTGACGCTGGGCGGTACGTCGTCCGGCTCGCCGGCATGGGGATAGATAAGGGTTATTTCCAGGTCGGAGACGAGCCGGTTGAGGAAATAGACGAGCTGGCGCAAATATTGACCGCTGCCGGTGTCCGGCCGGTTCCAGAAGTAGGCGTTCAGGGCCACGTGCATGCTCCTAGTTTACGCAAAAAGGACAACGGAGAAAACCGACAGCCGCTCTGGCGGCGAGACCGCTCGCACGCTGCCTTTAAGTTGCGACTGCTCCGGCCGTATGCTAGAATTGTGAAATGTTACACGAACCGTGCCGCAGCGAGCGTCGAAGTGCCTTTTCCAGTAATTAATTAAGGGGAATGCCCTGCCCGGCTCAGGCCTCCTCTTTCCACTATTTCGCACATCATCCGAGTAGAAACTGTTGCATGAGGTGGAGGAACAGCCACCGTGGCTAATGAGATTCCAGACATTGTAATTGGGCGACTCCCTCTATATCTACGGGCGCTGCGCCGCCTGGCGGAGGACGCCGATCAAACGACGACGTCTTCGCAGGAGTTGGGCGACCGCCTGGGGATAAGCTCGGCGCAAATTCGAAAAGACCTCTCGCACTTCGGCGAATTTGGCAAGCAGGGCACGGGCTATCACGTCAATTATTTGATTGAGCAATTGCGGCGCATTCTAAACCTGGACCGAGAGTGGCCGGTGGTTCTGGTGGGAGCCGGCTTTCTGGGACATGCGCTGGCCAATTACGGGGGCTTTCACAGCCGGGGCTTCCGTATCGCCTGGATCTTTGACAATGATCCAGCGAAGGTGGGGAAGCAGATGGCGGATCTGACGGTACAACACGTCGACAAGCTAGAGGAAACGATCCGGAATGAAGGGGCACAGGTGGCGATCCTGGCCGTGCCGGCCAGCGCTGCGCAGGCGATCACGGAGAGATTGGTGGACGCCGGCATAAAGGCGATTTTGACGTATGCTCCGATCAACCTCGCGGTGCCCGACGACGTTCAGGTGCAGTACAGCGACCCGGTTGTACAGTTGCAGCGGATGACGTTTTATCTGAGGCCCTGAGCCCGCGCTAACTCTCCCCCAGCGGAGCAGAGGACGGCTGGCGCTCACAGGACGGCTGGCGCTCACAGGACGGCTGGCGCTCAGGGGACGGCTATCGCTCACGAGACGGCTGGCGCTTAGACGGCGGTTCTACAGCCTATTGTAAGCTGAAGCTGCGTTGCAGAATGGGGAGTTCGGTGATGGCTTTGCCGGCGCCGAGGGCAGTGCAGGCAATGGGGTTGTCGGCCACGTAGGCGGGCACACCGGTTTCCCGGGTGAGCATGGTATCGATCTCGCGGAGGAGCGCTCCACCCCCGGCAAGGGCCATGCCGCGATCGATGATGTCGGACGACAGTTCGGGCGGGGTCTTGGCCAAAACGGCGCGGATGACGTTGACGACGGCCGTGAGCGGCTCGGACAAAGCCTCAACTACCTCGTCGGAGTTGATGTTGATGGTGCGGGGCAGGCCGGCGACCTGATCGCGGCCCTGGATGTCCATGTCCAGGCGTTCCTTCAATTCGGCCGCGGCCCCGATCTTAAGCTTGATGGCCTCGGCGGTCGGCTCGCCGACGACGAGGTTATATTTCTTGCGAATATAGCTGATAATGGCCTCGTCCAGGTGGATGCCGCCGACGCGCACCGACTCGGCGCAGACGATGCCGTTCATGGAGACGACGGCCGCTTCGGTGGAGCCGCCGCCCAGGTCGACGACGAGGTTTCCGGTCGGCGTGCCCACCGGCAGGCCGGCGCCAATGGCGGCGGCCAGCGGTTCGGGGATGAGGTGCACTTCGCGCGCACCGGCGGCGAGACCGGCTTCGCGCACGGCACGCCGCTCGACGCTGGTCACGCCGTAGGGCACGCTGATCATGACGACGGGCTTGCGCAAATTGAGCCGGCCGGCGACTTTGCGGATGAAGTAGCGGAGCATGGCTTCGGTGACGAAATAGTCGGCGATGACGCCGTCGCGCAAGGGCCGCATGACCTCGATTTCCTCGGGTGTGCGCCCGTACATATCGCGCGCGGCGCGGCCGACCTCCACAATGACGGTCTTGTCGCCGTCCTCACGCAGGGCTACCACAGAGGGCTCTTGCAGGACGACGCCCCGTCCCTGGTCGTAAACGAGGACGCTGATGGTCCCCAGATCGATGGCGATATGCGACGTAAAAAGGCCCACGGTTACTCGATTTCCTCGCCCGGTTCTTCCCTTTCCTGCTGCTCACGGCCGGTAGGCATGGCGCGCTGCCGCCGACCGGTGCTCCGGCGTCGACTCACCTGAATGCGCAGCTGGGCGCGCTTGAGCGAGGCCTCGATCTGCGCATACCGTTCAGCATCCTCGGGCACGCCCTCGCTCATCGCCTGTTCTGCTTGCTCACGAGCGCGCTGCGCTCGCTGAACGTCGATCTCTTCGGCGTGCTCGGCGGAATCGGCCAGGATGGTTATTCGATCCGGCAGAATCTCGGCGAAGCCGCCGCCAACGGCAAAGAATTCTTCTTCCCCGTCGGAGCGGACGATGACCTCGCCAAAGTCAAGGGCGGCGAGCATCACCATGTGGTTGGGCAACACGCCCATCCGCCCACCCTTACCGGGTAGATTGACAGCGTCCACTTCGTTACTATAGACGGTCCGTTCCTGTGTGACGATCTCGCATTGCATTGGCATGGGAATCACCTAAAACTCTTGCCGGGCGTCGCAAACGGCGCCTTCAATGGGCTCGCGGTCGCGACGCCGGGCAATGATTGCATCAGGCCTCGGCGCGCAGACGCTCGGCCTTTTCGACAGCTTCGTCGATGGTGCCAACCATGAAGAAAGCCTGTTCGGGCAAATCGTCGTGTTTGCCGTCGAGAATCTCGCGGAAGCCGCGCACGGTCTCGGAAATGGGCACGTACTTGCCGTCGAGGCCGTGGAACTTCTCGGCCACGAACATGGGCTGGCCCAGGAAGCGCTCGATCTTGCGGGCGCGGGCCACCAGCAGCTTCTGATCCTCGCTCAGTTCGTCAATCCCCAGAATGGCGATGATGTCTTGCAAGTCCTTGTAGGTCTGCAAGACCTCTTTAACCTCGCGCGCAGTGCGGTAATGGAGATCGCCGACGATGTCCGGCTGGAGGGCGCGGCTGGAGGAGGAGAGGGGATCGACAGCGGGGAAGATGCCCTTGGAGAAGACGGCGCGGTCAAGGGTGATGACCGAGTCCAGGTGGGCAAAGGTGACGACGGGAGCGGGATCGGAGTAATCGTCGGCCGGGACGTAAATGGCCTGCATGGAGGTGATGGAGCCGCGGCGGGTAGAGGTAATCCGCTCTTGCAGGTCGCCCATCTCTGCGGCCAACGTCGGCTGGTAACCCACGGCGCTGGGCATGCGGCCCAACAACGCGGACATTTCGGCGCCGGCCAGCACGTAGCGGAAGATGTTGTCGATGAAGAGAAGCACGTCGCGCCCTTCGTCACGGAAATATTCGGCCATAGCGAGACCGGTGAGGGCAACGCGCAGACGGACGCCCGGCGGCTCATTCATCTGGCCGAAGACCATGGCCACGGAATCGAGCACGCCGTATTCTTCCAGTTCGTAGTACATGTCGGTGCCTTCGCGCGTGCGTTCGCCCACGCCGGCGAAGACGGACACACCTTCGTGCGCCCGGGCGACAGAGCGGATCAGCTCGGAGATGAGGACGGTTTTGCCGACGCCGGCACCGCCGTAGACGCCGGTCTTGCCACCTCGCAGAAGGGGGGCAATCAGGTCCAGCACTTTCAGGCCGGTCTCAAACGTCTCGGCCTCGGTTGACTGGTCTTCAAATTCGGGGGCTTCGCGGTGGATGGGATATTGTTCCTCGGTCTCCGGCGTCGGCTGGCCGTCAATCGCCTCGCCGACGACGTTGAAGATCCGGCCGAGGGTCTTGGGCCCCACGGGCACGCGGATGGGGGCGCCGGTGGCCCGCACGTCCACATCTCGAGCCAGGCCATCGGTAGAGCCCATGGCCACGCTGCGCACCAGCCCTTCACCCAGGTGCTGCTGCACTTCGAGGACGAGCGTAGTGCCATCTTCCCGATCAATCTCTAACGCGTCGTAGATTTCGGGCATCGCCCCGGCGGGAAATTGTACATCGATCACGACGCCGCGAATGGCGCGCACTTTGCCTGTTGCCATTGATACCTCCAGTAATTTTCCTAACGGGTGTGTTTCAAATCAGTTTGGGTAGAGGAGGGACCTGAGGATCTCCCTCTCCTCAAATAAGTTCACCTTATCTTTCCCTCAACGCTTCGGCGCCGCCAACGATGTCCAAGATTTCGTTGGTAATGCTCGTCTGGCGCGCTTTGTTGCGTTCCAAAATCAAATAATCGATCAGTTCGGCCGCATTGTCTGTCGCGTTGTTCATGGCGACCATGCGCGCGCTGTGCTCGCTGGCCTTTGCCTCCAGAACCGCTTGATATACCTGGAGTTCGGTGAAACGGGGGACGATCTCGTTGAGAAGTTGGGCCGCGCTGGGTTCGTAGCTGTAGACGCGGCCGGCGGCGAGGGCGACGTCCACGTCCTCGACGTATTCGGAAACGGCCATGTCGGTCAAGTCGAGCGGCCGGAAGGGGAGCAACTGTTTAACCGTCGGCTCCCTGTTCACCAGGTTGATGAAGTCGGTATAGGCAATGAAAACGTCGTCGGCCTTTCCGCTAAGAAAATCGTCGATGGCCACGTCGGCAATGGGGGTAGTGTCGTAGAGTGAGGTCTCGTCGGGGATTTCGTCGAATGCGGCCACGACGTTGAATCCGTGACGAACCATCAGGTCGCGCCCCTTGCGGCCGACGGCGACGACGTCGGCGGGAACGGGCAAGGCGCGAATGAAACGTTCTGTGAAGCTAATGATATTGGTGTTGTAAGCGCCGCATAAGCCGCGGTCGGCCGAGATCATAATGACCATCGTGTGGCCAATTTCATCGCGCGGTTTCAGCAGTGGGTGGGCGACGTCGCCAATCGTCGGCTGCGAGGCCAGGTTAACGAGAATCTCGTAAGCCTTTTCGGCGTAGTCGCGGGTGGCCTCGACCCGTTTTTGCGCTTTGCTGGCCTTGGCGGCCGAGACGGCGGCCAAGGCGTTCGTTACCTGGGAAATGTTCCTGACGCTACGAATTCGCCGGTTAAGCTCTCGTTCAGTAGCCAAGTTTCACTCCTTAAACGACGAGAGAAGGGGTCGCGGCGGGGCCGCGACCTTCTCGTCATTCACTCTGGTGCTCGGTGGCCCAACTGGCGTTGAAGTCGCCTATGGCCTGCTTGAGTTCCTCCTCCGTCTCCTCGGAAAAGCGGTAAGTGTCGAGGATGGTCTGGCCGACCTCGGCATGGGCCGTATCCATGTAATGGAGGAATTCTTCTCGCCACTGAATAATGTCGTCCACGGGAATGTCATCAAGGTAGCCGCGAGTGCCGGCGTAGATGGTCATGACCTCGTGGTCGAGCGAGAAGGGTTGATATTGGGGCTGTTTGAGCAACTCCATCAAGCGGGCGCCGCGCTCTAACTGGCGCTGGGTCGTCCTGTCCAGGTCAGAGCCGAACTGGGCAAAGGCTGCCAGCTCGCGGTACTGAGCCAAGTCGGCTTTCAGGCCGCCGGCCACGCTCTTCATCGCCTTGCGCTGAGCGTCGCTACCGACGCGGGAGACGGAGTTACCGGTGTTGATGGCCGGCCGCTGGCCCTGGTTGAAGAGATCGGTTTCCAGAAAGATCTGGCCGTCAGTGATAGAAATGACGTTGGTGGGAATATAGGCGGAGATGTCGCCCAATAAGGTTTCGATGATGGGCAGGGCCGTCAGCGAACCGCCGGTCTCCGGGATCTGTACGATTTCGTAATTCTCCGGATCGTCCATGTTCTCCAGCGCGCGTTCGGCCTCTTCGGTGTCAAAGTTGCCGAAATAGACTTTACCATCCACACCGGCTTCGGTATCGGCCGTAACTTCGGTCCCGTTCTCGACGATGACGTATTCGTCGCGCAAGCGCACGGCCCGCTCCAGCAAACGGCTGTGCAGGGAGAAAATGTCTCCGGGATAAGCCTCGCGGCCGGGAGGGCGGCGCAGAATCAGGGATAATTCGCGGTAGGCCCAAGCGTGCTTGGAAAGGTCGTCGTAAACGATGAGGACGTCTTGCCCCTGCTCCATAAACTCTTCGCCCATCGCGCAACCGGCGTAGGGGGCCAAGTATTGTAGTGGGGCCGGTTCGGAGGCGCCGGCGACGACGACGATGGTATATTCCATGGCGCCGGTCTCTTCGAGGGTGGCGACGACCTGGGCCAGCTGGCCGACGCGCTGGCCGATAGCCACGTAGATACAGATCATGTCCTGGCCCTTCTGGTTGATGATCGTATCGAGGCAAATGGCGGTCTTTCCGGTCTGGCGGTCGCCGATGATGAGTTCGCGCTGCCCGCGACCGATGGGGAACATGGCGTCGATGGCGACGATGCCGGTCTGTACCGGCGTGTCCACACCCTTACGCCGAATGACGCCGGGCGCAATACGTTCTACCGGCCGGCGCTTGGTCGTGTTAATGGGGCCCTGGCCGTCCACGGGTTGACCCAGCGGATTGACCACACGGCCGATCAACGCCTCGCCGACCGGGACGGAAGCGATGCGGCCGGTGGTCCGCACCTCATCTCCCATCTCAATACCCGTGTAGTCGCCCATGACGACGACGCCAACGGAATCGGGCTCCAGGTTCAAGGCCAGGCCAACGACGCCGTTCTCGAATTGAACCAGCTCGCTGGCCGTTACGCCGGCCAGACCGTCTACGACGGCCACGCCATCATAGACGGCGGCTACGGAACCAACGCTTTGTGTCTCTACCTTGGGCTGAAATTCCTCGACCTGCTTGAGCAGGGTATCAGCGATATTTTGAAACTCGGGGGCAACGGTCGCCATGCACAACCTCCTTCAAATTCGTTCGATCGTTTTCTTCTATCCGGTTAGTCCGGCTACGGTTTCTTCGTCTAACTTCGAGACGACGGCGGCCACCAGCCGCACGGCCCGATCGTAATCGTCGCGGTGGATGATGGCCCCGTGACTGTGAATGTGACGGGCGGGGACGCCGACGACGACGGTGGGGACGCCGGTGCCATGCAGATGAATGGCGCCGCCGTCGGTGGCACCGCCCTGGATGGCCGAGAATTGGAGGGGGATGTCCAGTTCGGCGGCCGTGTCGATAACGAGATCCCGCAACTTCAGATTAGGAATCATGCGCCGGTCGTAAATGAGCAGGGAAGGGCCTTGCCCGAGCTTAATGTCGCTGACTTCCGCCTTGATGTCCGGCAGGTCCCCGGCGATGTCGGACTCGAGAATGATGGCTACGTCGGGGTCAATGGCGCGCACGCTGGTGGTCGCACCGCGCAGGCCGACCTCCTC
>JAWVYQ010000121.1:0-11124 GCA_033722615.1 Promineifilaceae bacterium (SeqCode)
ATCCGCTATCTCGTCAAGCTCAATCGCCGCTGGATCTACAGCATCTGCATAATCGAGGGCTACTCGCGCAAGATTCTGGCAGGTATGGCTTCTGAATACCAGGATGAATTGTCCATTCTCCAGCTGCTTCATGCGGCGCTATCTGAATACGGCTGTCCGGAGGGAATCGTCTCCGATAACGGTTCAGTCTTCACCGCCCACGCCTACGAGCAGCTATTACAGAAGCTGGAAATCCAACCATGTTACATTGAAAAGGGAAAAGCGTGGCAAAACTTGATTGAGTCCCAGTTCAAGATTCAACTCCGTCTCGCTGATGCCTACTTCGAAGAGGCTGAAACACTGTCGGAGGTGGAGGCCCAGCACGCCGCATTCATTCAAGTGTTCAATACCACCAACCACTGGGCCCATCGTATGCGTGAAGATGGACTCAAAACGCCCGTGGATGTGCTCGGTTGGGAGCGAGGACGGCCGGTGGAACCGGGGATGCTCCGGCGCATCTTTCGTCACTTACAATTCCCTCGCGTGGTGAACCGCCATGGCTTGGTAAGCGTACAACGCTTCTACATCTATGCTGAACGCGGACTTGCGCGACAACGAGTGGCTGTCTGGATTTACGAAGATCGTTTGCGAATCGAATACCAGCAGACGCTTCTTGCCCGCTATACATGTGCCGTCGATCGGCGTCAGAATGCCCTCGTATCTGTGACCCAGCCAAAGCTGTATCGAACGCCTTTTGTCTCTCCGCAACTGGAGCTCTTTGAACTGGACGACGAACAGTGGCGTAAGGTCCTTCGGCGACCACCATATGCTCCGCGTAAGTCTCAGGAATCCCTGGCAAGGCAGCTCCCCTTACTGAACCTGGAAGTTATCCTCTGTCTCTTCCTGTTATAGGAGCTGGGAGTGGAGAAATTTCTTCCCAAATGTGGGACATTTCTTGTGAACAGGTCCCCGCCGTCCACGGTGAATTCATCCACCTTCTCGTGGTAGAAGCAGAACATGCCCTGGATCTTGCTCACTTCAGGGTCGGGGAAGGGATAGTACCAGACGGCGTCTTCGACCAGGGTGTCTCCGACCTGGACCGAGTAGTACGAGGCCTCTCCCTTGTAGGGACATTCTGTGTGGTTGTCGCTGGGAACCAGCATGTCCATGCGCACGTCAGTCTTGGGCATGTAAAAGCGCGTCTTGAGACCGGTCTCGAACAGGAGTACGGGCCGGCGCGTCTCGGCCACCGTTTCTCCGTTGACGACTACCTTCACGTGGCGCGAACTCTGGATCGTCTCGATACGGACATAGGGGTCGCGGGGGTGGGTGAAGGCCTGTTCGTCCTCCTCAAACCAGGCGTCCATGTCGTGCCAGCGGAAGGCCACGTGCCCGGCGAGCGCTTCTTCGTCGGCCTTGTTGAAGGCAGCGCGCTCGGCCACGGCATCGCCGACCCTGACGTCCCACAGATTGTCCGCGCCGTTTGCAGCGTGTAAAAATTCCATGTTGACGTCTTCCCGCGGGAAGTAATAGGTAAGGGGCCAGCCGCGCTTCAGCTTCACGCGCCGGCTGCTGGCGATCACTTCACCACCGAAGAAGACGCGGATCCACTTTGGGCTGTCGACCAGTTCAATGTCGGCTGTGGGCAGTTTTGTCTCGTCCATCTGGATACACTCCTCTCTTTCCTTTTGTGAGTAGGATACGATGGTTTGGGAGGGCTACCGTAACCTACCTCACGAAGCAATCCCCCGATCCCGATTCTTATGCTGGCGCTAAAATGGACTTGGGTCCTCTTATCGATCTATGATATAGTACTTTTGATCCGACAAACAACATCACGCCAGCAGACTCTTACGGAAAAGATAATACTCGAACAGGAGGTTCGCGATGAGCGCTACTGTTGTTAACCCCATGTCTTACGAGGGAAAATCCGTCGTCCTCGACGTCGTTCGGCGCGAGCGGCAGGCTTTTTACGACATCATCGACGATCCCGATAATTGGACCGTCGACACCCGCTGCGAGGGATGGCAGGTCCGCGACATCGTGGGCCACATGATCGACGTCACCGAAGGCTACCTCAACCGCTGGGAAAAGGCGCGCAAAGGAGAAGAGGCAGAGGCTGTGGGCCTGCAGGTGATGGGTGAGCGCCTGAACGAAGGCGCACTTTCCTTCCGCACTCTTTCTCGAGAAGAGGCCATCAACCGCCTGAAGACGGCGTCAGAGCAGATGATGGAGATCTTTGACAATTTGAGCGAAGATGAGTGGAATAACTTCCATGTCACTCACGCCTTCATGGGCCCTCTACCGGCCTTCTTCTACCCCGCCTTCCACGTCATGGATTACGGCGTCCACACCTGGGACATGCGTTACGGTCTGGGCGACAAGCTGGCCACGTTGGACGAAACGACGGCCGGCGTGCTCATCCCCTACATGTTCGTCCTGATGGAGTACACGGTAGATGCTGACTCGGCCGCCGGGCTGGACACTGTCTACGGGATCGAGGTCTCGGGGCCGTGGGGCGGCCGTTGGCGCGTGCGCGTCGCGGACGGAGAATGGAAAGCCGAGCCGGAGGAAGGGAGCTTCGACGGGTGTGAAGCGCTCTTTTCCTTTAATCCTTCAGACTTTGTGCTTTCCTCCTTCCAGCGGTACCCGGGTGGCGCGGCTCGCGGTGACCACCGGGTCATCAACCGCGTGCGCAATCTGTTCTTCACCATCTAGAAGCGGTACAATCGGAGTCAACAGACCGAGGGATTCCATGACGAACGGAGTCAAGCGATGAAGGGCGTCTATACTTTTTTGCCGCTGGAGAAAGTCCATTACGGAGCGGGCAGCGTCTCCATCTTGCCCGACGAGGTGGATCGCCTGGGAGGAAAGCGGGTCCTGATCATCACCGGGAACACGCTGGCCCACGAAACGCCGCTGGTGGATCGGCTGGCCGATCTGCTCGGCCGCCGCCACGCCGGTACCTTTTCCGACGTACAGGCGCACGTCCCCAAAAGTTGCGTGGAGGCGGCGGCCGGGATGGCGCGCGAGCGGGGGGCGGATCTGCTGCTCAGCATCGGCGGGGGCAGCCCAGTCGACGCGGCCAAGGCCACGGCCTGGACGCTGGCCGGCGACGATGATCCGCCGCCACACCTCACCGTTCCTACGACCCTTTCGGCCGCCGAGTATTCCCACGTGGCCGGTTATACGGACGAGGAAGCGAACGCCAAGGACCGTTACGTCGATCCGCGGCTGACGCCGCGCACGATTATCCTCGATCCGGAGATGACGTTGGCAACCCCAGAGTGGCTGTGGTCGTCATCCGGCATCCGCGCCCTGGACCACGCGGTGGAAACGCTTTACGCGCCGGGCGATCACCCGGTGCAGGACGTTCTGGCGCTGGAGGCGATTCGTGAACTCTTCGCTTTCCTGCCGGCGGTGCTGGAGAACGCCGAGGACGTGGACGCCCGTTTGCGGTGCCAGATGGCGGCATGGATGGGCTTTTTTGCGCCGGCGACCATCGACTACGGCCTCAGCCACACGTTGAGCAAAGCGTTCGGCACCCGGTATGACGTGCCGCACGGCATTACCTCGTGCATTACGCTGCCGCCGGTGATGCGCTACACGGCGCAACAGAATGCGGCGCCGCTGGCGCGGATGGGACGGGCGTTGGGCGCGGCCGGGCCGGACGCAGATAAGGAGCAGGCAGCCGTGGCGGCAGCGGACGCCGTCTCCGACCTCATTCAGCGGCTATCATTGCCCCACCGGCTGCGCGACGTCGACGTTCCCCGCGACGCCTTCGGGACGATTGCCGACGACGTGGCCGAAAAAGGATACCCGCGGGACGATGCGTTACGAATTCTGGAAGAGGCGTGGTGAGCGCCAACGGCTTCTGGGTGTTCCAGCAGGGCGTGTTGTGGGCGGTCGACGTGGGCGACTCCGATTTGCCGCCGCCGGTGGAGCCGCGCATGGCGGCGCGCTTTGCGGAGTGTGGGCCGGAGGATGGGCGGGCGCTGGCACAGGCCATGGGGCGCGACGACGTGCAGGGGATAGAGCGCCAGTTACGCGGGGCGCGCCGCTGCTTCGCGGCCTGGGTCGGCGAGGAGATTGCTTCCTACTGTTGGCTTTCGGTGGGAGAAGAAGAGGTGGGGGAGATGGAGCGGACGATCAACCTGCCGGCCGGAGAAGGGTATATCTGGAATTGCGCCACGTTACCTCGCTTTCGGCGCCAGCGACTGTACACGGCGTTGCTGAATTTTATGATCCGGCGGCTGGCTGACGAAGCGTTCCGGCGCGTCTGGGTGGGCGCCAACCGTGAAAATCGTCCCTCTTTGAGCGCTTTTGACACGGCCGGTTTCCGCCCAGCGGCCGTTATGACGTACGCGCGCCTTTTCTGGTTGTCCGTGCTCTACGTGAGCGCCGGCTCCGGCGCACCGGACGACCTGGTGGACGCTGCCCGCAACCTGTTCCGCATGGCCGAGGAGGGCCAATTGGGGCCGTTTATCGTCGGGTGGCGGCACGGCGCGTCTGGCTGAAGTGGGCGCCCGCCTGCGGGAGCCGGTTTGCCCGCCCCGGTCGTTCGCCGTACACTGATTCTTAGACCTCTGTTCTGCCTGCCCTGTCGTCCGGCGTGCATGGGCCGAAACCGCTCTGGCAGGGGGAGCACGACAATACGGTTTTGCCGGCCGTTCGCCGGCTACTGCGTTATTAGGAGGCGTCTTATGCTAACCGGTTACGCCACCGCTGAGGGGACCCAAGCCTACGCCGAAGATTATCCAGAGATCGATTACCGTCCGCTGAACGAGACCGGATGGCTGGTCAGCCCGGCCGGCTTTGGCGGCTATCGCGTGGACGTCTCGATCGGCGACCACCATCGGGCGCTGCGCCACGCTCTGCTCAACGGCGTTAACCTCGTCGATACCAGCTCCAATTACGCTGGCGGCGGTTCAGAGAAACTGGTCGGCACAGTCCTGCGCCGGCTGGACGACGAGGGCCACGTGTCCCGGGAGGCCGTCGTCGTCGTGTCTAAAGGCGGGTACCTTCAGGGTGAGAATTATAAGATCAGCCAGCAACGGAAAGAGGCGGGGAATCCCTTTCCCGATCTGGTGGAGTACGCCGAGGGGTTGGAGCATTGTATCCACCCGGAATTCCTGGAACATCAACTTGGACGGTCGCTGAACCGGCTGCAGATGGAGACGCTGGACGTTTATCTCCTGCACAATCCCGAGTATTATCTCAACTGGGCGTGGAAGGCCGGCGTGGAGCTGGAAGAGGCGCGGGCGGAGTATTACCGGCGCATCGAGCTGGCCTTTCGTCACCTGGAGACGGAGGTGGCGCAAGGGCGCATTCGCTATTACGGCATCAGCTCGAACACGTTCCCTTCGCCGGCCGGCGCGCTGGACTTTACGTCGCTGGCCCGCGTGTGGGAGCTCGCCGAATCGATCGATACTGACCATCATTTTCGCGTGATCCAGTTACCCATGAATCTGTTGGAGACGGAAGGGGTGACGGAGCCTAACCAGCCGGAGGAAGAGAGCGTCATCGCCTTTGCCCGCCAGCGGCGGCTGGGAGTGTTGATCAACCGGCCGCTCAACGCTATCGCCGATAATCAGATCACGCGCCTTGCCGAGTTCGGGCAGGCGCCGGAGGGCGTCGGGGAGGAGGACGTGGCGGCGGCTATCGAGACGCTCGTGGCGCAGGAAGACCGGTTCCGGGAAGAGATGTTGCCCCTGATGGACCTGGACGAAGGGGAAAGGAAGCAACTGGCGGAGATCTTCACCGTCGGCCAGGCGTTACAGGGGCGCTGGCGGCAATTTGGCACGTACTACAACTGGGATGACGTGCAGACCCGGTATCTGGTGCCGCGCGTGCAGAGCGGCGTCAACTTTCTCTCCGGCCGGTCTGGTTTGCCCGCGCCGGTGGCTTCCTGGTTAACGGGCTACGTGAACGCCCTCAACGAGGCGATGCAGGCTGTGAACGCCGTCTATCAGGCGCAGGCGGAGCAGAAGAGCCGGGCCGTTCGGGAGCGGGCGGCCGCGGCCGACGAGGAGTGGGCCGAAGCGGAGAGGCTCAGCCAGATGGCCGTGCGCGCCCTGCGCAGCACGGCCGGCGTCACCACGGTGTTGGTGGGCATGCGCCGCCGGGAATACGTGGACGACGTCCTGGCGGAGTTGCAACGGGAGGTGTCCGTGCGCCCCCGCGACGAGTCGTGGGCCGCATTGGCGGAGTGAGAGCCGGCAGCGGACGACGGAATGAATGCTCTCAGACTTGAGCCGAAGCGCAATTCTTTATAAGATGAAGGTAGACATTACCAAACGAAGAGAAGAAAGGAGGGAAACCTAACGAGGGAGAACTGTCAGAGAGCTTAGCGCGTCCCGAGAGAGTCCATTCTATCAGACCCAGGCCGAATTAGGCCGGTTTAGAAACAACTGGAGGAACTCATGAACAGGAACGGAATGATGCCTGAGCTAACCGGGGAGTTCTTTGGCACCTTCATTCTCATGCTCTTTGGCGACGGCGCCGTCGCCGTTTCCGTGTGGTCCGGCGCCTATGATCTGTGGGCCGTGTCATTAATGTGGGCATTGGCGGTTGCCCTGGCCGTTTACGCGGCCGGCGCAGTTTCCGGCGCGCATATTAACCCGGCCGTGACCATCACCATGGCCGTCTTCGACGACGAATTTGAGTGGGGTAAGGTGATTCCCTACATTGTCGCCCAGCTTCTCGGCGCGTTCGTCGCCGCCGCTGCCATCCATGTTGCCTGGGGTGGCGTGCTCGAAGGGTTTGAGGCGGCGAATGGATTGGTGCGCGGCGAGGCGGGCAGCCAGTTGAGCGCCATGGTCTATACGACCTATGCGCCCAACCCGGCCATCATCGGCACCTCGGCTGAGGCCCTGGCCCAGGTAAGCCACGTTCAGTGGTTCGTCTCTGAGGTGATCATCACGGCTGTCCTCCTCTTCGGCATCTTCTTCCTCGTGGAAGAGGCAAATGAGGGCCGGCCCCTGGCCAATATGTCGGCGTTGCTCATCGGTCTGTTGGTCGGCGCGCTGGTGGCCTACGAGGCGCCCGTCTCCATGGCGGCCCTCAATCCCGCCCGCGACCTCGGCCCCCGTGTCTGGGCGCTTCTGGCAGGATGGGGTGAAATCGCCTTCCCCGGACCGCGAGGAGGCTTCTGGATCCCCACGGTTTCGACCATCGTGGGCGGCCTGCTCGGCGGTGCTGTCTACACTTACTTATTCAAAGGTATCTACCCGACGCCGGCCGAACCGGGCCGCGTGCCCCCGGAGGTGGAGGAGTAGAAGAGAAGGAACCGGCGGCACTGTTCGTCGGCGCCTGACAATGTAACCAGTAAGAAGTGAGGGCCGTCAGCTCCCGGCTGACGGCTCTTCCTCGATCAATTCGCGGCTGAGGATCCAGCGGCCGTGGCGGTCGTCGGCGTCTTTTGGCGCCCGGTCGTAATAGAGTTCGAAAACGCGGTCGGCGTCTGTGCGCACGCGATAGTAATCCCGGCCGACACCCCACGATCCGCGCCGGGCGGCCCGCGCCAGGTTTTCCGGCCGCATATTGCGTGCCATCCGCCCTCGCCGACCGTAATCGTGCCACTCGGCCAGCTTTTCCACTATCTCGTGCTGCTCCCCGTCCCAGACGAAACGGTCCGGGCAGCCCGGCTTCTTCGCCAGCAAGGGCGGCCGGTCAAAGGCGACTTCAATTGTTTCCCCGATAAAGCGTCGATAAGCAGCCACGATTTCTCCTCTCCGGCGGACGCGCTTGCTCGCGAAAAGCGTACACCGGGTGCCCGCCATCCTGAACGATATCATAGTGTGCCCGGGGAGCAACGACGGGCGTGTACTGGTACAAAAGTGCAATACCCTTTTGGCTCCGACCGTTTAGAATTAATAGAGCAAGCTTTGTGAACAAAGGCATTGTGAACAAAGGCTTTCTGGACAAAGATGGACGAAGACGATGAACGAAAAGGCCTCAGAAAAGATATTAATTGTAGACGATGACCCGCAGTTAGTGCAGCTCATTGGCTATACGCTGTACTCGGAAGGGTACCAGACGGTGGTGGCCCACAGCGGGGAAGAAGCGCTGCAACTGGTGGGGCGCGAGCAGCCGGATCTGGTCATACTTGACGTGATGATGCCGGGCATGTCCGGTATTGAGGTTTGTGACATACTGCGCGAGGATCCGGAAACGACCAATCTCCCGATTATTATTCTCAGCGCCCGCACCCAGGTACCACACCGCATCGAGGGGCTCCAGGCGGGTGCCGACGAATATCTGACGAAGCCTATCTCCTTAAAGGAGATGGTCGCCCGCGTCGACGCCCTTTTGGAGCGGACGCGGCGCCTGCGCACGGACCAGGTAGTGAGGCGAGGCCGCGTCATCGGCTTCATTGGCGCCAAGGGAGGGGTGGGCACGACGACGGTGGCCGCCAACGTGGCGCTGGCGCTGGCCGCTCAGGAGAAGAAGGTGGCGGCCGTCGAGCTTCGTCCCAGTTACGGCACCTTCGCTTTGCATCTCGGCCGGACGCCTGTTGAGAATATGGGGGAGTTATTGTCTCTGGAGCCTGAGCGCATTGACGAAGAGGAGTTGACGGATCGGCTGGCGCAACATCCAAGCGGGTTGCAGGTGCTGTACGGGCCGGCGCCGGGCAACAATTACCCCACCTTTAGCTTCGATCACGCCCGGGCCATCGTCAACGGGCTGGCGTCCATGGCCGATTACACCATCGTCGATCTGCCGAACCAGCCGTCGGCCGCCAGCCGGGCGGCGCTGCACCAATGTGACTTTGTGGTGCTGGTCTCTGAGTCCGATCCCGCTTCCGTCCAATCGGCCCGGGCCACGCTGCAACAGTTGCAGGCATGGGAAGTGAACAAAGGGATCATCGGCCTCGTGGTGGTCCACCGGGTGGCGCCTAACGGGTCGATGCCGGCTTCGCGGATCGCTTCTGATCTCGGTTGCTGGATCATCGGCGAAGTGCCGCCCGATTCAGAAGCGTGCCTGAAGGCGCTGAGGCAACGGTCAGCCCTCGTCATTTCCCAGCCGGAGAGCGACGCTTCGCACGCGCTGACCACGTTGGCCGCAGAACTGATAGAAGAGTAGGCGGCTCCCCGGCCGGCTACAGCAGGCGCAACTGTTGCGGCGGCCGGTGGCCGTCCAGGAGCACAAAGGGAGCCAGCCGGCTGGTCACGACCCCGATCTGACGCAGATGGTGCAGTTCGCGCAGCCGGCCGCGCCGCCGGGCCGTCAGAATGGCCGCCGCCCCCTTGGGGCCGATTCCCGGCACCCGGAGCAACGATTCCCGGTCGGCGCGGTTGACCTCGACCGGATCTTCCCGCAGGTTTTTTTGCGCCCAACCTAGCTTGGGATCTACGTCCAGCGGCAAATTGCCGTCCAGGTTGAAGGGCATCTCCTCCATTTCGAACTCGTAGTCGCGCAGCAGAAAGGAAGCCTGGTAAAGGCGATGCTCGCGCCGGGGGTCGGCCGGGGCGTGTTCTTCCAGGGGGGTGTCCACGATGGGGCGGAAGGCGGAGAAGTAGGTGCGGCTCAGCCGCAGCTGTTTGTACAGGTACTCGGCCGTTGTCAGTAGCTCCAGGTCGCTTTCGCCGACGGCGCCGACGACGAACTGGGTGACGGTCGAAGGCCAGCGGCCGTTCCAGCCGAGGTGCGGCGATTGCTCGCGCCGGATCTCCTCCACCCACTGCAACGGCCGGAGTAATTCCTCGAAGAATTGCTTCATCGGGGCCAGCCGCTGCAGCCGGCGGGTGTTCGGTGCCTCCAGATTCACCGAAAGGCGGTTGGCCAGTTGCATGGCGCGCTCGACCTGGTCCCGCTCGGCACCGGGCATGATCTTCAGGTGTACGTACCCGCCAAAGCCGAGTTCGTTGCGGAGGATGTCGGCCGTGTCCAGGATCTTGTCCTGGGTTGACGCCCCGCCTTTGATGATGCCCGAACTGAGGAACAGACCCTCAACCATGTCGGCGCGGTGCATGTCCATGAAGGTGTTGGCCATCTCTTCCGGTTTGAAGGTGGCGCGGCGGTAGTTGCGGCCGGCGCGGAAGGGGCAGTAGTAGCAGTTGCGCTCACAGGCCGAGGTCAGGAGCGTTTTTAGCAGGGGAATGGTCTTGCCCCCGGGCATTTTCGCGTGGAAGACGCCGGGCGCCTCGATCTTATTGTTGCGCCGTTTAGGGATACCGCAAGGGAAGGCGTCGTCGCTTCCGTTCTCTCCCCCTCCGCCGTTCTGGGGCGGCGACGGCTGCCGGGCCATCTGAAGCGGGATCCGCTTTTTACCTGACCCGACGCCGACTTCTTCGGCCGGTTCCAGGTCCATTTCTTCCGAGAACAGTTTCAGCTTCTGTAATGCGTCCATGTCCTTATTATAGAACATGTGTTCGCGATGCGTCAACGTTCTCTAACTTTGATTCTAATTGTAACCGGGATTCATCCTCCCGGAGGCCCCGTGACCCGCAATGGGACGTGTCGCGCAACTGTTTCGGCGTTCTTGACCGGCCGCGGGGAGGATCTGGTGTTCTAATTTACAGAAGCCAGTACTGGCACGTCAGCGCACGCGGACTAACCAGCCAGCCAGCCCGCCGAGCAGGGCGACGGGCACCAGCCAGGTGGCGGCCGGCGTCCAGCCGATCGCTTCGACCATTTCCCCGAAGAGAAAGGGGGCGACGAACATGCCCAGATTCTGGCCCAGCATCACGACGGCCAGCCCCAAGCCCGCCAGCCGCGGTGTCCCCATCACTTCCGGGGCGGCCGCAAAGGTAGCCGTAGGCACCGCCCCGGCGACCAATCCCAGCAGGGAGAGGAAGAGGTAGATCTGCCAGCCGTCGACGCGGAACGGAAAGAGCATCATCGCGGCTATCACCAAGAAGGGCGCGGTGAATACGAGACGGCGAGAACCAATTCGATCCGAAACCCAGCCGGCCACCGGCGCTGAAATCAGCACGACGGCAATAGAGAGGCTCGCAATGAGCGAGGCTTGTGAGAGGGAATAGCCTCGTACTTCGGAGAGAAAAGTCGGGTAGAAGGTGGCCAGGGGCATGAAGACGAAGTTGAAGCTAAAGAAGGCCAGCGCCAGCAACCAGATGTCTCGATTGGCCAGGGCGCGGAAGAGGTTAATCTCTTCGTCCAGCCCAACCTCCTCTCCGGCGGCGA
>JAWVYQ010000122.1:0-11071 GCA_033722615.1 Promineifilaceae bacterium (SeqCode)
GCCGAAGTGGGCTCGTCCAACAGGAGGACGGCCGGATCATGGAGCATGGCGCGGATAAGGCCCACCTTTTGGCGCATTCCTTTGGAATAGACGCCAAGGCGGCGCTCGGCCGCCCCACCCATGGCAAAGCGGTCGAAGAGGGCCAGGCTACGGCGGCGGATTTCCTCGTCGTCCAGGCCGTAAAGGCGGCCGAAGAAGGTGAGGTATTCAAGGCCGGTCATACGCAAATAGAGTCCGGGATGCTCGGTGAGCACGCCAATGGCGCGCCGGACGTGATCGGCTTCCTGCACGACGTCGTGACCGTCTATCTGGGCGCGACCAGAGGTGGGCCGGAGGACGGCGCCCAACATTCGCACCGTCGTCGTCTTGCCGGCCCCGTTCGGTCCCAGCAGAGCCAGTAACTCCCCCTGCTTTACACGCAGATTGAGCCGGTGGACGGCGACAAAATCATCAAAATGCTTGGTCAAATCAGTGGCTTCGATCATGGCCTGTTACTTACACCTTATTAACGGCGCATCCATTATTGAGGTAGCGGACGGATTTGAGGATCCACCCTCCTCTCACCTAATCGATTACTCATACGCCTTGCCAATTTCGTCCTGTTCCGGCCGGGGCCAACGAGAGCGGTCGCGGGACGTTTCCCGCCAGACGCCAACGGGGCCCATCTCGACGGTGCCAATCTCGGCGCAGTCAATGCCCGCTTCGCCGAGGGCGCGGCAGACGGCCTCTGCGTCTTGCGGGCTGACACTCAGCAGCAGGGCGCCAGAAGCGATGGTCGCCAGCGGGTCCAGGCCGAATGCGTCGCAGATGCGGGCGGAAAGAGAGGGCACAGGCACGGCGTTGGGGTCAACGACGAGGGAACAATCGCCAGCACTTGCCAGCTCCCAGAGGGCGGCAGCCAACCCTCCTTCGGTGGGGTCGTGCATGGCGGTCACGTCGCCGGCGTCGAGGGCAACCTGGGCGTCGCGCAGGACGCTGATCCCAGGATCGCGGAGGTAGGCGGCCGCCTCTTCCAGTTCGGCCGGGCTCAACGTCTGCGCCAGACGCTCAGGAAACTCACGGGCCAGGATAGCCGTCGCCTCGATAGGCACTCCCTTGGTCAGCAGCAGGCGATCGCCCGGGGAGGCGCCATGCGGCGTCACCAGCCGCTCGCGGTCCACCTGGCCGACGAGGGCGCCGACGGCTAGGGGCCGGTCGAGTCCGTGCGTGATCTCTGTGTGCCCGCCGATGACGGAAATATCCAGGGCGCGACACGCATCGTAGATTTGTTGGCTAATCGCGTCGACCAGGTCGGCCGTCGTCTCTCCCTGGGGCAGCAAAAGGGTCACGAGCAACCAGCGCGGGGTGGCCCCAGTGGTGGCAATGTCGTTGGCGTTAACGTGGACCAGATACCAGCCGATTTCGGCGGTGGCGAAGGTAATGGGATCGGACTTGAAAACCAACAGGCGGTCACCCACCTCGACGACAGCACAATCCACGCCGACGGCCGGACCGAGCAATATGTCAGGATCGCCGGTCGGGGCAGCCGCCAAGAGCCGAGCCAGCAGCCCCGGCGGAAGTTTGCCTACGGGAAATGATTCAGGTTTATCCATCATACATTTGAGAAACCCGGCTTTCTGTCGTCTGTGGTTACGCCTCGCTCCCAGGTGGAAGGGCCGAACTTCTTACCATTATGGAGGATCCCGGCGGCCGGTACCAGGGGAGTTTAGTCACGGTTAAGCGACGGAGGTTCAGACAACGTGCCTGTAGAGAAGCCAGGAACCCATGGCGATGGCAATGAGGAGGGAGACGGCCGTCGCCACCGACATACCAACGTCGATGCCAAAGAGGCCCAGGGTGGCACTGTCGAGGCGCACCTGCTCCAGGAGGGTGCGGCCAACGGCGTATAGGATGAGATAGGCAGCGGTGAGGTCGCCGGTCTGGAGCCGATCTTTGTAGCGGCGGGCAAGGGTAAGGAGGATGAGGAAAGCGAAGAGATTCCAAAGGGATTCGTAAAGGAACGCCGGGTGGAAACGTTCGAACTGTGTGTAGCCGTCGAGACGGTAGGCGGGCTCGATGTGGAGGGCCCAGGGGACGTCGGTGGGCCGACCGTAGAGTTCCTGGTTGAAGAAATTTCCCCAGCGGCCGACGAACTGGCCCAGGGCCACGCCCACGACGCCCAGGTCGGCCCAGCCGAGGGCCGAAATGCGCTGGCGGTAGGAGTAGATGAGGAGGCCGAGGGCACCGCCAGCGATCCCGCCGTAGATGCCGAGACCGCCGCGGCGCACGTTGATCAGTTGCAGCGGGTGGCGGAAATAATCCATGGGGGACTCGATCCCGAGTTCGGCCATGCTCGGCGGCGGAGTGAGAACGTGATAGAGGCGGGCGCCGACGACGGCAAAAATGAGCGCCCAGATAACGCCGCTCCACACGTGGGCGGGATCCCAACGCGCCCAGGGAGGATCGTCTATCCACTCCCGTTTGACAGAGGCGTGAGCCTCAAGGCGCTCGCGCAAGACGGAAGCGCCCTCTTCGTTGAGGCGTAGCTCTTCGCGGCCGAAGCCCCAAGGCAGTAACAGGTCGCCCAGGGTCTCTATGCCTTGCTTGTGGACAAGATCACGGAGTTCGGCCGGAAGCCCTAGGGCATTGACCGGTCGCTGGCGGACCTCTCCGGGGACCGTGTCGCGCAGCACGTCTCTCGCACGATCTCGGGCCAGCCGGCTGACGACGTAGGCGCCCAGGAGGATGCCCGTCGTGATGAGAATGCCGTACCAGTAGACGCTGATGTTCAGAGCATCAATAGAGAAAGCGACGCGGTCCGGGGTCTGGCCGGTGGCCAGGTGGCGCACATAGAGGGTGGCGCCGGCCAGAAGAAAGAGGACGATAGCGTACCAATAGGGTTCAATTTCCCCGGGACGGAAGCGGCGATAGGTCTTTTCGCGGGTCATTACTCGTGGGCAAGCTGCTGCCAGACGTGGAAGATGCGCTGGGCCACGGTGATATAGGTAAAGATGGCGATGATCACGAGGGCAATGGCCGGCCGGTCCAGCAACAAAAAGAGGGTGAGCACGGCGTAACGCTCCACGCGCGTCAGGATGCCGATCTTACAGGAAACGTGGAGCGCTTCGGCTCGGGAACGAGCATAGCTGACCATGAGGGAACCCGTGAGGGCAATGTACGCAGTGGCAACCATGAGCATGTTTTCCAGCCGGCCGAAGTAGAAGATGAAGCCGCCGAAGAGAATGATCTCGGCCAGACGGTCCAGAGTCGAATCGAGGAAAGCACCGAAGCCGGGTTTGCGGCCCAGTTTACGGGCCAGCGCTCCGTCGAGAGCGTCTAGAGGGGCAACAAAAAAAACGGCGATCCCGGCGGCGACCATGTGTCCCTGAACGATGAGCCAGGCCAACAGAAAGTGGGCCAGCATGCCGACGACGGTGAATAAGTTGGGAGAGATCTTGTAGCGAGCGAGGAAGGAGACGATGGGATCGATAATGAAGGCGGTCCGCACGCGCAAGAGGTCGGTCAACGTCTGTTTTTCGGAATGGGTTGCATTCCTAGAATCCATGATTTGATGCCATCCTCCACTGCAAGATCTGTGCAGAGATGCTAGCGAAAGTGTGGGGTGCTGTCAAGGCGAAATCCGAGCCAGGGGATCTCCATTTCGCCGGCCGTAAGGCCGCCGTGGCGCCCACGCATCTTGCGCACGCTCTCCGCTTCGGCCGGATCGAGAAGGACGTGGCGGCCGCGCATCAGGGCCACGACGTCGCCCAGGCGGCGCGCGGTTTCCGGGGCGTGGGGAGGCGGTCCAAAGAGGCCGGCGTCCAGAGCGGCTGTCGCCGAAAGGGCCACGACCGAATCGTCCAGACGTTCCCTGAAGTAGTAAACGACGTCCTCCTGACGGCCCTGGCGGGCATAGAGATAGAGAGTGCGCGGCTCCCCGGCGGGGCGCATGAGGAGCATCTTCTCGAGCTCGGGATGGTCGGCCAGATAGAGGGCCTGGGAGGAGGGGGTGGGGATCTGACCGTGGTCGCCCGCGATGAAGAGGGCAGTGCCCGCCCGGGCGTCGGGGCTCAACGGCTGCCAGAGTTCGGTGCGCAGTAAGGTGAGGACGGAGCGGAGTTCAGCGGCAACGCTGGGATGGTCGAAGCTATAGCGGTGGCTAAGGCTGTCGACGGCGTCCCAGTAGGCGACGGCAAAGAGAGGCTGGCCGGCCGTCTCTTCCAACAACCGGCGCAACTGAGCATACATATCGGCAGCGGTAACGATGCCAAAGGTCTTGCGCACGCCGCGGCCGTGCATCTGGCTTAAGGTAGAGTCGGCGAAAGTGTAGGATTTGAACGAGTAGGTGGGAACGCCGGCCGCGGCCAGCTGCTCGGCGGCGCCGGGGGCACGGAGGAAAGCGCCGGGTTCGAGGCCGGCCTCGACCAGAGCATCGGGGAAGCGGGCGAAGACGGGAGTGAAGTGGATCATCTGACTCAGAACAGCCTGTCTGGGCAAGAAGAGGCGAAAGCCGACAAAACCGTGCTGGGCGGGCGCCGCGCCTGTCCAGAGGCTACTGAGTGCGGCAACGGTCGTGGAGGGAAAAACGGAGGTCAGTTTTTGGCGCACGATCGCTCGCTCGAACAGCCACTCAAGGTCATCTTCCACACGCCGGAGCAGGTTCCAGCCAAAGGCGTCTACGAGCAGCACGACAACCCGTTGAACATCGCTGCCGAGGGGGCGCCAGGCCTCGCCACGAAGAGGGGACAAGCCGTCGAAGGGAACGCCGAGCATGGCAGCAGCCGTGGCGGGAACGTTGGCAATTGAGCCACCATCGTAGGCAGGAAGCACGAATTCGTCAGGTAATGTGATTGTATTCATGTATAATTGAACCGTTCCGGGTGACGCTCTCGTCGCGTTCCATCACCTATTCGGGCCAGTCTTACCTCGAGCCGATGGGCCGTTGCGAAAGACGTGCCTGCATTGATCAAAGTGCTTCATTGTAGTCAAACTGGTTTCGAAAACCAACTTGCTTTTGCCAGATATTGTGCGACATCTTAATTCTGGCCGATCCCCAAGGAGGAGATGCTTCATGAAATACGAAATCCACGGAACGACACTACAAACGCTCGACATCACGCTTAGCCAGGGAGAATCGGTATTCACCGAGTCGGGAGGGATGGCGTGGATGACGGGTGACATTGAGATGAACACCAATACGCGCGGCGGACTGATGAGGGGGTTGGCTCGGTCGCTGGCGGGCGAGTCGTTATTCCTGACGACGTACACGTGCAAGGGGCCGGGCGGTCTGATCACGTTTACGCCCGAAGCTCCGGGCTCGATTATTCCGGTGGAGTTGGCAGCAGGTCAAAGCCGGATCTGCCAGAAGGACGCCTTCATGGTCGCCGAGGAGTCGGTAGAGCTGGAAATACACTTCCGGCGCAAATTGGGTACCGGCCTCTTCGGGGGCGAGGGATTCATTCTGCAGAAGTTGACAGGTCCGGGGACAGCCTGGGTTGAGATTGCGGGCGAGCTGCGCAGCTATACGCTGAAGCCGGGACAGACGATGAGAGTTGATCCTGGCCACATCGCCATGTATGAGCCGACAGTTGACTATGATATCAATCGTGTCAAGGGGGTGCGCAACATTTTCTTCGGCGGTGAGGGCCTTTTCCTGGCAACGCTAACGGGCCCCGGCCGGGTCTGGTTGCAAAGTCTTCCGCTGGCTAATCTCGCTTCGAAACTGGCACAGTACATCCCCACAAGCAGCAGTTAAGGAAAGGCCGGCGCTGTCCAATTCTAGTCGCACCAGCTAACGATCAGAGAGGCCAGGACCTTGGCGCACTGGAGCACCTGATCCAAAGGCACGAATTCGTCGGGCCCGTGGACGCCCATCGAGCAATCGCCGGGGCCGAAGTAGACGGCCGGAATACCGCACTCTCGCTGGAGGAAGGCAGCGTCGCCGACGAACTTGGCTCCGGAGAAAACGGCCTCCTGCTCCATGACCGTAGCATACGCCTCGGCCAGATGCTGGGGGCCAGGGTCGCCGGCCGGACACGCGTGGGCGGGCCAATCGTAGCGCGAACCGACCGTCACGGCGGGCGGCCGTTGGCGCAACCAATCATCCATCTGGGCGTGGAGGTCAAGCAGCCGCTCAAATTCGGCGCGGACCTCCGCCCCGTCGACCCAACTGGGGTATGAGATATTGCCTTCGACCCTGGCGTATCCCGGCACCGATCCTTCGTAGGTGCCGGCCTCGACAAAGGTCCGGTTGATGGTGAAAGCGCCCACGCCCTGGACGTCGGCTGGCAAGGGATGGCCGCCTCCTCCGTGGAAGGGATGGCGCCAGCGCATGGCCCACTGGCGCTCGATCTCCTCCAACAACAACAGGATGCGGGCCAACTTGGCGATGGCGTCCACGCCCACTTCGCTGCCCTGCGGAATGCCATAGCGCTGCGGGTAGAGGACGAGGTTGCGCATGGACGTGTGAATCTCTTTGCCTTCGATCTCGATGCTGAAATCGAGCAGGCCGACGCTGCGCACGTGGATCTCCAAATGTGTCGGTTCGGTGATGACGGCAAAGGGAATGGTGAAGCCCCGTGCTTGAAACCAGCGGGTGGCGGCCACGGTGCCGATGTCGTAGCGCATGGTCTCCTCTCCGGGGACGACTTCGACGAGGACATCGCCCGGCAGCGTGACACCGGTGGCCATCAGGGCGCGTACGGCCCAGAGCATGGCGGCGATGCCGCCCTTCATGTCGCTCGCACCGCGGCCGTAGAGACGACCGTCTTTGACAATGGGCTGCCAGGGATCGGTCGACCAGTGCTGGCGCATGACGCCTGGAGCACCCACGGTGTCAATGTGGCCGTTGAGTAGCAAGGCACGACCGTGGCCGGCGCCCCGCCACGCGCCAACGAGAAATGGGCGGTCGGCGTCGCGGCAGACGTTAACGCGGGCAACCTCATCAAATGACATCTCCCGGCGCATGAAGGGCTCAACCAGATCTCTCTGAATGGTTAGCTCGGCGGGAAAGACGGAGTTATGAGACACCAGCTCGTACAGGAAATCGAACAGCGGCCGGCGGTGCTCGTCGAGCCAAGCGGCGGCGGCCGCTTTCGCCTGTTCGCGCTCGTCGAGGCTCATGGGCTGGCCTCACCCACCGGTGCCAGGGACACTACGGCGCGGTGGAAGTCGCGGAGGAAACGGTCGATTTCGCCGTCGGTGATGATTAGCGGCGGCGCCAAGCGCAACGTTTGGTTGTGCGGGCCGCAACGCGAAATGAGAATGCCGGACTGCAAACAGTGATCCTTGACGGCTGCGGCCGCATCAGGATTAGGCGCAGCGTCCGGGCCAACGAACTCGACGCCAACCATCAACCCCTTGCCGCGCACGTCGCCGACGACGGGATGATCTGCCTGGATCTGGCGCAATCCATCCTGTAATTGCCGGCCGCGGGCAGCAGCGTTTTCTACCAGCCCCTCGTCTTCGATAACGTCGAGGGTGGCGAGCGCGGCCGCACACGAGACGGGATTGCCGCCAAAGGTGGTGCCGTGGGCCCCGGGCGGCCATTGGGACATGACGTCGGCCCGGCCGATGAGGGCGCTCAGCGGAAAACCGGAAGCGATGCCCTTGGCCACGGTCATCAGGTCAGGGACGACGCCAGCATGTTCGATGGCCCACCACTTGCCGCTACGGCCCACGCCGCTTTGGATTTCGTCGGCAACGAGTAGCATGCCGTGCCGGTTGCAGCGCTCGCGCACGCCTTGCAAGAAGGCGGGAGGCGGATCGATGTAGCCGCCCTCACCTAGAATGGGTTCGATAAAAATAGCGGCCACCTGGGAGGGGTCGACCTCGTGGGCGAAGAGACGGTCTAGCTCGGACAGGCAGGCGGCAGCACAACCATCGCGGCTCCCGCCGGCCGGGCAACGATAGGGCGTGGCATAGGGAGCGAAGTGCACGCCGGGGATAAAGGGATCGTGGCCCTGGCGGTAAAGGGCCTTAGAGGTCGTCAGAGCCAGAGCACCGGTCGTGCGGCCGTGAAACGCGCCCTGAAAGGCAATAAGCTGCCGCCGTCCGGTGACGCGACGGCTCAGCTTGATGGCCGCTTCTATTGCTTCAGCGCCTGCGCTGTGAAAGAACATCATTTCAAGGCCGGGCGCGGTCACGGCCGACAGGCGCTCGGCGAGCTCCAGGAGGCGCGTGTTGAAGACGGTGGTCGACACGTGAATAAGACTCGCAGCCTGCTCCTGGGCGGCGCGGACGACGCGGGGATGGCAATGGCCGGTGCTGGTCACGCCGTAGCCAGAGGCAAAGTCGAGATAGCGCTCCTCGTTCTCCGCGATTAGATATGCCCCTTCACCCCGAACGATAGACAGCGGGGCCGTATAATACCAGGCGGGGCTCAGGAACCGCTGGCCCGACGGTTGCAGCGAACGAGACCTATCACTGTTTGCCATGCTGGTGCTCCTTTCCGCAAAATCCGGCGAGCTACGAGGCCATCGTCATTCCGCCACCTGGGCAGCGTCTGCTCATGAACAGAAAGGTCAGGAGCGGGGGGCTCCTGACCTTTTCCAGGGAGGGTATAGCGTACAGGCCGCTGCGAAGCGTGTTCTTCTCCTACTCTAACAAGAGTCCTCGTGAAACCGCCGGTCGCCGTTGCAAGTAGCAGGGGCGCGGGCGCTGCACGCGTGTTTTGTTAACTCGCAAGCGGACAAGATGGCATCTTGCCCAACTACTGGAGCGATTCGCGCAGTTCGCCCATCTGATGGGCGACACTATCGTCCACAATCTCGTCACCGACGCGGATGATCAAGCCACCGAGGATATCCGGGTCGACTTTGAACTCCACGGTGCCGGCGTTGAGCATTCCTTCAATCTCCGCCTTTTCCTCGTCAGTGAGAGGCAGAGCGCTGGTAACGACGGCCTTGTCGCCGCTGAGCTGAGTGACGCCGGCCGGCGGAGCGGCGAGGAAGTCATTGATAATCTTATGCTGCCGCTCGCCATCGAGAGAGTCTTCAACCAGGCGGGAGGCGGCGGCCATGGCAACGGAGACGACCTGGCTGCGCAGTTCGGCCAGCACACGGTCGCGCTCTTCCTGAGCCTCTTCGCGCGCTTCACTCACGATCTCCTTGGCTTCAGCTTCCGCCTGGCGAACGATGCCCTGGCGCGTTTCCTCCGCCTGCTCACTCGCCCGCTGGCGAATTTTCGCAGCCTCGGCACGGGCTTCGTCGAGAATTTTCTTGGCATCGGCGTCCGCGTTGTCGCGGGCGATGGCCGCCTGGCGAGCATCTTCCAGCCCCTTGGCGATGCGCGCTTTCCTTTCCTCCAGCGTCCTCATGATCGGCTCGTAAGCAAAAGCCTTCAAGAAGAGGATGATCACGAGCATCCCCAGGATCTGGGTCAGGAGGTAGCCGATATTAATGCCTAAGCCTTCCATTCGCTATCTCCTTGGGTGTTTACAGTACGAAAAGAATGATCAGTGCGACAACGAGGGCGTAAATAGCCGTCGCCTCGGCGAAAGCAATACCCAGAATCATATTGGTCTGGATGGTACCGGCCGCGTCCGGATTGCGCGCCACGCCCTGCGTAGCGCCGCCAGCCAGGATGCCAATGCCAGCGCCAGCGCCGATAACGCCAACCATTGCCAGGCCAGCACCCAGTGCCTTGAGTCCTACGACGAGAGCTTCAGCAGCTGCTTGATCCATTTGTTTTTTACCTCCAGGTGTCTGTTTTCTACTATCTTAATGAAATGACGTTTTTAGTGTGCCTCTTCCGGTCCGTGGTGCTCGGCCGCGCCGGCCATGAAGACGAGGGTCAGCATGGCGAAAACGACGGCCTGAATGAATCCCACGAACAATTCCAGGCCAAAGAATGCCACGTCGGCCACCGGCAAGAGGAAAGCCATGACGAAAAGCAAGATCTGGCCAGCGAAGATATTGCCAAGAAGACGGAAGGAGAACGAGAGCACCTTAGCCAATTCGGAAACGAACTCCAGAATACCGACGGCCGGATCTAGAGCACGAATGGGATTCTTGGCGATGGCGTCTATAGGCAAGGTAAAGAATTTCTTGAGATAACTAAGCCCAAGATATTTGAAGCCATAATACTGTACCATGACCATCGACAAAAGGGCCATGGCCAGTGTGAAATTGAGATCTGTCGATGGGGCGCGGAAGAACGGTACGATAGTCCAGTCTGCCCTGTCGGGATCGACACTCATCCCGAGAACGCCCTCGTTGCCCTCCACGTTGCCGTCGGCGCGGACGAGCAAGCCGAAGAAGGATTCGGCCGGTACTCGTAAGTCGCCGATGTTCTCCGCGTCTAGTTCTTCCTCGATGTCATGGATGATGGCTTCTTCTTCTTCGTGGCTCAACTCCTGGCCCGCATACTCTTCCTCAAACTGTTCCACGGCGTGAAGGTGAGGCAGATTCTCCCAGATGCCTATGCTATCGACGCCGGGGACCAGTTCCGTCCAATTGGCAATGAGAATCACGAGCAGAAAGGAGAAGAACCAGGGAAAGAAGTCGCGGACGCGGGGGCCGGCGATGCCCTCCGCGAAGTTATAGGCCCCCTCAATGACCATCTCAAAAAGATTGTACCAGCCGTCGGGCACTTCGTCGGCCGTGCGCGAACGAGCGCCGGCCGCCAAAACCAAGGCAATGACAATGAGATAAGTGAACAAGGTCGCGGCAAAGGTGTTCGTTATACCGCCCAAGATGGGAATGTTAATGCCCGGATAAAGCTCGCCGGGCAACTGGATGACGGGCAACACCGGCTTGGTAAAGGCAACGACAGAGCCAAGAATGATCATCAGCAGGATGGAACCAAGGATGATGTATCTCTTCTTGATCATGAATCTGTTTCTTCCTCTTGCTCGACTGGTTTCTCTTCTCGTTTTTCTTCGCTCTCTGTCTCCGCTGTGGCACCAGGCAAGATTGTCTGTGCACGGGCAGCAGTAGACAGGGCAATGCGCAAAATGACGTACAGGGTTACGGGAAAACTACCGACCAGAAAAAGGACGGTAAACACGCCTCTAGTGTCCAGGTAGTTGTCAAGGAGCTGGCCGGCCGCGAAAGCGACGGCGATAATGATTAGACTCGCCAGACTTGTGGTA
>JAWVYQ010000123.1:0-10881 GCA_033722615.1 Promineifilaceae bacterium (SeqCode)
ACCTGGCGCCGGTCAGCCCCCTCCTGTAAAAGGAAGAGGGCGGTTCCCGACATCTGGACGTCGCCCAGGTCAGAGCGACTCTGGCGCACGCCGTTGCCGTCATCTGCTTCGCCGTCCTGCCCTCCCTCATCCGCAGCCTCGCCGGCCGGCAGCGGAGGATCGATGACAAGCTCGATGCCGGCCTCTTCGAGCATCTCTTCTACCTCGCCGGCCCGATTATAAAGACCCAGGTAGAGGACGTCGTGGTCGCTGCGGGTCGCATCGGCCAGAGACAACGATTGCCCGGCGCGGCGGAAAGCATCCTGCAGGGCGATAACTTCGTCAAAGGCATCGGGCCCTATCACCGGGTCGCCGGTATAGATCAGGTCAACGGGATTGCTGAAGAAGTAGGGAAAATCGGCCAGGACAAAATCACGGCCGGCTTCCACCAGGAAGTCGGCGATGCGCGCGATGAAGCGTTGGTTATCATACGTCGTGTACTGGGGCGGGCTGAGGAAATCGACGTCGCCCAGGGCCAGGACGCGGCCTTCCTCGCTTTGGGCGGCGAGGGCAAGCCCGCCAGAACGCTGCGTGGCCGACGACCAGGTATTGTCACCGGCCTGGAGGAGAATGTCGGCGCCGGGACCGGCCTGGAGGGAGTGACTGCCATAGAAGACGAGGGTCCCCAGCTCCGTCGTCAGTTCGTCTTCGGCGAAACTCCCTTCGTCTAAAATGATGTTCTGGTAATTGGCCTCGCTTTCGGTCGTGTTATAAAGGTAATCTCCGTTGAAGGTGAGGCTGAATTCGTTGGCCAGCGCATTGAGGGGAATGTCGTCGCTGTTGATGCGGAAAGAAAGACTGAATTCCGACTCCACCATCTCTACGGTGAAACGCGTGGGATCGCCGATCATCAGGAGGCGGCCGCCGCGCTCGACGAAGTCGGCCACGACCCGAACCTCGTCCGGGTTGAAGGGCTGCAAGGGCGCGACGACGACGAATGCGGTCGCCGGGCGCAAGGCGCCGGCCAGGTCACCGCCTCGATAGAACGACATGTCGAAACCACGGGCCGCCAGGCGGCTGTCCAGATAATCCAGCTCGGCCAGGTTGAAATCGTTGTCGTGCGCCAGGTCGAGGAGGACGACGCCCTCGCCCACCTGTGGGTCGTCCTCGAAGGAGTTGGAAACGGGCGTTGGCACCCGGGGTAGTTCGGCGACGGAATAGGTTGGCGGCGCCTCGTAGTCGGCTCCTCCCAACTGGTAAAAATTGAGATAGCGCAGGCCAATGGGAGCGCCCAGAAGGAGGATGATGAGGAGTAAAAAGAGGAGAACGCGTCGCATAAAAGCTCCTGTTTGCACGCTTAGCGGTAGGTGGGCAATTCGACGTAGCGATAGTAGAGGCCGGGCGCCGGGTCGTCAGGCATGGACCACAGGCGCTGGCGGTCGATGGGCGCCGGCCGGTACGCGGCGTTCGTCCCCTCGCCGTCGCCACCAAAGGCCAAGGGATACAGTTCGACCACCTCGTAATTGTTGAGGCCGGCCAGGTCAGCAGCGCGCTCGTAGACTTCGCCGGTGGAGCGCATGCCGTCGATCAGACCCATCTCGAGAGCCTGAACGCCGGTATAAATCTCGGCGCGGGCCAGGACGTCGGATGAAACCTGCAACGCTTCTCCCCGTCCGGTCTCGATGGCTTCGAGAAAGGCGAATTTGGCGCGTTCGGCCTGGCGAACGGCTGCATCCTGGGTGAGGCCGAATGCTTTGAAGGGGCCGGTCGTCAATAGTTGCTCGTCGACGTAAACGGGGCCGGGCAAGACGCCCAGAACGCCGATGCTGCCCAAGTTGGAGGTGGGCTTGGCATAGATTTCGTTGGCGGCGGACGCCACGTAGTAGGCGCCGCTTGCCGCCAGCAGATCGACAGAGGCGAGCACGGGCACTTCGCGGCGGGCTTCCAGCACCTCTAGATAGAGTTCTTCGCTGTAGGCGGCCGACCCACCCGGACTGTTAATGATGATGACCACAGCGCGAACGGCCGGGTCTTCAACCGCATGCGTCAACTGCTCCCGAAACTCGAAGGCCGTCTGATCGAGGATGTCGTAATTGAGGCGGATGACGCCGATCTTCGGCGCGGGCACCAGGCGCGAGGCCAGAAAGAGGCCGGCCGCCAGGGGGAGAACGAGTACGAGAAAGAAGAACAGGATGAGGCGCAAGGGAGAGCTCGTGTTGCGAGGAGTATCCATTCTTTCTCCTTCTCTTCAGGGGCAAAATTCCGCCCCAAGGATAGCATGGAGCCGGACGCCTAGCAAGAGAGGTGTCAGTAAATGCGGGTCATGTTACAATTGCCGATCATAACTGGCAAACAGCTTCACATTTGGTAGCCAATGCAAATTGATCGCCTCTCGCTGACCAACTTCAGGAACTACGGCCGGCTGGAACTGGCGTTTCCTCCGGGAGCAACCCTCCTCTGGGGAGCAAACGCTCAGGGCAAGACAAATCTACTGGAAGCCATCTACTATCTGGCCACGACCCGCTCCCATCACGCCACCCAGGACAACGAACTCTTACATTGGGACGCCGGCGAAAGTGACGAACCGGTAGTCGTCGGCCGGCTGGTGGCCGAAGTCAGCCGCTCCGACGGGGACCGGGTGCTAGAAATGCGGCTGATCCAGGAGGGACAGGGCAGACAGAGCAGTTTCCGGCGTGAAGCGCTGGTCAATAAGCGCAAAGTGCGCCTGATGGACCTGCTGGGCAACCTCCGCGTCGTCCTCTTCTTGCCGCAAGACGTGCAGATCGTGACCGGTTCGCCTTCAGAGCGGCGGCGCTATCTGGACATCACGCTGTGCCAGACTGATTCCGTCTACTGCCGCACGCTCTCCCGCTACAACAAGGTGCTGGAGCAGCGCAACGCGACTCTGCGCAGGATCCTGGAAGAAGGGCACGGCCACGACGTGTTGCCCGTCTTTACGGAAAAGCTAGTGGATCTGGCCGGATACATCTTTGCGCGGCGAGCCAGCTTCCTAGCGTCGCTGGCGCGCGAGGCGCAGCGCATTCACTACGAGGAGCTGACGAGCGGCCGGGAAACGCTGCGGCTGCAATATTTCCCGCGCTTGCACAACCCGAAGCGCGTGCGGGAGAATGGGGAAGCCGAGACGGACGTAGCGGAGTGGGCGAGCTGGCTTGAAGAGGCAGAAGCCGGGGAAGCGGCCCAACGTTTTCACGAAGCGCTGGAGGAGGCGCGGTCGGAGGATATGGCCCGCGGCCGGACGACCATCGGTCCCCAACGCGACGATTGGGCCTTTGTCGTGAACGGCCGCGATCTGGGTAGCTATGGCTCGCGGGGGCAGCAGCGGACGGCCGTCCTGGCCCTGAAGATGGCGGAGATTAACTGGATGGCCGCCGAGACGGACGAGACGCCCATCTTGCTCCTGGACGAGGTCGTCGCTGAGTTAGACGAGCAACGCCGGGCCCTGTTGCTAGCCTACGTCCAGCGCGGCGCGCAGGCCATTCTCACGGCGACGGATCCGGCGATGTTTACGGATGATTTTTTGCAGCAGGCAAACGTGTTACGCGTACAAAATGGCCATATAAAACCGGCGCTTTCCCTTGTAAAATAGAAGAGAAATGAGCGAAACGAACGGAAAGAATCACTCCGGCACCATCCTGATCATTGACGACAGCGCTGAGAATCGTCTGTTACTCTCCTCCCAACTAGGGATGGAAGGCTACGACATCCTGCAAGCTGAGGGCGGTCACGACGGCATTGAAACGGCGCGGGAGAAGAACCCGGACCTCATCTTGCTTGACGTCATGATGCCTGAGATGAACGGTTTTCAGGTCTGTGAGCACCTTAAGGGATCCGAGGTGACGGCCGGAATCCCGATCATCATGGTCACCGCGCTGCGCGAGGTGCAGTACCGTATCAAGGGGATCGAGGCGGGGGCCGACGAATTCCTCTCCCGGCCACACCACCGGGAAGAGTTGCTGGTGAGAGTGCAGGCGCTCATCCAGCTGAAGCGGGCGCGAGAGCGGCTGGAAGAAGAGCGGAACCGTCTGCAACTCCTCTACGATATCAGCCGCGCCATCAGCACACAGCTCGACCTGCAACAGATGATGGCCAACATCATCGCCCAGACGCAGGCGGCCGTCGGCGCGACCAAGGGCAGCATCCTCCTCCTGGACGACGACGGTAACGTGACCCATCGCATTCTGGTGCGGGAAGGGGAAGCGCCGGATTTCGCGGACACGGTGACGAGCAAGGTGATGAGCCACGGTCTGGCCGGCTGGCTGCTGCGGCACAACCGGGGCGTGATCATCGAGGACGCCCTGGAGGATGAACGGTGGCTGACCCTTCCCGACGATCAGGAAACGACGGGCGGCGCCATTGGCGTCCCCCTCTCGCGCGCGGACCGTATTGTCGGCGTTCTCTTCCTCATGCACCCGGAAACGGGGTATTTCACCGATGAACACCTGGCGCTGTTGGAGACGATTGGCGCCCAGATCAGTGCTTCGATAGAAAACGCCTTCCTCTTTAACGAGATTAGCGAGGAAAGGCGCAAACTGAGCGCCATCCTGGCGCAATCGACCGACGCCATCATCACCACCGACGAATTGTGGCGCATTTCGCTGTTGAACCAGGCGGCCGAGAGCCTGTTCGAATTGAGTGCGGGAAACGTCATCGGCTGCTCGCTGCGCAACGTCCCCCAACTGGATTCCCTCATCCCCCTGTTTGTGAAGGCCAGTGAACGGCCGGCTGCGCAGGAGCTGAATCACGGCTCCAAAGTGCTCTACGCCAGCGTGTCGCCCATCCAGGAAGTGGGCTACGTGGCCGTCTTGCAAGACATTACGGAGCTGAAGCGCGTCGAGGAATTGCGCCTACAGCAAGAGCGCCGGCAGCGAGAGATCGTCAAAGAAACGTTCTCGCGCTATATGGGGCCGCGCCTGGTCGAACACGTCCTCTCCAACGAACCGGGACTGCTGGCGCGGCGCGAGCGCCGCGAGGCGGTCGTTCTCTTCGCCGACCTGCGTGACTTCACACGCATGATCGTCAACGTAGAGCCGAACACGGCCATTCCGCTATTGAACGAGTTCTTCACAAGCATGACGGACATCGTCTACGAGATGGACGGGACCGTCTTCGACCTGACGGGCGACGAAATCATGGTGGGCTTCAACGTGCCCTTTGACCAGCCAGATGCTCATTATCGCGCTCTGTTGACGGCGATCACGATGCAGCGGCGTTTCAGCCAGTTACGCCAGAAGTGGTACTCGCAGAACGGCGTGGCGCTGGGGCTGGGCATCGGCGTGGACCAGGGGAACGTCGTCGTAGGCAACGTCGGGGCTGAAACGCGAATGACGTTCCGCATGGTGGGAGAGGCGGTCAACATTGCCCACCGGCTCGTCGACCTGGCCGAGGATGGCCAGATCATCATTACGGAAGGCATCTACGAAGCGGTGAAACAGGACGTGCCTGGCCTGCTGGACGTCATTTCCTTCCAGCCGGCCGGTCCGGTCGCATTGAAGGGTAAGGCGGATGCCCAGTTACTGTACCTTACGTCCTTCCGCCGCCCGCTACCGGCGCAGACGCAGAAAGAGACCCAACCACATTAGAGCGGCCGCTTCGCCGGCCGGCCGGGGCGGCGGGGATATTTATCCGGCGTCGGCGCGACCTTTTCCACGACGACGAGATAATGGGTGACGTCGCGGCCGGGGAGCCTGACGGTGTGAAAGGCCGGCCGCCCCCCACCCAACCGCTCGACGGCCTCCGCCGCGTCCTCGGCCTCGGCGCGCGCGCTTTCGCCCTTTTGCGCCAGCGCCCGCCCTCCCGGCCGGCACAGGGGAAGGAGATACTCTACCAGCACGCGCAGCTCGGCCACGGCGCGGGCTACCGCCCAGTCGTACTGTGCGCGATGGGCCTCCTGTTGGGCGACGGTCTCGGCACGCTCGTCCAGGATGGTGACATCCTCCAGGCCCAATTCTGCCACCAGCGCCTCGAGAAAGCGCGTCTTCTTGCTGACGCTCTCCACCAACGTCAACCGCAATTGTGGATAGAGAATCTTCAACGGCAGTCCGGGAAAGCCGCCCCCGGTTCCGACGTCGATCAGGCGCCGGCCGTTCAAGTCACCGGTGACGGTGGCGCACGTCAGCGAATCGAGGAAATGGCGCACCTGGATGCCGGCCGCGTCGTCAATGGCCGTCAGGTTGAAGCGCTGATTCCACTCCTGCAACATCGTCTGGTAGGTAGCAAAGTGCGCTACCTGCTCTTCGTCGAGGGAGAGGCCGAACTCGGCAACCTGTTCTTTCAAACTCTTCACACTTCTCAACTCCGTTTTGCTACCGCTCTCGTTCCAGACGTTTCACCGTCTGGTCTAACTGGTATGTGTCATACTGCTCGCCGCCAAATTGAGCCGGCTGATAGACGAGCCACGGCTGGATCAGGACGTACTGCCCCTGAACGAAGAGGGGGGTGACCGGCTCAATCCCCGATTCGCCGAAGAAGAGGCGCTCTGCCTCCCGATAAAGGCTCCCCCGTTCCTCAGTCGAGGACTGGGTGGCCGCCTCGGCGATCAGCCTGTCGGCGTCGGAGCAGGGGCGCCGCTGCCGATTTTCGCTCTGCGTGCAGTGGAGGACGTCGCCGAGCCAGTTGTGGGCGTCGGGAAAGTAGGAATTCCAGCCCAGGTCCCAAATGTCCGGCCGGTCCGCCCCGGCATCCGGGCGCGTGTTGGCCAACAAGACGCCGAACGGGACCTGTTCGATGACGATCTTCTCTTCGGGACAGCCGAGTTCTCGTTGCCACATGGTGCGCACCGTCTCGGCGTGGTGTAAGGCAACGTCGGTCGCATTCACGAGATAGCGAATTTCCGGAATGAAGGTGCAATCGGAGAACGAGCTCGAGGCCATTTCCAGGCGGGCCAGATCGCCGTTGTAGCCGGTGCCGACCTGGTCCGGGGGCGGCGCGCCCAGAACGCCGGGCGGCGTGAAGTGGCGCATGGGCAATCCCTCACCTCCGTAGACGTCTTCTACAAGGGCCTCGCGGTCGATGGCAGCGGAAAAGGCACGACGCACGGCCGCCTCGGAGAACACTTCGCTGTCGAAGTTATAGGAAAGGTAGAAGACGGCCTGATTGGTCACCAGGTGCAGGCGCGACCGTAGCCGGGTATCGTTCATGATCGTTTCGCGCATGCCGGCCGGCATGGGCACCACGTCCAACTCCCGATTAAGCCACCGTTCGTACGCCTCGGCGGCGTTCTGCCAATAAACATTTACGTGCTGGACGGTTCCGCTAAATTCGATCGGCCAGAAGGGGTTTCGTTCCAGAACCATCCGCTCGCCGGCGGTCGTCGCCCCATCCGGCACAAAGGGGCCACTGGTGACGACGTTTTCCATCTCGGCCCAGGATACCTCGGCATCGGAGAACGCCTCCACGATTTCGCGAGGTACCGGGCGGAGGAGCGACATCGTAGCGATGACGGGGAAGTAGCTGGCGGGCTCAGTTAAAGTAATCTCGACAGTCTGTTCGTCCGGCGCTCGAACCGCAAGGGGAGCCGAAGGTTCCTCGCCAGCCTGTGTCTGGCGATGGCGCGCCTCACACCCCTCGATAATGAAGAGGACGACGATGTCCGGCGTCTGCGTCTGCGCGTCACACGCCCGCTCGATGGCGAAGACGACGTCGTCGGCAAGGACGGGACGATAGGGATGGGGGCCGGGTGCCCGACTCATCAGGCCATCCGGCGCCCGCAGACCGGGGTCGATCCAGAAGACGTCTTCACGCAGATGAAAGGTCCAGGTCTGCCCGTCGGCACTAACCTCCCAGGAGGAAGCCAGTTCCGGTTCGACGCTGTTCGTCGCGTGATTAAAGCGCGTCAGCCCCACGAACAGATTCTCGACGAGGTCCAGCTCGTTGGAAGTGCCAGCCTGCTGCGGATCGAACACGCCGGGACCGCCTTCCAGGGCAACGTCCAGGACGGCCGCCGTCTCATCCTGTGCCGCTTCGCGCCGCGTCGGCGTCTCGACGATGCGGTTCACGACGCGGGTCACCATCATTTCTTCGTCGTCCATATTGACGACGCGTGTCACGAGCGTCGTATCCGTTTCCGGGCCGCGGCAGCCGGCAACGACGAGCAGTACGATCAGCAAATAGAAATAACGTTCCATGCTTTCTATCTATACAGTATTTGGGTTGAAACGGTCGCGCTTCCCGGCCAATATGGCGGCAGAGTCTCTACGTACCGGAACTTCGAACTGGACGGGTCTGACTTTCTCTATGGCAAACATCAGTCATCGTAGCCCATCGTCATCCCGGGGACAAACGCTTGCGGCCGATGCTAACGGCGCACAAAGTTTTTCTCCTGGCGAAATACGCTTGGTCTCTCTCCTCGATATGGTATGATAGCATCAGCCAGTTACAGGAGAAAGATGGACACGAAACAGTCGCCAGAGGCAGGCGAACTGGTGCTCGTCGTTGACGACGCCCGAGAGATTCGCGAATTCCTCACAGAATACGTGCTCGAACCGAAGGGCTTTTCGGTGCTCACCGCGGCCGATGGGCTCGAAGGGCTGAAACTCGCTTTTGCGGAACGGCCGGACCTGATGATCGTAGACGTCGAGATGCCCAATATGAGCGGCCTGGAGCTGCTTCGCCGGTTACAGTTGCGCCGCCTGGAGATCCCGGCCATCCTGATCACGGCGCACGGCTCTGAGCAAGTCGCCGTGCAGGCGCTGCGCCTTGGCGTGCGCGACTACGTGATCAAGCCGTTCGTCGTGGAAGAAATGGAAAAAGCGATCTCGCGGGCGCTGCGCGAACGACGGCTGACGGCCGAACGCGGACAACTAGTGGAGCAGTTGAAGCGGAATAACCAACACCTGCGGCAGAGGGCAAACGAACTGAACGCCCTCTATGGCATCGGGAAGGCCGTCTCATCGTCGCTGGACGTGGAAACGATTTTGCAGCGTGTGGTGGAAGCGGCCGTCTATCTGGCGCGGGCCGATCAAGGCTCCCTAATATTGATGGACGAAGCGCGCGGCAAGATGACGATACGCGCGGCCAAGAACGCCGGATCCCAACCGCAATCCCTGCGCCAGCCGGTCCAGGACGACGCCGTCGGCAAAGTCCTGCGTGACAAGCAAACGACGATCCTGAGCCCACAAGACGTTCCCTCCCCAGGCGACGACCCCAAGCCCAATTCGGGAGCCTATGTACCGTTGCTGGTTCAAGGCCGGCCGATCGGCGTGCTGCGCGTGGCCAAATATGACGGCGCGGGAGCATTCAGCAAACGGGAAACGCGCGTTCTTTCCGCCCTGGCCAGTTTTGCCGCCAGCGCCATCCACAACGCCCAGCTCCACAACCGGATCAGGAAGGAGCGCAACCTGTTACGCGCGCTCGCCGATCAAAATAACGATCCCGTCTTGCTCCTTGACGACCGCGATCGGATTCTCCTGGCTAATCAGGCGGCACGTCACCTCTTGGCCCTGCCCGACGGCAAAGTGAGCGGCCAGCCGGCGGCCAACGTGCTCCAGCATCAGGAATTGCTGGCGTTCGTCAACCAGGGACACGAGGAAACGGCAGCTACGGAGATCGAATTATCCGACGCCGGCCGTTACCGGGTCCGTCTCACGCCCATCGCCGAGGTGGGTCGCTCCATTCTCCTACACAAAAAAACGAACGCGGAATGAACCCGGCCGGCGGCGAGAAGTGGGAGCAGCCGGTCGCGAAACAGATCACAAAGGGCGATCTACGAGGATCGCCCTCTCGGATTCAGGTTTGACTGTCGCGCCTCTTAGCAGGCGCCGGTTGGGGGACGACGTCAGGCAGTCTGACGAACGACCATCATCACTTTACCCTGCACCTCGACGTTGCCCGGATGAACGTAGATAGGCTCCATCGTGGGATTGGCCGGCTGTAGCCGGACCTTGTCTCCGTCGTGATAGAAATATTTAAGGGTCATTTCGCCGTCGAGGGGGAGCCAGACGGCGACCATGTCGCCGTTTTTGGCCTCGCGGGTCGGTTCCATAATGACGATGTCATTGTCGTTCACCATGGCGTCAATCATCGAGTGGCCGCGGACGCGCAGGGCGAAGAGGCTGTCGGCCGTTGACGCGGGTAACATGTCCGCGCTGACGTCAATGGCGTCTTCTTCGTCGTAAGTGGCGAAATCTTCGTTTCCCAATTGGACGGGCTCGCCGGCCACGATGTCGCCGGCCAGGGGAATGCGGACCAGGTCCGCCGCCCGGCGTACGGCGTCGCGGGCCGATTCATACAGAGCCAGCGCTTTTTCCGTCAGTTTAAGGCCGCGCGAAACCTCGGCCTCGCGCTCGAGGTACCCCTTCTCTTCCAGCTTGTTGAGGTTGTAGTTGACGACAGAGGTAGAGCTGATGTCCACAGCGCTGCCAATTTCGCGAATGGTCGGCGGTCGACCCGAGTCGCGCCAGTACTCCCACACGTATTTCAGAATGTTCTGCTGTCGCTGGGACAGATTTTCTACGTTGGTCATCACGGTCTCCTTCTAAAGCCACCGCCGGCCGGCGGAAACCGGCATGTTTCGCTCATTTGTTCTGTATCGAGTATAGCACGAACAGTTGTTCGGCGTCAAGGAAATTTGCGCCCGGCGTACGGCGCTGTTAGATTGTGGAAAAGGAGGACCACATGGACTTCAACGCCTATTCCTTCCCCAGCCGCCGCTCGAACGTCATGGCCCGTCACCGGATGGTGGCAACGAGCCAGCCGCTGGCAGCGCAGACGGGCCTCTCCATCTTGCAAGCAGGCGGAAACGCGGTGGACGCAGCCATCGCCACGGTGGCCGCGCTATGCGTCGTGGAGCCCACTAGCACGGGAGTCGGCGGCGACGCTTTCGCCCTTATCTGGCTGGAGGAAGATGAACGCCTGTACGGGTTGAACGCCAGCGGGCCGGCCCCG
>JAWVYQ010000124.1:0-10879 GCA_033722615.1 Promineifilaceae bacterium (SeqCode)
CGCGTTCGTCGAAGATCCGGCGCCCCAACAGGTAGGTGAGAAGCGGCTGGAGGAGGCCGATGAGCAGCGCCTGGATGAGTCGCGCGGCGAGCGGGTGGGGGCCAAGAAGGGCATAAACGCCTACGAGGTAGAAGGTGTAGAGATAGCTCCAATGAGCCGTTGGCTCGCCGGCGCCGGTCAACGGCCACCACGGTTCGGCAAAGGTGAAGCCGTGCCCGTCGAGGATGCGCAACGCCAGCGTATGGTACGAGACCTGGTCGGCCGTGCCGGGCAGCACTTCGACTACGTCGCCCAGGTACAGGGCACCCAGGAGGCGGGGGAGCACGGCCGCCAGAAGAACGGCGCCGAGAAGCCAGCGGCGACGCATTGAGGAAGCGGAAGACGACTGGATCATCACGCTTCGCCGTAAATCTTGTCCCACGCCCGGTACACGCGCCGCCAGTCATAATGGGCTTCTACCGTCTGCCGCCCGGCTGCGCCCAGCGCGGCGGCCTGTTCCGGCCGCATTAAGAGGCGTAGGGTGGCCTGAGCAAAGGCCCCCGGCCGGTCGGCGATGAGGACGTTTTCACCGTCCCGGTACCAGAGACCTTCAACGCCAATGGTCGTGGACACGACGGGCAGCCCCCAGGACCAGGCGTCCAATATCTTGACGCGCATCCCCCCACCGGCGTGGAGGGGCACGATGAACGCTACCGTCTCGGCCAGATAGGGTGTGACGTCCTCCACATATCCCGGCGCTTCGACATGGGCGTCAACCTGCGCCCGCCTGACGACGGCCGAGGGAGGATTCTTCCCAAGAATGGTCAAGACAGCGTCAGGCGCCTGTTTCTGAACCTGGGGCCACACTTCCTCCATGAACCAGAGCACGCCCTCAGCATTCGGAGGCCAGTGTAACCCTCCCAAAAAAGTGACGCGACGCGCATCGGGCCGCCGCTGTATGACGGCTTTCGCTTGCGGATCGACACAGATGGGAATCACAAGGTTATTCATCCCGTTGGTCGCCGGTCCGGAGGAGCCGTTGGCACCGCGGAGTTTTGTCGATTGTCCCCTCACTGCCCGCCGGTCCTCGGCCGAGACCCAGACGACGTTGTCGAATTGCTTGCACGTTTCGACTTCATAACGGGCCATGTTTCGCGCTTCCCGGTTCAGGATCGCCCGCCGGAGCGGATTGGCGCCCGAAGCCAGCCGCTCGGGGATGAGGTACATGGCGTTGTGTTCATCGAGCACCAGCCGCGCATGCCCGTTGCGCCGGCCGGCCGCCAGGGCATATTGTGCCATCCACAGTTGATCGGCGTGAATGGCGTCAAAGGAGTCACGTACGGCAACTTCTTGCAACGTCTGGTACATTTCGTCAACGCTGTCGCGGCTGATGAGGAATGGATGACCGGAGACTATTCCCGACGCCACCTGCCACAGATCCTGCAGGAGAGATCGTCGCATGAGCACGGTATGGATCTCCCGGCAATAACGGTAAAGGTGGTCAAGCTGTTCCGGGTCATCTTCTTCGCGCCGGAAAGCAACCAGCGTAATTTCGTGCCCGGCCTGGGCTAAATATTGCAGAACGTGGTAAATGCGGATTTTGGGTCCGGCGTCGGCCGGGTACGGTACAAGCTGCGATAGATATAGGATCTTCACTATTTACCTCCCCCCCACCCGAGATGGCGGGCTACGAGTGTCCTGAGCGGTCTGACTATTCCGGGACCGCTACAGGCATTCGAGAACCCGCCGCTTTCGTCGTCCATTTATTTCACGCAGAGACCGGTTATCCTGTCTCGCACTTATTTAAACGGTACTCTTCACAAGATTTCGGTGACAAAACGTTCGGCCGAACGATTGCCGGAGCGCTCGGCGTTTACAAAGCCGGAAGCGCCCTCATCAGTCGCCAGTAGCGACCGGCCAGTGCCTGGTGCTCCGCCCTTCGCGGCGGCCGTTCTAACCATGTGAAAGGAAGCAAGGCTAAACGCGATAGCGATCCGAGCAGCAGAATTACCTTGTAAAGTCGGGCTGTCCCCGGTCCATAATGCTTACGGAAGTAGAGCAATTTCCCTTCATAGAGTCGTAAAAACATGTCAGTCGCCGCCTGGCGCGTACTTTGTCCACCGTGATGAACCACTTGCGCTTGAGGGACCCAGTAGAGAGACCAGCCGGCTTTCTGCAATCGGTAACAAAAGTCTACCTCCTCTGAATACATGAAAAAACGCTCGTCCAGGTACCCGACGTCGTCAAGCGCCTCGCGGCGAACCATGATACAGGCGCCGAGCAAGACTTCCACCGCGCGGGGTTCCATCACGTCCCACTCTTCCATCCCCCCACGACGATTCCGGTCCAGATGAAAGAGATGGAGCCATTCGTTGAGCAAGGTGGGAGCAGGATAACAGGAAGGTTGCAGCGTGCCATCCGGGTTGAGGATGCGCGCTCCTGCTGCACCGGCCCCTTCGTGCCTTTCCAGAAAGCGCATGAGCGTCTCCAGCGCATTCGGGCGCACTTCGGTGTCGGGATTGAGCAAAAGAAGATGGCGCCCAACCGCCGTCCGGAGCCCCTGATTATTGGCGCGCGCAAAGCCAACGTTCCGTTCATTCTCGATCACTTTCACGTCAGGATAACGCCCGTGCACCATCTGGGCCGAGCCATCTGTCGACGCATTGTCAACGACGATCACCTCAAACTCGCAGGCGGGAGGATGGGCCATGATCGACGCCAGGCAGGCATCGAGTAGGCCGACGGTGTTCCAGCTAACGATAATGACAGAGAGGTCAATCATGGTTGTGCGTTGCCATGCGCGGCATCTGCTACTCTTCGAAGAACAGGGACCAGGGCGTCTGCTGAAACCGCTCCTTCAATTCGCAATAGTTCGCGATGGCGTCAGATAAGGGCTGTCGCGATTGTTTGTAGGTTTCCGGCTGTACGGCCTCGACGCTCACGCCAAGAAATTCCTGCACGCGCCTCGTCTCACGTTGATAATCGGTCGCCAGATCTTCGTACATCACTTCCAGGGTATCGTTGCCGGCAAAGTAAGCGTCGTAAGCCTCTTCCCAGGCCCGAGTCCGGATAAAATCGTCAAGACACTCTCTGTAGTCGAGGCTAACCGATCGCTGCGGTTCACGGCGACCATTGGTGTTCACCCATCTGTCTGTCTTGATCGCTCGCTGGCGGGACAGGTGGGTCTTTAAAATGTTGCGCCGCTTTATGTGGATGACCTTTAGATCGGGCATGGCTTGCAGACAATCCCACACCGGTTTCCATTCCTCATCCTGTGCGTGGTAATAGAAGATCTTAAAGCCAACGGCGCCGACACGCTCGGGAAAGTTCTTGAACACTTTTTGTTGGAGAAAATCAACCGGAGCTTCGCGGAACAAGCGAAGCGTCCTTTTCGACGGATAGTAGCCGGGAAGCGCCCACCCGATTTCCTCTTTGTTCTGAAACAGTTCGCCGAAGACGGTCACCTGACTATGTGAATTCAACAGACCGCGCAAGAAGTTCGAGCCAACGCGAGAGCGGCCCAAGATGATAAATTTTACATAATCTGTATGTCCGGCCATCAGCCCTGCATCCAGAGCAACGTTTCTCAGATAAGGATATAATTCAGCTTTCATCTGCCTGACTCTTCGTAAAATACGGTGAGCGGTCTCATCAATCATTGTTCTCCCTTCTCTCCCCCACGATCAGGGATCTCGCTCGCAGAGACCCCCGCCTCCTTCCTCGCTCTCTTGAAACTCAACGTCTCTCCTGCCACGCCTCCCTCAGCTAACCAAATACGTAACGATACACCTTGCGTGTGGGCCTGCGCTGTGCCACGTCACTCATAATGATGACGGGGAGCGCCAACCCAACAACAAACAGGAGGGGAAACAGCACATACTGGTAGGCCAGCAGCGGCCGGGCAAGTAGTTCGATTGCCCATAGCAGGAGGTCTATGACGATGAGGTGTGTCAGATACAAACCGTATGATCGCTTTCCAACTTTCTCTAATTGCTGCACGGCGGGAATTGAACGGCGCTGGACAACGGGAACGACTAACAGGAGGGGCAAGGGCACGATGAACCTGGCCCACGGCGCGCTGACCACATCGGTTGCATGGAGCAAGCCCAGGACAAATAGCGCCAGCGTTGCGAGAACGGAGATCCATTTCACGCGCTCCAGTCGTGTCTTCAAGGATGACGCGTGCAGGCTGAAGACGGTGCCCAGCGGAAAGAAGATGCCCCAGTCGGAAAAGGTCCCGCCTACTATCGGTGGATTCAATAAGCGAACGGGAGCGGGCAGGCTAATACTGAATACGTCCGGCTGGCGGATGGCGATTAGCAAAAGTTGGTAGCCACCGATGACGCCCAGGAGCAACCAGGGGTGTCGCCGGGCAGCAGGAATTAACGCGGGCGAGGCGACGTAGAATAAAATAAGCAACGGCACGAAATGAAAGGGAAAGCCGGTCGCCAGATTCTTCAAGTAACCGGCGGCCGAGAAGCGCTGTCCGCCATGAAAATAGATCAGGATGTAGAAGACGATGGACCAGACGAGATAAGGCCATAGAATGTGGCGGATGCTTTTCCACACGAACTTCGTCGAAAGCCGGGGCGCCCCTTTCGCCGCGTAGGCGACGAAGGCACCGGAAATGAAGAGAAAAATAGGGACGGCAAATACGCCCAACGCCTGCAATACGGTCAGTAGAAAGCGCCCTACCCCCCCGGGAAGCGCGTACCCGGCCGCCACGGCCGCCTCCATGCTCATCTGGATGGAATGGTTGAGGACGATGAGGACCATTGCCAGACCGCTAAAGGCTACGAATTGCCGGCTCATGAGCTTGGCCTCCGTTTACGCCGCGATGCCGTCACGTTCATCTTCCAACCCCAAAGGGGGCGTGCGCAAATAGGTCGTCGTCCGCTGCTTGCGGGTGATATCGTCAAAGACGCGCTGCACCTGCTCTTCCGTCAGATCCATCTCCCGGGCCACCACGCCGGCCGGCACGTCGTGCTCCAGCGCGTACCACAACACGTCCATTAGCTCAAAAGGAAGGCGGAAGAAAAACTCTTCCTGTGTGCTCCCTGCGCTGTACGTGTCAGACGTCGGCGGCCGCTCGCGAATCTCTTCCGGAATCTCCAGGTATTCGGCAAGCTGGTATACTTGTGTCTTATAAAGGTGGCCGATAGGTTTGACATCCATCGCGCCGTCTCCGTACTTGACGAAGAAGCCCTGGTCATGTTCGTTTTTCTGTGGGGTGCCGATGACGGCGTAATCCCTTCGTTCGGCGTGGTAATAGAGCATGGCGGCGCGGCTGCGCTGTTTGAAATTTGACGCCGCCACGATCTGCCGCAACTGTTCGGGGCGCAAACGCTTCGTCTTCTCTTCACCCTCCGGGCTGATGATGGTCGCGCTAAAAACGTTCAACGTATCCCGGTCCAGCAGCCCGGACGGCAGGGTAATCTTTAGCTTATACGTGCTGTCGTACTCGGGGAAAATGGCCTTAACGGCCTCGTCGCGCCGCCGGTAACAGCCAAAGCCGATCAAGGGGCCGGTTACGTCTTCCACGATGGGCTCGACGCCAAATTGCCGGCAGACACGCCGCGCCAGCGTGGCGCTCTCCGGACTCGACTCCATCTCCGGGAGCAGCAGCGTGACCAGCCTTTCGGCGCCCAGCGCCCGCACGGCCAGGGCAAGCACGACGGCGGAATCGACGCCTCCACTGACGCCGAGGACGCCGCCCTTGCGTTTCAATACGTTGAAGACGTCGTCACGCAAGGTTTCTACAATACGCTCCACCTCTTGCGCCGGGTCCAGCCGTAAGATCTCTCTGTGAAAAGCAACTGTTTCTGTCATAATGTGGGATTCAAACTCTGCTTATCTCTCGTCAGCGTTAGGGGCCCTGCGTTCAGGAGGGCGTTAGCGCACCGGCTTCTTCCTCTGTTGTAGATAACGCAGCAGCCCGCTCTTGTGCATTTCCGCGGAGCACGATCTTGACGTCGTCTTGGGTATCGATGGGCGAGGCTAACCGATAGTCAGCCACAAATTGCCGGTGTAGTAACTGTGTCGAGAGCAATCCGGCCAGCGCCATGTCATCTGTCTCACCGAGGGCCCCAAACCGGTCAATCTTCTGAAGGAGTTTGTCTACCGCGCGCGGATTGAAGTAACCGGCCGCTTCCACCTGCTCCGTCGAGAGCAGCTCGGCTACCCATTCCAACGGCTTTCCGTCCGGGAAGAAGCTGCGATGGATCGGCGCTCGATAGGGACGTTTCGCCCGCTTCCAGATCTCCTCGGGCAGCAGATCGCGCATGGCCCGTTTGAGCAGGTACTTCTCGTTCAGGCCCCGCAATTTAAAGTGCGGGGGCAATTGGTTGCAAAATTCCGCCACCCGATGATCGAGGAAAGGAAAACGCCCTTCGACTGAGTGAGCCATCGCCATCCGGTCGCCCTGGGAGGAAAGCAAGTACTCTGCCAGGAAAACGGAAATCTCCAAATATTGGGCGCGGGAGAGCCAGTTCCACTCGCCGAAGTCGTCCGGCCAATACACGTCATCCGGCGACGATGCGCTCGTCTCCACCAGCGCCTCCTGTAGGGCGCGGGAGAAGAAACGTCTGGTCCGGCCGGTGTTGCGCCAGCGGATGGCGTGGGAGTAGACGGGCGACCCCACGTCGGTCAGGCCCTGGCCGAAAAATCGTTGGAGATAGGCGGTGTTGCCGGCGGCCAATTGACCGATATAAGGATAGAGTCGCCGCAGCAAGGCAGGGCGCATCTCTGAGTCCGGCTGTCGGGCCCAGAAACGGCGAATCTTTGCTTCTTTGAAGATGTTATAGCCGGCAAGAAATTCGTCGGCTCCCTCTCCCGTCAGCACGACTTTGAAGTCGTGATCGTGCACCAGCTTCGATAGCAGATAGAGGGGGGCCGGGGACGTGCGCATGATGGGAGTTTCGGTGTGCCAGATCACGTCGGGAAAGACGCGGCCGATCTCCTCATGCGTACAGGTAATCAGATGATGGCGGGTGCCCAAATGCTCGGCCATCCGGCGCTGAAACCGGCTCTCGTCGTAATCCTCATCGGTAAAGGCGATGGAGAAGGTTTCCAGCCGGTTTGACGTATGGCGGCGAATCAGTGCAGCAATCGTAGAGGAGTCCAGCCCGCCACTGAGGTAAGCGCCCACCGGCACGTCGGCCCGTAGACGAAGCTGGGTCGCGTCGACGAGGAGGTGGCGCAGGCGCCGGGCAGCCGACTCGAAATCTTCTACGTTTTCTTCAGGCGCTAACTCTTTTGAGAAAGAGGGCTCCCAGTAGCGCTCGATCTGAATGTCACCCTTGGGTCGGGCCAACATCCAGTGACCGGGGGGCAAGGTCTGGATCCCTTTGAACGGTGTGCGGGGCGAAAGCGGGCTCCAGAAGGTGAAGATCTGATCCAGGGTGACCGGATCGATCTCGGCCGGCACGCGCGAATCGGCCAGAAGCGCTTTCACCTCAGAGGCGAAGAGCAACGCACCATCCTGGACGGTATAGTAAAGGGGGCGGATGCCCAACCGGTCCCGGGCCATAAACAGCGTGTGCGTCCGCTCGTCCCAAATGGCAAAGGTGAATTGCCCGTTCAAATAATCGACGCAGGCCGGCCCCACGTGTTCGTAAAGGTGGACGATGACTTCTGTGTCGGAATCGGTGGATAGCCGGTGCCCGTCTCGAGCCAGCGCCTCGCGCAGCTCCAGATAATTGAAAATCTCGCCGTTGAAGACGATCCATACCGTCCCATCTTCGTTGCTGATGGGCTGCTGACCACCGCCCAGGTCGATGATGCTCAAGCGCGCGCTACCCAGCCCGACGCCGCTCTGCCCGTCCTGATAAACGTAGACGCCGAATTGATCCGGGCCACGATGGCGAACGGCGCCAAGCATAGAACACAGGTTGTCCGGATTGACGAGCGATTTCGCCTCAATATTCAATGTGCCTACAATTCCGCACATATCAGCTCAGACCTGTCTTTTTAATTTTTCCGCTACTCGTCTTGGGCAACGCATCGCGAAACTCAACAAATTGGGGCACCATGAAATCTTCGAGGTGAGCGCGGCAGTGCTGCAATACTTCTCGTTCGGTCAACTCCCGACCCTGATTGACGACAAGGGCCTTGATGGCCTCCCCTAATACGGGATCGGGGACGCCGATAACGGCCACTTCGGAAACACCGGGCAACGCATAAAGGACGTTCTCGACTTCCTTCGGGGCTACTTTCTCGCCCCGGCTCTTAATGATGTCGTCTTTGCGGCTGACGAAGTAGAGGTAACCGTCCTCATCCTGGCGGAAGAGGTCGCCGCTATAGCAGATGCGCTCGCCATTTTCGCCCGGCCGGAAGCGCCTGCCCGTCGCCTCGGGGTTCTCCCAGTACCCTTGCATCACGTGTTTGCCCCGGATGACGAGTTCGCCCACCTGGTTGGGTCCGAGAGGGTTTCCCTCGTCGTCTTCAATCCAGACTTCTGTGCCCGGTATGGCAATGCCAACGGAGCCCGGGCGTTCGTCCAGTTGAGCCGGCGGCAGGTAGAGCGTGCGCTTCGTTTCGGTCAGCCCGTACATCGAATAGAGGGTGGCCCAGGGAAATTTATCCCGGATTTGTTGGATGTGACTGGGAGGAAGGGCGGCGGCCGTGTTGGTAATGTAGCGCAGTGACGTCAGGTCGTAAGAACTTAAGTCCATCTGCAGGAGAATGGCAAAGATAGTGGGCACACCGGGGAAACCGGTTACCCGCTCCTCTTCCATGCGCTTCAATGTGTGAGCAGGATAGGCAAAGGTTCTTTCGAGCACCAGAGTGCCGCCGAATTTGAACGTCATCAGCAGTTGGTACAGGCCATAGTCAAAGGAGAGGGGGAGGACGTTAATGACCACGTCGTCGGCCGTGTTCTCCAGGTAGGTAATGATGGAGGTCGTAGCAAAATCGACGTTGCTGTGCGCCGACATGACCCCTTTCGGTTCGCCCGTGCTGCCTGACGTGTAGATAAGGCAAGCCAGGTCATCTTCATCGCCCACACGTGGCGGCCGATCGTGGGAGAAAGTGTCCAAGATCTGGTCAAAGGCCAGCGTCGTATCGGGCGCGGAGGCGGCCGCCTGAGCAGCGCCTGCTCCCGCTAGCACGGTGAAATCTAGTGACGGCGCATTCTCCATCAGCGAAGACGCCATCCTCGCCTGCCGGCCGTTTGTCACGAGCGCCGTCGCCCGGCAATTGTCCACAAGGTAAGCTAGCTTATCCTCTTTCGTCGACGCATTGACCACGACAAAGGTGCCACCGGCCTTGAGAACGCCAAAAATGCCGGCTACCAGTTCGACGCTGTTGGGCAGGAACAGAATGACCCGATCCCCACGGCTCACGCCCTGGTCGCGCAGCGCATGCGCCAGAGAATTGGCCATCCCATCAACGTCAGCGTACGTCAGACGTTGCCCGCCACAGACAAGGGCCACTTTGTCTGGTGTGCGCTCCGCACTCTTCTCGAGAAAATCATGTACAAGCATCTATTACGTTGGAATCTCCCAGGGATTGCTAAACGTACAGACCCTTCGCGCTCATCGCGGGAAGCCAATTAAGAAGTGCAACCGTCCGAAGGATCTTACCAAATAAAGATGGCGACAAGAATCGCTAAGAGCGCTTGCGGCCAATGTAGTCAGCCAGCCGGTCTACGCTATCGAAGTTGTCGGGCACAATTTCTTCATCGGTCACCTGTACGTCGAAATTTTCTTCAACGAACGTTACCAACTCTAAAACGCCCAGCGAATCGACGACCCCCGCCTCGAGGAACGATTCATCGTTGTCCAGCTCAAAACCGTTGTCGCTAAATAAGAAGTTTTCGGCTACGTACCGTCGGATTTGTTCTTTCACATCCATCGATTTCTTCCTCTGATTGCACACTTACTTACAATAGGCCATATTTCTAAATTTCTATCTTACAATTTGTGTCTAAACTTCCACCTTACAGTCTGCCGTTAACGAGATGTGAGAGCAGCGCCATAGTACTTTCGCCTTATTTGCATTACCACCCCCCTCCGCTAAAGTGGAGGGGTGAGCCGTTCTACCTCCTGATGCGCTAGGACTGCTCACCTTTTTGTATGAGAGGGAAAAGAGGATGTTATATGCGAATTAAGCCGCACCTGACGGTTCTTGCTTTTGCTTTGCTATTTCTGTTGTTCGCCGCGCCATCGCCCCCGCCAACTTACTCGCAAACAACGCAGCAGACGCCCCGCGTAAACGCACCACATAGCGAACGCGAGACGCCCCCCGTGCCAGCACACGCCGTCTTCTGGTTTGGCCAGGTGACGCCCACCACCAACTACGCCGACGCTCGCATCGCTTATACTGACGACGCCCTTTTCGTCACCGTACATATTTTCGACCGCACCATCTGGTATGACAACGCGGCTGCAGATCCCACGCAGTGGGACGCCGTCGCCCTTAACCTCAACCTGGAGGGGGCAACGGGCAGCAACCCGACGGGAAATAGTTATCGCCTGATCGCTCAGATGAATTCCTCGGTCGCCTACCGTGGCAACGGCTCACAATGGGTGCCTACGTCGCTACCGTTCGAGACCGACGCGTTCTGGCGTGGAGACGGCGTTAACAACGGGGCCGAGGCCCGCGGCTGGGCCATCACCTACCGCGTTCCCTTCAACAGCCTGGGGCTCGCCGGCCCGCCGGCCGAGGGGAATATCTGGGGGTTGGCCGTCACCGTCTACGACCGAGACGACCAGAACGGCTCCCCCATTACCCCGCAATTTTGGCCGGAAACGGCCGAACCCGCGACGCCTGGAACCTGGGGCGAGCTTCGTTTCGGACTCCCCACCTACACCGCGCCCGAGGCCGCACCGGGCGGCACCATCACGGTGCGTCACGGCCTGAACGGCGCTACTGTCGAGGATGCCCACGTTGGCGGCCACTC
>JAWVYQ010000125.1:0-10797 GCA_033722615.1 Promineifilaceae bacterium (SeqCode)
GCCACCTGAACACCCAGATCATAAACATCCTTAACGATCCCGGCAACTTCCGCCGCCCGGGAAGGATCAATGCCAAAACCGCCCGGGCCGGCCAGCGATTCACCGCCAAGCTTGAGCAAGATGCTACTATAAACAGGGCTCGTCATCTACCTAGCTCCGTTCAGAAAACTCCCCGGAATGCCCACAAGGCTCCGGGGAATGATAAAAGGGCGTTCATATGAACGCCCCTCTGGCTCACCTTATTCTAGCGCTTCTCCCAATTCATATCGGACAAAGCGTCTCAATACGATGTTCTCGCCCAGGATACCGATATTCTCATTAATGAGCTGCTCCACCGTTTTGCTCTCATCCTTGACGAACGGTTGCTCGAGTAAAACCGTCTCCTTATAGAACTTGTCAAGCCGGCCCGAAACGATCTTGTCCAGAATATGCTCCGGCTTCCCTTCTTTCTCTGCCTGAGCGCGCAATACGGCCATCTCCCGCTCAACGTCCTTCTCGGGAACGTCCTCCCTGGAAACGTAACGCGGGTCCATAGCGGCAATGTGCAATGCCAGGTCGTGCGCAAGCTCTTGAAACTGATCGTTGCGAGCGACGAAGTCAGTTTCGCTATTCAACTCCAGCATGACGCCCACACGCTTACCCAGGTGGGAATAGAGTTCAATGACGCCTTCATTCGCCTCACGGTCAGCCCGTTTTTGCGCTTGAGCCAACCCCTTCTGGCGCAGCGCGTCCACTGCCTCATCAAAGTCACCTTCGGCCTTGATTAACGCATTCTTGGCGTCCAATACCCCCGCGCCCGTCTCTTCACGCAGGGCCCTAATCTGTTCAATCGACACTTCCATTAAGCTTCATCTCCTGGTAGCAGTAGAATTTGTTCCTATTTGAAAGTGACCGGCGTCCCGGAAAAGGACATTGCCGGCCACCTGCTCTATACCTTCAAATAAACTAAATGCCGGACCGAATCTGCCCTCTACTCTTCCTCCTCAAGGGCTTCTCGTGCTGCTGCCTCGGCTTCCTCAGCCTCGCGAATCTTGGCCAGCGTAGCCGCACCCAGCAACTCTTCGTCCGAAAGCTCTTCCTCGTATCCTTCAAACTCCTCGTATTCCGGCTCTTCGTATCCGGCAATCTCGTCGACGAGGGCCTGCTCGCGAACGGCCATGCCTTCTATCGCCGCATCGGCGACCTTGCTGGTGATCAGCTTGATGGCGCGAATGGCATCGTCATTAGCCGGGATCACGTAATCGATGACGTCGGGATTGCAATTTGTATCCACCATTGCAATGACGGGAATTTCCAGAATGTTCGCCTCGCGAACGGCCGTCTCTTCATTGTTGACGTCCACCACGTAGAGCACGTCCGGCAATCCGGTCATATGGCGAATACCGCCCAACCGATCATTGAGCTTCACGATCTCCCGTTCCAGCGTCAGACGTTCCTTCTTCTTCAGCAGATCAAACTCGCCGGCGTCGCGGCGTTCTTCCAGCTCTTCCAGATATTGGATCCGCTGCTTGATCGTCTGCCAGTTCGTCAGCGTACCGCCCAACCACCGCTGGTTCACGTATGGTTGGCGGGCCCGCTTCGCTTCACGCTCAATCGTATCCTGCGCCTGACGCTTCGTGCCCACGAACAAGATCGTTCCGCCGTCGGCGACGACGTTACGGACCAGGTTGTAAGCCTCGTCGATCATCAGGATCGTTTGTTGTAAGTCAAGAATATGGATGCCGTTACGCTCCGTGAAGATGTAAGGCTTCATCTTCGGGTTCCAACGGCGGGTTCTATGTCCAAAATGCACGCCGGTTTCCAGCAGTGCTTTCATCGAAACTACGGCCATGGGGATTCTCCTTTTCGTTTGTTTTAGGCTTCCGCGCCCATCGTCCCGGCTCAGAACTTACACGGCCTTAGCATCTCGTTTGCCACTTCGGGGAAGTTAGAAGATGACAAATGATACTATGTAAGCACACCCAACCCGGTCAGGGCGCGTGTATATTTGTCTGCCCGTCAAGGCAGTGGTCCGATTATAGCGACCGTGAAAAAAAACGCAAACGCCCTACTTCCATCTGGTGAGGATTGTCTCCCGTTGGAACGCCTGGACGGTGAGGACAAGAAGGACGGCATCCAGGAGCGCAACGACGACGGCCGCGATCAAGATCAATTGCCGATCGAAGAGAAACAACCCCGTGGACTGCCCGACGATAGCCAGAATGAGGGGCACGATCACAACCATCGACAGCTGCTCCGCCACGCGCGGATCCGAAACGCGAGCAGAGATCATGGTCGCCACGCTGACGGCCAGCAGAGTCAGGAGCGGCCCCACAATGAAGATGGCGATCAACCACAAGGGATCCAGGAGATGGCGAAACGCGGCCGCGCTGGCCAGGTAACGCATCAGCGCCACGTAAATCAGATAGCTGACCCACGTCGCCACGACGGCCGGAATAATAGCCGCCAGCGCCTTACCTGCCAGCAATTCAGAGGTGGTGATCGGCGTCGCCAACAGCGGCTCCAGGCTGCGCGTCGTCTTCTCACCCACAATACTGTACGCGGCAATCGTCACCGGAATGGCAACCGGCAGGATCATGAACATCAGGCTGTAAATGTTCAGCATAAAGACCTCCCCACACTCGGCCGCATTCATTCCCTGACAGAGCGTTTCGGCGCCAGGAATCCCTTCTCCGCCGAACTCCTCCATAGCCGCACCCTCCAGACTTCCCGCAGCGACGACCGTCACCACCGGTACGGCAATGAACACCAGCGGCAGGAAGGCCACGGAAAAGAGCACGAGCCGGTTCTTGAACACTTCCGCCCACTCTTTACTGATGATAGTCTGAATCTTCTCCATAACGATCACCTACTCCGTCTGCACCAGTTGCAGATAGACATCCTCCAGCGAATGCTTCAATTCTCCGACAAACTGTATCTCCGCACCGGCCGCCGCCAGACGCCGGACAATTTCCGGGTTATCAGCCTCCGGATCCTCCAGCGCCAACACCAGTTTATTGTCCCTCGTCTGTGCATGCCGGACCGCCGACATCTCCTGCACCATCGACAAAAACCCATCAGGGTCATTCCCCAAATGAAACACCACCTGCCGTCCGAACAGTTGCCGGCGCAACTCGGCCGGCGTATCCACGACCAACAGGTGCGTGTTGATCACCCCGATACGGTCGCAGAGTCGCTCCGCCTCGTCCAGGTTGTGCGTCGTGAGGAAAATCGTCCGCCCCTGCTCCTTCAGTTCCGTCACAAAATCGCGCACCAGGCGCGACGCTTCCGGGTCCAGCCCCGCCGTCGGCTCGTCCAGAAAGAGGAGGCGCGGCTCGTGCAACAGGCTTCGGGCAATCGCCAGCTTCTGCTTCATGCCCTTGCTGAACGTCCCGGCCGGATCCTGACGCCGCGACCACAACCCCAACATGCGCAGATATTTCTCCACCTGACCCGCCACGTCCTCCACCTCGTAAAGGTGAGCGAAAATAACCAGATTGCGCTCCGCGCTGAGCCGCTCGTAGAGGCCGGGTGTCTCCGTAAGAATGCCCACGTTGCGGCGAATCTCCCGATCTTCCTCCCCCAACCGGCACCCGGCCACGACCGCCCGGCCGGCGCTCGGCGCGATTAGACAAGTGAGCATGCGCACCGTCGTCGTCTTCCCGGCCCCGTTCGGCCCCAGAAACCCGAACACCTCGCCGGCCGCAATCTCCAGTGTGAGCGACTCCACGGCCACCTGTTCGTCAAAACGCTTCGTCAAATTCTCCGTCTGAATCATCATCTTCCTCAACGATAACGGCTTTCCTCAAGCCGCTCAGCCGTGATCTCCAATTCAACGTCCTCCCGGCCCAGGCGCGGCGGCTCCCAGTCGTTCCTGCGTGTCGCCGGTTCCTCCCGCCCGGGCAGCGGTTCGTACAACCGCCAGATGATGCCCAGGCTGAGCAGGGCGACGAGGCCGACGAGGGCTTCCGTTACCTCAATGCCCCACGACACACTCCCGTAGACAGCCACCGCGTCCAGCAATGCGTGCCAGCCGATGGCCAGCAACAACCAGAAAAACCGGCCGCGCGCAAAAACCTGCATCACCAGCAACGAGAGCGACAGATGCACCCACAGCGCAAAAAGCCGCTCCGCCGCGCCCAGCACCGTCTGGTAATAGGGCGCCGAGAAAAAGGCCGTCACCTGCTCCTGCACCAGGGGCACAGCCTCTTGCGGTATGATACCCGTAAAGTAACCGTGGCGAAAACCAAAAACAAACGCCACGTTGATCGCCGCCACGAGCCCCAGCAGGAGTGCCTCGACGCCGCCATGCCCTGCGCCCAGCATCAGCCCGGCGCCCCACGAGCGCGCGTCTCGCGCCCAGAAGCGATAAGCCAGATAGCGGGCCACCTCTTCAAAAAAGCCGGCCGACAAACCCGCAAACAAAGCCACAACCAACAAATTGCGCCGGCTTGCCTCCGGGTCCGGCAACACGCCGGCCGAATCCACCAGCCAATTGAAGGGCAGGTGAAACAGTTGCGACCCGACGAAAGTCGCCGCGCCGATCGCAAACAGCGCCCAGCGGGCCGACCGTCTGCGAGCGATAACTGTCCCCAACGCCAACGGCAGCGCCAACATCAGAAGAACGTTCAGCGAATACAGAAAGTAATACATCTCTCATATCCCAATACGTAACGAAACCACTTCCGGTTGCTATCGACCGCTGGAACTTCCATTCTGACTTTTTGGTCTCACTCCGCTATAATCTTACCCGAGCAGCACCTTTCCCAGGCGTGAAGCTTTTTCCCAAAGAGAATGTGAATTACGCCCGCGGCCGCCCGCGGGACACAGGGACCCATTTATGCCCGAACAACGCATCCGCCCAACGAGCGAACGAATAACAGAATACATCGAACGGGGGCAATTGGCCGAACTGCGCACATGGCTGAGCGACCATCACCCGGCCGACATCGCCGATCTCCTAGATGAGATGCCGCCGGAACTTGCCATCACCGTCTTCGACCTGCTCAACCTGGAAACGGCCAGCGAAGTACTGGACGAAACCGGCAGTCTCGTGCGTCAGGAACTGGTCGACAAAGTAGACGACGAACGGCTCGCCGATCTCCTCGACGAGCTGCCGATGGACGACGCGGCCGAATTCCTCGAAGACCTGCCCGATCCCACAGCCTTCCGCCTGTTACGACTGATGGAGCCGGAAGAGGCTCAGGAAGTACAGGCCCTGCTCCGCTACGAAGAGGAAACCGCCGGCCGCCTCATGAGCACCGACGTCGCCGCCCTCCGCCGGCAGTGGACGGTTGCCGAAGCGTTAGAGTACCTGCGCTCTCTCGAAGAAGCTGAAACCCTCCACTACCTCTACGTCGTGGACCGCCACACCCACCTCATCGGCGTTGTCCCCATCCGCAACTTGATCCTGGCTAGACCCGAAGCCACCATCGAATCGATTATGACGCCCGACGTCGTCGCCGTTCCCGCGACGGCCGACCAGGAAGAACTTGCCGAATTCATCTCAAAATACGACTTCGTGGCCATTCCCATCGTCGACACCAGAAACCACCTTGTGGGCGTCGTCACCGTCGACGACGCCCTCGACGTCCTGGCCGAAGAGGCTACGGAAGACATCCAGCGCTTGGGCGGTTCAGAACCGTTAGCCCAACCCTATTTCGCCGTCTCGGTGATGCAAATGGTCCGCAAGCGCATCGTCTGGTTGATGCTTCTCTTCGCCGCCTCTCTCATGACGGCAACCGTCATCAGCCGTTTCGAAGGCATCCTGGCGGCCGTCGTCATTCTCACCTCCTTCATCCCGCTCATCACCGGAACCGGGGGCAACGCCGGCTCACAGACCGTTACCACCGTCATCCGCGCCATCGCCGTCGACGAAGTCCGCACCAGTGACATCGGCCGGGCCTGGCGGCGGGAAGTCATCGTCGGCCTCATCCTCGGCCTCATCCTCGGCCTCGTCGGCGCCGCCATTGGCCTGGGAGTGGCCGCGCTCGAGGGCGCCAGCGTCAAAGTAGGCCTCGTCATCGGCCTCACCCTCCCCCTCGTCGTCATCTGGGCCAACACAGTGGCCACCGTCGTCCCTATCGTCGCCGAACGGCTCAACATCGACCCCACCGTCATCAGCGCGCCCATGATCACCACCATCGTCGACGCCACCGCCCTCTTGATCTACTTTTCCATCGCCAGAATGATTTTTGGAATTTAGCGAGGGAGCGGCGCTTCTTACCAGAAGCCGCCCTCAACGATTACTTATGGTGAACATTCCAGAAGATCTGATCGCTACCCTTCGTCGCGCCCAGAAGGTAACCGTCCTCACCGGCGCCGGCGTCTCGGCCGAGAGCGGCGTCCCCACCTTTCGCGATGCCCAGACTGGCCTCTGGGCGAAATACGACCCCCAGGAACTGGCCACACCCCAGGCCTTCCGCCGCGATCCAAAGCTCGTATGGGAGTGGTACGAATGGCGCCGCGAGTTGATCGATGAGGCCGAACCAAACCCCGCCCACTACGCCCTGGCCGAGATGGAGCGCCACGTCCCCACCTTCACCCTCATCACACAGAACATCGACAACCTGCACCGCGAGGCGGGCAGTCACGACCTAGTAGAGTTGCACGGCAACATCCGGCGCAACAAATGCTTCGAGGAAGACCGTGCCGTGACTGAGTGGGAACCGGCCGAGGAAGGCCCTCCAAGCTGCCCGGAGTGCGGCGGCCCGCTTCGACCTGACGTCGTCTGGTTCGGCGAGGCGCTTCCCCAAAACGCCCTGGCCACCGCCATCACCGCCACCCGCACGTGCGACCTATTCCTCTCTATTGGCACCTCGGCCCTGGTCCATCCCGCCGCTGCCTTGCCATTAGAGGCAGTCCAGAACGGCGCGCGCACAGTAGAAATCAACCCCGAGGAGACGCCCGTTAGCGCCTGGATGGACGTCATCCTGGCCGGCCGCGCCGGCGAACTATTACCGGCGCTCGTCGCCGCCGCCTGGAGCGCCGACGAGTGAGAGGGGTAATTCCACACAGAGAGGAGGTCTGGATCCTCAGATCCAGACCGGTTGGGCCCTCCTCATTTGGGCTATCTCTAAAACGCGTCTCCATAGGATACCGTGCACCTTGCCCCTCATGGCGCCAGCAATACCTTTCCCACGTTTTTCCGATCCTGAATGTAATGGTGAGCGTCGGCCGCGTCTCTAAACTTAAAAACCCGATCCACGTGCGGCCGGAATAGCGCTTCGTCATACCACCGGATGATCTGTTCCACCCACGGTCGCTGCAAACCCATCCGCTCCCAAAGCCGCCCCCAGTTGAAGCCGATCACGCCCTTATTCTCATTAATAAGCTTAATGGGCGAGTAGAATGGCGTGTACAGCAATCCCCGAAGGACGTCTAACAACGAGCGCCGTTTCGCCGGAGCCAGGCTGCTGATCCCGTAATGCACGACCCGCCCCGTAGGCATCAGCAGACGATAATTCTTCTTCCAATGTTTGCCGCCCAACGGATCCAACACAAGCTGGACGCCCTCCCCGGCCGTCAGGTCCATCACAACCTCTTCATAATCGTAATTACGATAATCAATCGGATGCTCCAGGCCCCGCTCTCGCAAAAAATCGTGCTTATGCGGCGACGAGGTGCCAAACGTTTCCGCTCCGATGATCCGGCTGATGTCGAGAGCCGCCAGACCCACGCCCCCGGCCACGCCATGAATCAGAACGCGCTCCCCCTTGTTCAACGACCCCATCACCACGAGCGCCTGATAGGCAGTCAGGTAATTGACCAGCAGGGCCGCGCCATCCTCCGCACTCATCCATTCCAGACGCTTGAACACCTGCTTATGCGGCACGCACACGTGATCGGCGTAACCACCGAAGCGGGTCAGGGCCAGCACCGCATCCCCTTCTTTCAGGTCAGGCACGCCCTGGGCCACAGCGTCGACCACGCCGGCCACTTCGTATCCGGGCACGTAGGGAATGTCCGGCGCATCCGGGTAAACGCCCATACGGCCCAGCACGTCGGCAAAATTGACGCCGGCCGCCTCGACCTGTATGCGCACTTCACCCGTACGGGCGGTGGGAGCGGCCGCTTCGCGCACCTCCAAAACCTCCGGCGGGCCGGCCCGCGTGATCCATATTTGCTTCACGATACTACCCTTTCAGGAATCAGCTTCCCGGCGGGAAACCTCTCTCAAAACAGTAGACCAATCGTAAATCGTTTACCGTAAATAGCAAATCGTCACGGTCAGGTATAATATAGATACGCAGATGCCGTCGATGGAACCAAACAATCTCTTTGCAGCTTCTTTCCCGGAGCTGGACTATCAAGACCGTTCCTTTGTCAGGCATAGCGACTTCCTCTAAAGTATGCTCCGGGATACGAGCAATTATGCAACGCGAGGTAATCTCATGTCGCCACAAATTGAGAACCTTCCGAGTGGTTCCTCCTCCCAGCGCAACAGCCTCAACCACCAAGCCATTGAGGACTATCTGAAGACAATTTACACGTTGGCCGAAGAAAAGTCGCCGGTGAGCACGTCGCGCATCGCCGAAGCGCGCCAGGTAAAACCGGCTTCCGCCACCAGCATGATCCAGCGGCTTGCCAGCTTAAACCTCGTTGACTACGAAAAGCATTACGGCGTCACCCTTAGCGAAGCCGGCCGCCAGATTGCCCTGGAAGTCATCCGCCATCATCGCCTCATCGAACTCTATCTGATGGAAGCCCTGGGCTTTCGTTGGGACGAAGTGCATGAACAGGCCGATATCCTCGAGCACGTCATCAGCGAGAAGTTAGAAGAAAGAATCGCGGCCGCCCTCAACCACCCCACGCACGACCCCCATGGTGATCCCATCCCGGCCAAAGACGGAACCATGATCCGGCGCGACGTCCGGCCGCTGGCGACGTTATCGGCCGGGACAAACGCCCGCGTGGCGCGCGTCGTCGACGACGCCAACACAGAAATGCTACGCTACCTGGAGAAGTTGGGGCGTCTTCCCGGCGCCCTCCTCCGCGTGCAGGAAGTCGCCCCCTTTGATGGCCCGCTGACGCTGGAGGTTGGCGAAAAGGAAGCCGTCATCGGTTTCAACGCCGCAGGCGCCGTCCTCGTCGAAGTGCTCGACGAAGCGTAGCCCTCAGGCGCCACACACAACTACGGCCGTAAGATCGTTGGCAGGTAGACAGGGCCGGCAACGACCCTCATCGTGACCGGAATCCGAAAACTGCCGGCCTGCGTTTCATTCGTCTCCACCTGTAAGGTTACCGTGTACGTCCCTGGGACTACGCCGGTCGCGTCAAACGTTACCATCGTCGACGCCACCGAATCTGAGGCCACGATCCCCAATCCCACTCGGCAAAACGGCCATGGATGCATCGCCGTCCAGGTCGGCCGGCAAGAGCCGCTAAAGTCCTCGTTCACCGCGAAGAGGTCAAAGAAAACGAACCCAGCAGAACACTATCTCGAGCGCCCCCGCTCATCAACTGGCACCTCATGCAACAAAAGAGCGCCGGTACATTCTACTCGAGGTAATCAAGGGAGTCGAGCCCTTATTCGGCGGTCCCAAACAGGTACCCGTACCAGGCCGAATCGGACGTGCGCTTGCCGGCCGCTCCTAACCGGCGTATCATCAACAGAAGCAAGATGTGACGGGGGATCTTAAAAAAAACGAAGACGTTGCACGCGGTCTGAGCATCCGCCCGGCAACGGCGCGTTATCTGCCAGAACGCTCCCGTTACCAACACCGTACACTTCGACATTTCACATTTAGGAGGGCAAGACGTGGAAGAGCAAAAAAAGAACGATCAGGAAGAAGTCGCTATCAGCCCGGAATTGTTGGAAATTCTGCGCTGCCCTAAGGCCGTTCAGTCAGACGAATATGGTGACGACCCCGGCCGGCTCCGGCTTGTAAAGGATAGCTGGCTCGTCAGTGATGAGTCTGGACTTAAGTACCCCATCCGGGACGGCATTCCCGTGATGTTAATTGAAGAAGGAGAGAAGTGGAAAGACGTCCCCGAAGAGGAACTACCGGTCCCGCCGCCGGCCGATTCCTAGATTCCGGTCACTCTCCTTGCCCTGGCACCCGAAAGAGCAGGAAATCTTTTCCCGGCCGGTCCGACTGATACCGTTCCACACTCCCATCCGGATAGGTAGCCCGTAGCGTTTGCAGCGCCTCCGCGTCGGCCGGGTGCAGAAGATAAAGCTTGGGCGATGGATCCTGAGCGTGCGCCGGCACCTCCTCCATCTCCATCACAGCCTGGCGCCACGTAATGTCTCCCGCGTTAATCGCAATGTTACGTGTGTCCACCCAATGCGGATAGGGAATGTGGTAAACGTCTTCCATCTCCCCTCCTGTTTCTACAAACTCCTGTACCACCTCCCCCATTTCCGTGGCGTTCCAGGAAGAGCGCAGAATGTGGGCGTCGTACGCCACGAAATACCAGTGGAAGTTCTGCACGACAGCCACAACCAGTAAGACGGCCAAGAGACCACTCCGCACACCGCGCACGAACGGGCGTCCGTCTCCCGGCGTACTCAGCCGCTGCCACATCGCCGCCAGCGGCAGCGCCGCAATAATCATCACGATGGGTACCGCCCCCCCCGCGCGCACGACGCTCGGATTTTCCTCGGGAAAGGCCAGGCTCAAAATCGAGGGGAGCAGCATGACGAAGAACGCAATAGTCGTCGTGAGTCCGGATGTCTCGCGATGGCGAAACACGCGCCATATGAGGTACACCACGCCCGGGACAAATAATGCCCCCGAGACCAGACCGAGTTCGGGAGCCTCGGGAATGGTGTTGGCCGGTACCACGTCCCCCCGGTAGTTAAACATCAAAAGA
>JAWVYQ010000126.1:0-10679 GCA_033722615.1 Promineifilaceae bacterium (SeqCode)
GCATTGCCACGGGCAGACGCGACTCGTGAGAATGGTAGCCACCGGGGCTGGCCCCCAGCCACACTCCGGCTCCAGCGGCCAGTTGAAATCCCGGCGCACACGCCGGCTGGCCGGCTCCGGCCATAGGGTGCGGTCAATCATCGGCCACTCGGCCATTGAGCGGCTGCCCTGGCCCAGGAACAGGCGTGGAAAATCGTCCGGATTGCGGACAAGGTCGACGATCACGTTCTCCCCCGGCCCCTGGCAGATCTTGTCAAACGCTTCGACCTCTTCCATCTCGTCCGGAGCTACCGTAGCGTGCATGCCACCTGCCATCACCAGACCGTCCGGGTTGAGTTTCTTGAAAATTTGGGCCGACTTGCGGGCGACGGGATACGTATAGCTACGCACGTTCATTAACGCTATCTTGTAACCCGCCAGCTGTTCCCGAAGCTGGTCCCACTCCGTCACGGCCCGGGTCGAGAGAATGTCGGTGTGGATTCCATTTTCATGCAGGATCGTTCGTAACAATCCTAGACCGTGATCCTGCCACTGTTCGTGGGGCCCGTCCGGATGAACCAGGTCACCCAGATCGCCGAGGTCAATCCAAACGATGTCTGACGTCTGCTGGTGTTTTTTGCGGAACAGGAAATTAAACATGTTCCTTTCCCTCCCTGTATTCAAACGGGCTGCCGGCCGTTATACCCGGTGTGCAGTTCGTGATAGTGAGCAACACGGGGCTCGCCATATCGCCAGCATAGGTAGACTTCCCGGCCGTCAATTTTCGCTAGAAAATCCAACAGGCCCGTGTTCATATCCTTTACGATGCATCCGTACGACTGAATCTTTTTAACCAGCCGTTCAATGACCACAAAACGTTGCGCCATTTCCGAAGCGACCGGGCCGCCGACGTTACTGTGCAAATCGTCCAGCACGTCTTCAATCTGTTCCCGATCCTGAACAATCCTGGCCCGATGCTCCAAGAGCCGGCCCATCAGCGGCTCAATCTCGGGTAAGAGAGCGTTTGCTTCTTCGACGGTAAAATAACGAGAGGTCATAACTTTGCCTAGATAGCATAGAAAACGAGGCGTCTACAATCTTTGAATAGAAGAGATGAAGACGCCTCGTCTGTAAATTCAGTTATTGCGTCGACAGTACTAGCCGCAGCCGCAACCGCCGCCGCCAGAAGCGCCGGCTGCCGCTCCTTGCTGCTGTTGGTCAGACGTCTTGAACGAATGTCCACAACCGCACGTAGAGACGGCGTTGGGATTGTCGATGCTGAAGCCGCCACCCATCAGATTGTCGGCATAGTCCACGGTGGCGCCAGCCAAATACATCATGCTCGTCGGATCGATGAAGAGCTTAATCCCACCCTGCTCGATCACGTTGTCGTACGGGCCGGGTTCTGCCTCCAGCGCCATGCCGTACTGCATGCCGGAGCAACCGCCGCCGGAAACGAAAACGCGCAGCCCATGGTTGGGCACCTCCTTTTGTTCCAGGAGCGTCTGTACCATGCCTACGGCCGCTTCCGTCAGACGGATCGACTCCGTTCCTTTCTTTTCCATGACAGTCATAATTGTTTCACCTTTCTTGATGGAAATATTCTTGAATCCGTCACCGTCGATTTTAGCAATATTCTCCGGCGGTGTCAATTTTTATCAATTTTTTCATCAAAAATATTTACGTTCGTCGCGATTGGCGCTGTTGGTACCCCATGATACAATTTTTCCCTGTTGTACGCGAAGCGAGAATAGAGTGTGGCGGTCGGACGCTTTCCCTGAGTCGGCGCCGGCCTCCAATTGCCGTCTCTAACCCGCCATCTCCAGACTGAAGGAAGGAATGAATTTATGCTCAAAACGCACGCTTGTGGCGAATTACGCCTGGACAACGCCGGAGAATCGGTGTCGCTGGCCGGTTGGGTCAGCCGCCGCCGCGATATGGGGGGGGTTATTTTTATCGACTTGCGCGATCGTGAAGGGAAGATACAGGTCGTCGTCAATGCCGGCCATTCGCAGGAGGCTTTCGAAGTGGCAGACGCCGTTCGGCCGGAGTACGTCTTACACGTCGTGGGCAAGGTCTCGCCTCGCCCAGAGGGGCAGGAGAATCCGGATATGCCCACCGGCGATGTCGAGGTCCTTGCTGACGAGGTCAGGGTGCTGAATCCGGCCAAAACCCCGCCGTTCCTTATCGACCGTGAAAATCACGTCGACGAGGCACTGCGGCTCAAATATCGTTATTTAGACCTGCGCCGCGAGCGCATGCAAGACAACCTGGCCATCCGCCACCGGGCGATCAAATTCATTCGCGACTTCCTCGACGAGCGAGGCTTTTTGGAAATAGAGACGCCCATCCTCTTCAAGAGCACGCCGGAAGGAGCGCGCGACTATCTTGTCCCCAGCCGCATCCATCCTGGCAAATTTTACGCGTTGCCGCAGAGCCCCCAGCAGTTGAAGCAATTGCTGATGGTAGCCGGCGTCGAGCGCTACTTCCAGATAGCCCGTTGTTTCCGCGATGAAGATCAGCGAGCTGATCGTCAGCCCGAATTCACTCAGCTCGACCTGGAGATGAGCTTCGTTGGGCGCGAAGACATTCTCAATCTGACGGAAGAGCTGACGATTGGCATGGTCCAGGCCGCCAGCCGCGTGCCCCTGGCCTGGGAAGAGTTCCCGCGCCTGAGCTACAAGGAAGCGATGGAAACCTACGGCACCGACCGGCCGGACCTACGCTATGGTATGAAGCTTGTCGAGATTTCCGACATTGTCGCCGATAGCGCCTTCCGCGTCTTCACTGAAAACGTAGCCGCCGGCAAGCCGGTGAAAGCGATCTGCGCACCCGGTTGTGGCGATTACAGCCGGCGCCAGATAGAGGAACTGGAGGAGCTGGCTAAAGAGCAGGGGGCGAAAGGGCTGGCCTGGCTTGCCATCGATCCCGACACGGAAGAGATTAAAGGCTTCATCACCAAATTTTTCAGTGTGGAACAACTGATCCAGATCGCCGAACGCTTGGACGCCGCTCCGGGCGACCTGATCCTAATTTCCAGTGATGAGGCTCGCACTGTCCATCAGGTTTTGGGTACCCTGCGTGAAGAATTGGGTCGCCGCCTCGGCTATAAAGATAAGAAAGAGCTGGCCTTCTGCTGGATCGTCGATTTCCCCCTCTTTGAGGAGGATTTGGAAGACGGCCATTTTGCGCCCAGCCACCACATGTTTACCGCGCCACAGCGCGAGCAGATTCCCCTGCTCGATGAGGACCCTCACGCCGTCCTCAGTGAGCAGTACGATCTCGTCTGTAACGGCTTTGAGGTAGCTGGCGGCAGCATCCGTATTCACGAACGGCCGCTCCAGCGCAAGATCATGAAGCTCATCGGTATGGACATTGAGGAGGCTGAAGAGCGGTTCGGGCACATGTTAGAGGCGTTCGAATACGGCGCGCCCCCCCACGGTGGTATTGCCCCGGGTATCGACCGCCTTGTAGCGCTGATGGCCGGTGAACCTAACATTCGCGAAGTCATGGCTTTCCCCAAGACTCAGCAGGCGGCTGACCTGATGGCCGACGCGCCTTCCGAAGTTGACCCGGCTCAGTTAGAGGAGTTACACATTAAGCTCGATCTCCCTGATAAAGAGTCGGAAGCAGTGCAAGAGTAGCTACAACCGCGATCGCGCGGCCGGAAGACGCCAACACCTCAACCGGCCTCAGTTGTCTCCACGGCTGTCTCTTTTCGCTCGTGAAGGTCGGCGACTGCCTTCTGTACCCGTACCAGCCGCTCACCCCGCAACGAGTAGCTGCCGAGCAGAAAGAACGCCAGCAGCGCCGCCAGCGCCGGAATTCCTCCGATCATCCAGCGCATACCCGAGAGGGCGGCCACCGGCTGCGCCGGATAGAGCACGCCTGCGCTAGGTGCCACGTAGCCCGATGCCGTCAAAATCGTGCCCGTAATAAGCCCCTGAAAGGTGAAGGCAAAACGGATGACGAAACCATTCATGCCGAAATACATCCCCTCGCGCCGCGCCCCCGTCTCCAGCTCGTCGGCGTCCACCAGATCGGCGACGAGAGGGTTGATGAGCATCATCAGGCCGGCCAGACTGACGCCGAAAATGGCTGTTACCAGCACGCCGCTGTAAAAGTCGTTCGGCAGGAAGAACAGGACGAGCGATCCGGCCGAGAGTAAACACGCCATCCGTAGAGCACGCCACACACCCTGGCGGTGAGCCACAGTCGTCCATAGGGCCATCGCCGGCAGCGCAACGACAAAGGCGGCTGCCAGAAAGAGAGACGTTTGCGTGCCCGCGTCCAGCGTCATGCCCAGGCCTTGGATCGTCAGTGGTCCCTGGATGCGCAGGACGTACTTAGTGTAGAAGGGGGCCGTTGCCGAGAGCATCATGATGATGAACTGAATGGCCAGGTTCGCGCCCAGGAAGTGAAGAAAGTCTCGGTTGCCCAGCGTGACCCGCAGCGCCTTGCGGAAGGGCAGGGGGTTGTCCCGGCGAAACGCAGGCCGTTCGCGGCTGCCCGCCAGGGAGAGGCCAAAAAAGAGAGCCGTCGTTACAGAGAGTAGGAGGGCAACCGTTCCCCGGCCGCTCCAGTCCTCTCCGGCCAGTACCGGCGGCAGCGCCACCCCAACCATCACGCCTACAAGAGAAAATATCTCTCGCCACGCGGACACCGTCGCCCGTTGTCTTTCGTCCGGGATCATTTCCGGAAAGAGAGACGTCCAATTCATGACGACGATGGTCCATAGCAGGTCGAAAGCGAAGACGAGGGCCAGGAAGTAAAGGAGGAGGTTACGCTCTGAGGAAGCCAGAACAGCAGCCGGCGGCGTCCACAGGAAGTAGAACGTGATCGCCAGCGGCAGAAAAGAGACCGCAATCCAGGGGATACGCCGCCCCCAACGTGTGTCCGTTCGGTCCGACCAGTGGCCGGCGAGCGGATCGTTGATTGCGTTCCACAAACCATAGACAGACCACGAAAGCCCAACCCACCGCGCGGGTAGTCCCAGGATGTCAATGTACAGAAACTGGATGTATGTGGCGAATGCCTGATACGAGAGCGCCACCGCCAGAGAGCCGGACGCGTAGAGAATCATTTGCCAGCGAGGGTAACGTCGTTTCTTTACCTGCACGATTCCTCCCGGATAGCCTTGCTCGTGTCGACGCCGATCGCCAGCGACTTTACCAGCACCCTGTCTTTGCGGCCAGCGCCCGCTATGCCCACCTCGTCGTCCCTCAATTCCGCGGCAGAGTGTCTGTAACTGAGGTATACTTTGTCATCGGCTGCATACAATACCTGTCTGGAGTTTCATCGTGACCGAAACAACGCCGACCGGATATCTAGACCTCGTTCGACGCAACCGCGACTTTCGCTTTCTTTGGTTTGGGCAAATCGTAAGCCTGCTGGGCGACTGGTTCAATCTGATCGCCTCCGCCTCCCTCATCGCTCTGCTCACCCAGTCAGGTGTGGCTGTGGGGGGTCTTTTCGTCGTCCGCATGCTGGCCCCTTTCATCGTTAGCCCCGTGGCCGGCGTCGCGGCCGACCGCTATAATCGCAAGTGGTTGCTCATCCTCGCCGACGCCTCGCGCGCTGTCACTGTCCTGGGATTCCTGTTGGTAAGAGAGCCACAGCAAGTCTGGCTCCTCTATACCCTCACTGCCATTCAGCTTGCCATCAGCGGCTTCTTCTTTCCGGCGCGAAATGCCATCCTGCCCGACATCGTCTCCCGGCGCGAACTAGGAGCGGCCAACGCCCTCAGCGCCGCTACCTGGTCCGTGATGCTCGCATTTGGCGCAGCGTTGGGCGGCATCGTCGCCGGAGAATGGGGCATCTATCCCGCCTTCGTCATCGACGCGCTTACCTTTCTCCTCTCAGCGTTGCTCATTGCTCAGGTTACTTACGAACACGCGCCGCGTCCGGATCTGGACACCAGTATCGCCGCGGCCCTGCAAGAATATCTGGACGGCCTCCGCTATCTCCGCCGGCACGTCGACTATTTTGTCATCACGCTGCATAAACCTGCTTTCGCGACCCTGGTCTCCGGTGCATTCCAGGTGATCCAGGTGCGATTGGCTGAACAGGTCTTCGTCATCGGCGAAGGGGGCAGCACTGGTCTCGGCTTACTTTATGCTTCCGTTGGTGTGGGCACCGGCGTCGGCCCCATCATCGCCCGGCGCTTCACCGGCGACCGCGGCCGGGCGCTACGCGTCGCCATCGTCGCGGGATACGCTATTACAGCCGCCGGCCTGGCCATCATCGGCACTCTCTCTAGCTTCGGTCTGGTTCTCCTCGGCACCTTCCTTCGCGGCTTCGGCAACGGCATTGGCTGGGTTCTCTCCACGCAGCTTCTGTTGCAGCTATTGCCGGATCGCGTGCGCGGCCGCGTCTTCTCCACCGAATTCGCCATGTTTACCCTGGGTAACGCTGCCGGCGCAGCCGTCGGTGGCTGGGCTGTGGACAATCCGGCCCTGGATGTCTCAAACCTCCTCTGGCTCATGGCCGCCCTCACGCTGGTGCCTGGCATTCTCTGGGCCTTATGGCTCTTCCTCCGGCCGGATCCTGAAGAAACAGTCGTCGACGAAGTAAGCCCGGACGAAGTCACTCCTGAGCCTGTCAGACCTGACGGAGTTGGACCTGATGGCGCCAAGCCTCGCGCTGCTCCCCTCGGAGACCGCCCTGATCAACTGTGACTGGACACAATCAAGCGAAAGGGTCCCTGACCCTCCCGAGCCGTTTATAGAAAGAAATCCTTGAGAGCGGCCGAAACCTCTGCCACGATGATGTGTTGCGGTGCTTCCAGATCTCGTGTCACCGTCATCTCCCGGTCATCGAGCCGCAGATGGCAAATACCTTCCACGTACGCCAGCGCCTGCGCTACGGGCGAACCCTCTTCCATCGCTTCCACCGAATCATACTCCTCGACCCCCTCTTCTGCCAGAGTCAGATTCGTGTAGAAGATTATCACGGCCGGATCGTCCGACATTTCTGCTTCAATTTCGATATACTCAGACATCAACCAGATGTTACCTGTCGGTGCGCCGGCCGGCAAGATGATTTGTGCGAAGTCGGCTATAATAGGAAGCGGTCTATCGTCAGGTAAATGTCTGATTTATCGAGAAATGACACGTGAGGAGAACAACGATGCAGAAATTCTTCAGCTTTGTAGCCGGTCTGATGTCAGGGTCCATTGTTGGTGCGGCGGCGGCGCTCTTATTGGCTCCTGCATCTGGTGAGGAGCTACGTCAGGAGGCGCAGGCGCGTTGGGAAGAAGCTCTCGACGAGGCCAAGAAGGCTATGGAAGAAACGCGCCTGCAGAAAGAGCGCGAATATCAGATGATGAAGGAAGCAGGGAAGCCCCGCTGACCCCTCTACTTACTGCTCGACAAAAAGCCAGTAGCCGGCCGGCTCATAAATAAATGGCGTCAGGGGAGAGATGGCCAAAACGCCGCCCTCTGCCGCCAGATCCAGCGTCCACCGGCCCTGGTTCAGCTCGTTCAGGGGGAGCGAAACGACGTTCGGGGGCGTTGTGTTGTGGATGAACCGGACTTGCCAATGTTGTGGCAGCCACCGCCCCACCCGCACGAAGCCTGTTGCTTCCCATCCGTCGGCGCCGTTCTCGGCGTCCGTCTCGTAACCCAATTCAGGGATTGCAATGTCATCCAACGCCAGGCCCCGAGCGTTGGATTCATAGTAAGTTAGGAGTTCAAAACGCACCAGCACCGGTTGGCCGACGTACGCATCGAGCGAGATTGATTCCTTGATCCAGCCGCCTTTCTCGGCTCCACGTGTGTTGGCGCTTGAGCCATTGAGGGCCGGGCCGTACTCGCCGGTCCGGGCACGCGCTGGCGTCAATATCTCCCAGCTCTGTCCTCCATCGGATGATACGGTGACGTAAGCGTAGTCCAGGTCGAATTTTAGGTCGTACCAGGTCCAGAACGTGAGCGTTGCTTCCTCCAGCCCCGTTAGATCGAAGCGGGCTGTCATTTGCGCGTTGACGTTTTCCTGTGCCGGAGTAAACCACATCTTCTCGCCGCTATGTGGCGCCACCGGCACAAGCCGCGCCAGCGTATCGCCGGCAAAACTGACTGTGGTTTCTCCGCTCAACTCTACGGGAATGTAGTGTGTGCCAAACTGCGACGCGTCGCGTACCGTTTCATACGGTGCAAATGTAACGCTCGTTTCGGCCACGGCCGGGCGCAGATCGAGCTGTTCGTAGTGATAGGCTTCTCCGGCCGCCGGTTCGTCCAGATAGGTGGCCACCGTCCAGTCGGACATGAATTGTTCCAGGCTTGTATCCGGCCGGTATCCCTGTAACACTGCGTTGACCGATGCCAACCCATTCGCCGGCTGTCGCGCCAGTTCCTGGACGGCCCCATCTCCTAGCTGTTCCCATAGATAGACGGCGAAAAGATAGGATGCTGCGTAATGAGCGTGCACGTCTTCCGCGTCGTAGTCCCACGCATTGAGCTGTGTGTCCGGCGCCAGCAAATAGTCGAGGCTTTCCGCCGTTTCCAGGCCGAGGTAAAGCTCGGCCAGTTGTGACAACCCCTCATTCAGCCACGGCGTTTCATTGCCGTCCACGTACCATTGCGTCAGGTGTTGAAATTCGTGGACCAGCGTTCCGAAGTAGAGGTCCGTACCCAACGTCAAATTGTCCATGTTAAGATAGACAATCTCTTGCTGATTCGAGACGCTGTAGAAGCTGCGCGGATATTCGTCGCCGCTGTTAAAGTGGCCCAGCTCGTCGGTTGGACTGTCCAGGTTGCTCAGGTGAAGTACGCTGAAATGGGGATCGTTATCGACGCCCGGCTGCCACTCCTGGCCGAACAGATTGACCAGACGCGGATAATACTCCTCCTCAAAGCGCCGAGCCGTGGCTGTCACGGCCGCCTGGTCCAGGCTCAACCGCTCATCCACCCAGAAATAGGCGTGGTCGGTCACCGCCACGAGGACGGCGTCGACCGTCGTCTCGCCATCACTGTAGAAGCTCTGCCGGTCCCCGACTTCATACGGTAGCGTCGTAACCGTTCGTGGTCCCACGTCGAATGAACTCAGTCGTCGCGCAACCTCGTAGAAGTCGTGGACCGGAAACTCGGCATTCAGCAACGTTACCAATTGTCCGTCAAGGTCTGTCGCTATCGGCTCCTGGATGATCGACGACGCCGGCCGCAGATTCAGTCCTGGCTTGCTTTCTGGCGTGGCGGCCGTAGAGGGGGACGTGGGGGTTGCCTCAATCGCCAGCGGGTTCGGCGGGGCGGCCGTGTGCCCGGTTGCCGTCGGGCTTGCCGTCGCCGCAGTGGCCGTCGCAGCAGCCAGCCCACGAGTAACGGTGGGAGCCGCGGCCGGCCCCTGAGCCGTCCCCTGTTGATAAACGAAAAGGCCCATCCCCACGGCTGCGCTCAGGCAGCCCAGACAAACCATCAGGCCAAGGCAGCCGGCCAGGAGCCAGGAGTATGGCGTGCGTGATCGGTGTGTTCGTCCCTTCAAGCTTGAATCCCTTGTTGCATCTCGTGCCCGTTGACCTCATAATAGCTTTCGATGCGCCTATCGCGCGCCGATTATATGTGGGGGCGAAAATAAAACGCAACTATTATCGTCCTTACGGGTTTTAGCTTACTGGGATGTACCTGGTAAGTTTTCCGGAAACGAAACTGGCTGAACCAGCCTCATCCATTTAGATCAAGAGAACGCCCCACCCGCACAAGTTTCCGGGGAACTGCTTGAGTGAATGCACTGCGAACGTTATACGTTGACGGTCGCCATTCGAGGAGCGCAAGGGAACTATGCGATTTGCCCATATCGTCGGTTGGGGCAGTTACTTGCCCCAACAGGTTTTGACAAACCACGATCTCTCCCGGATCGTAAACACCTCCCATGAGTGGATTTATACGCGCACGGGAATTCGCGAGCGGCGGATTGCCAATGAGCGCGAGACGACAGCCTCCATGGCCTTTGAAGCGGCCGCCCGCGCCCTGGCTGTGGCCGACATGCATCCTTCCGATCTCGAACTGATCGTCGTCGCGACCTCCACCCCGGAGTCCGTCTTTCCCGCCACGGCCTGCCAGGTGCAGGATTACCTGGGCGCCGGTTACGCCGGTGCTTTCGATCTGTCCGCCGCTTGCTCCGGTTTTGTCTATGCCCTCAGCATGGCAGCCAACTCCATCGCCAGTGGTGCCGTCAACAACGCCGTCGTTATCGGGGCCGAGACAATGTCTCGCGTTTTAGACTGGGAAGACCGGGGCACGTGTATTCTTTTCGGCGATGGCGCTGGCGCCGTCGTCCTCGAAGGTTCCAGCGTGCCGGGCGGCGTCATGGCTTCCACCCTCCGCTCCGACGGTTCCGGCGGCGACATGTTACGCCTTCCTGCCGTCTACGACAATCCGGTGCCCACGTTGGGTCCTTCATTCTCGGCTAACGGTTACCACCGCAACACCATTCGCATGAACGGCCGGCAGGTATTTCGCTTCGCCACGCGGGCCATCAGCGACTCCGTGGAGGGCGTGCTCGAGCAGGCCGGTCTGACCATCGACGACGTTAGCCTGATCATTCCCCATCAGGCCAACGTCCGCATTATTGACGTCGCTGCTAAACGGCTGGGTATCCCTCGCGAGCGCTTCTTCCTCAACGTCGATCACGCCGGTAACACGTCGGCGGCCTCCATTCCTCTCGCTTTATGTGAAGCTGTAAGAGCCGGTCTTCTAAAGCCGGACGAC
>JAWVYQ010000127.1:0-10634 GCA_033722615.1 Promineifilaceae bacterium (SeqCode)
AAAAAAAAGACCCCTTCCGTTCAGAGACGAAAGGGGGCCGCGGTACCACTCTGATTGATGGCGTCGGCAGCTGTGCGCCGATTTCGGGAGCATAAAAGTGGACCTAAAGGGACTCGAACCCTTGACCTCTACAATGCCATTGTAGCGCTCTCCCAACTGAGCTATAGGCCCATCATGATAGCAATGATGCCGGAGCAATGCTTGCTTGCCGGAGCAATGCTTGCTTGCCATCCACTTAAACGCTTAACGCGCGTCCGACGGCGACGACTACTGAGGAACCAACTGTTCCCGTTGGCCATCGCGGCTCCGGGGCGAGTTCGGCGCGCTGGGTGTTGCTCTTACAGCCGGTGGAGCAACTCTCTGAAGGGGCCGGGCACCTACTACTCCCGTTCGCAACCTCTAGGCTATTTTATCACGTCTATGTTAACGGGCAACAAACTCTGTTGCCGATGGACCTGAGGGGACTCGAACCCCTGGCCTCTACAGTGCGATTGTAGCGCTCTCCCAACTGAGCTACAGGCCCGGAAGCGCCGTGTATCTTAGCCCAGGCCACTGCTATTGTCAAGGTTTATAGCGCCGGTTATACTCAATTCTGATTTACGGAACCGAGTCCGCTTGTGGCGGGCAATAGGGAGAGAGAGGACCGCCGGCGACAAGCAATTGGTCGACGAAAGGAAGAGGAGGTTGTGGTGGACCACGCTCAAAGTAACGGTTACAGCATCTCGATTGAATACTGTGTCCCTTGAAACTACTTAGATCGCGCCGTCCGTGTGACGGATGAATTGCTCAGCCATTATCAACACGTGATTGAGGACCTGACTCTGATTACGGGCAGTGGGGGAGCGTTTGAGGTCAGGGTGAACGGGGACCTGATTTTCTCTAAGAAGACGAAACAGCGGCGGCACGCGCAGCCGGGCGAGATTTTGGAAATGTTCCGGGAGATCATCGGGCCGGACATGCCGACCTACCCTGACAGCTAAAGACGAAGTGCGGGGGGAGCCCCCGGCCGTCAAACAGCCGGCGCCCGACATTACGGTACAGTCCAAACTCTTATAATCCTCGCCACATTCAGATTGGCTTCGGTCGAAAGGCCATCCCCCTTCTGCTGGATGAGAGCGTCCCCCATGTACAACGATATAGGTAAAGGATACACGCCGGGATACATCTGCGGCAGAAACCGGCAATAGCAGGGCCTGTTCTTAGGGTTCTTTTATGCGCGATCAGTAGGCTACGAATGGGAGCGGAACAAATCGCATTGCCAACACGTTACGGTAATAGATGGATTTGAACGGACCCGTTCATCCCCTATCTTTATCTCACGGACAGACAGAACGGGTACGACACTTTGTGCTGTCTAGAGCAAGAAGGAGGTCGACTTCAAGTGAAAAAGAATCGACGAATCTACTTTGTTTCTCTCGCCATCGTCCTGGTGGTGTCCCTGATCGTGCTGGGTGCCGGCATCGCTCGAGCGCAACAGGACTCGTCCGCCGTCATCTGGCAGGCATCGTACTGGACGAACATTGACTTGAGGGGAGAACCGATCGTACAGGGCGTAGAGACGGACCTGAATTACAACTGGGGCACGGAAGCGCCGAACGATGCGATAGCCCCCGACGGCTTCTCGGCGCGCTGGACGGCCGAGGTGACCCTGCCTGAAGGCGTCTACCGCTTCGTGAGCCGCAGCGATGACGGCATTCGCGTGTGGGTGAACGGCACACGCATCATCGATCACTGGACCGTTCATTCCGAAGCGGTGGATACGGCGACCATACCTCTGGATGCGGGCACGCACAGCATTCGCGTCGAGTACTTTGAAAATACCGGACTGGCCCTCGTGAGCCTGGATTGGGAACGCGTGGACCAGGGCGAAGAGGAAGTCGTCGACATCTTGCCGGAGAGCGGACCGCCGGGAACGGTAGTTGAAGTAACGGCGCACGGCTTCACCCCTAATGACGACGTGAGAGTTGCCGTCGGCCGGGCCAATAGTGAGCCGACGACGGCCAAAACCGCATTCACCGACGAAGCCGGCGGCCTGAACACGTCTATTATCATTCCGGCAGACGAAGCCAGCCCCGGCGAGCCGTGGGTCGTGCTGGTTGGCAACATCGAAACGGGCGAGAGCGCCCTTTCTGAGACGTTTACTGTAACGTCCGAAGAGGCGGCCGATTGCGGTCCGACTGTCGTCGTTCAGCCGGGCGATTGGCTGGCCCGAATCGCGCGCCGCTGTGGCACCAGCATAGAAGCGTTGTTGGCCGCCAACCCGCAGATCAGCAATCCGAGCGTGATTCAGCCTGGACAGGTGCTGGAGATTCCGCAAGACCCGGCCCCGCAGGTAGGCATTACGCCCAACGAGGGCCAGCCGGGTACGGAGATTCGCGTCAGCGCCATCGGCTTCCCGCCTAATAGCGTGGCGAGCGTGGGCATCGGCCGAGCCAATAGCGAACCGACAACGAGCAAGACCGTGACGACCGACGCCGAAGGCACGGTCGAGACGACGATCACCTTACCGGCCGAAGCGGCGCCGGGTACACCATGGGTCATTCTCGTCAGTACCGGTGAAGAATCGGCCCTATCGGAAAGCTTCACGGTAACCGGAGCAGCGGTGACCGCGACGACACAGTTCAACCTGAACCTGCGTCCGCTGCCGGACCTGAACACGGAACCGATCGAGATCGTTCCGGCCGGAACAGAAGTCCCGATCCTGGGACAGACGCCGGAAGGAGAGTGGTTCCTCATACGCGATGACGGTCGGCGCGGCTGGATCGCCGGCTGGCTAACCAACGTACTGGGCAACCTGTCGGACGTGCCTGTAGAGACGCCGTAGCAAACGTCGTGACGACGCGCTGGTCAAGTAGCCGGGCGCAGAAGATGGTTTTGCCACGATCTGCGCCCGGCCGGAGCGTTAATGGTCTGGTCGGAGCAGCACTTTACCGCCCGTCATGTCGGTCTGATACGACCGGATCGCTTTCTTAATCTCGCGCAACGGATACTGCGTTCGGATTTCGCTCTTTAGTTCTTCCAACAGCAGTTTCTGTGCGCGCCGCCAAAGTAACAAGAGTTCGTCGAAATTTTTCCTGGCCAGCCAGGTCGTCAGCCAGAATCCATCAATAGCCTTATCTTGGAAGATTAGATGGCCCGGATTGGCCTCGACCGGTTTATAGGACAATCCGCCAAAGACCGTCACTTTGCTATTTGGGGGCATCGCCTCCAGCAATTGCAGCGTCAACGGCCCGGCAACGGCATCATAAGCCAATTGAGCCTGATTCTGATGACACACGTCACGGAGTTCCTGGCTGAAGTCAGCATCTTTGCTGTTCAAGACGATGCTTGCCCCTTGTCGTTTGAGGAGCGCCACCTGTTCGTCACGGCGCACAACGTTGATGACCTGGATTCCCTCGCTTCGGCCAAGGCGATTGATCATCTGACCGAGCGTGCTCGCCGCGGCCGTCAGAACGACGGCTTCGTGTCCCCTGGCTTTCGCTAGATCCAATAAAGCGATAGCGGTCAGGGGGTTGACGACGGACATGGCCCCTTGCTCAAGGCTCACCGATTCATCTAATGGGAGAGCATTGGACGTTCTCGTCACCATATATTGGGCCCAGACACCGTCCCCCTGGCGCTGACTCACGCACGCAACTCGCTTGCCGTAGAGATTGCGGCCTAGGCTGCCGCCGCCAACGGCCACGACGGTGCCCGAGCCTTCAAATCCGGGGACGACGGGCGTCGGTTTCTTGAAGCCGTAAAGGCCTTCCAGAAACGCCAGATCGGAGGGGTTGATTGGCGAAGCCGCCACCTTGACCAGGACCTCGTCCTTGCCCGGTCTAGTAACCGGACGTTGTCCAACGTGAATTGCCTCCAGACCATCATATGACTCCAGTACAACGGCCGTCATCTGAGCAGGAATCTCATCTCGGGCCATACCCGTCCTCCGCGATGTATCAAGACTATGATTGGCTGTTCGATACTGACTGAGTTGACGTCCTTTTTATAGTTGCCCTACGGTTGCCCACTTGGCAGTTGCAATGATAGGGCGGTCAGTGACCATCATAGCATGAAGGTAGCGTAATCTAAAAAAAGGAGAGTTTATAGTAATGCGCAAACATGTCCCCCTCTTAGCCATCCTGCTGGCTCTATGGTTGGTCATTCTATCTGCGTGCAGCCCGGCCGAGTCGGAAACCAAGATTGCCACGGACCTGAGCGAACTAACTCTGATGCGTTTATGGACGACGGTGGCCGAGGAGGCCGATATCCAGCAAGACACGGCGATTTTGGAAACCTTTCACCTGTCGACAACGGCCGGCGGATCGCTGGAGAGAGTTCACTTCGTCTTCCACGCCCTGAATGACGAGGGGCGCAACCAGGTCGTCTTCATCGACGTGAACGGGGACGGTGACCTGACGTCGCAGCAACAATCGGTGGAGCGCGGCGACTATCCCTTGCACCCGGCCGATCTGCTGGCAGCGCTGGACGAGGCCGGACTGGCCGAGCTGGCCGCAGCGAAAGGCGGGCTGACCGTGCTGGCCGATTCGATAGCGGGCGATATCAGCTACCGGCAGGAGAACGCGGACGTCTTCCTGCTGGAGAACGGACGGCGGCGGCCGGTACAGGAGATCGTCTTCCACAGCGAATCGCCATGGACGACGATCACGGTATGTGCCCCGGCCGCTGACGAAGATCGGGAGGTCACCGAACGCGACGGCGTCGTGGTCGTGACGAGAACGGTGACGGCCGGAGAGGGTGACCAGTGCGAGGTCTGGTTCCTCGAGCAGACGGCGGCCAGAGCGGCCGTGCTGGAAATGGCCGAAAGTGCGACCGCGACGCCCACCGCCACCACGCCGGCACCGACGGCGGCGCCGGAGAAAGAGCCAACGGCAACCCCGGCGCCCGTGAGCGCAGGCGACGAGCCGCCGGCCGGCCTGGTCTACCGGAGCGCGGACGGCCTGTGGATGATCGGGGTCGACGGAGAGCCGGAACGTCTCTTCGAGCATCCCGAGGCCATATTAAGCCGGCAATATGCCCTTTACCCGGCCGAAGGCGAATTATGGCTCGCCAATACGGGCTCGGGGGAGCGGCGGCCGCTGATCCCTGACGAAGAGCGGTTGAGCTGCTGCGCGTCCTGGTGGCCGGCGCGCCCGGACACCGTCCTGACGACGAGTTGGCCGGCCGGCATCGATCGGGGCCTGGGCGGCGACGTGCTCGCCGGTTACCTCACGGCCGTGGACGTTGCAAGCGGCGACCATCGCGTATTAGACGCCGAACACGACACCCTGGGACAGATTGCGCCGTCGTCGAGCCTTGAGCGAACGGTCGCCTACGGCGGCGGCGAGAGAGGATGGCTCTACCATTGGGAGGAGGAACGAGTAGAGGTCTTTGACCCGACCGCCTACGAACTGCCGGACAACTTTGAAGTGCGGAGCGTGACGCAACCGGCGTGGGATCCGGACGGCGAACGGATTGCCTGGATCGTCCAGGGCACGCTGGACGGGGAAAACGTCCTGGCGGTCGGCGTCTTCAACCCGGAAAGTGGAGGGGCGACGCTCATCCACCCCTACACGCCGCTGGGCACCGATGCCTTCCCCCCTGCCCCACAGTTCAGCCCGGATGGAGAATGGATAGCCTTCGTAACCTGGGACAGCGACGGCCGGGACGCCGGCTACTGGCTGGCCAGCACAGCCGGGGAGCAGAAGATGCACCTGGTACCGACCACGGCGCTGGCGACGGCGCCTCCCGTGTGGCGGCCGGATGGAGCGTATCTGGCCATCACGCGCGTGCCACAGGAAGAAGCGGCCCCTACGCAGACGTTTCTCTTCGCGGCCGGCGAGCAGACGGCGCTACCTGTTACGATGCCGGCCGACGATGCCGTGGTCGTGGAGTGGCGGATGCCGGGTCAGCAATAGTGCGCTATTCGATGACGGGTAGATCTGGCGGAGCACGACGCGTGAGGAGCTGCGCGCCATCTTCGCGAATGACGACGTCTTCCTCGTGGACCATCATCCGGCCGGACGCCATCGTGATCGCCGGTTCGAGGGTAATAACCATCCCCGGCCGGAGGACGGTGCGGTCAGCCGGCATCAGTGAAGGCCATTCAGTGAGCTGCATGCCCAGCCCATGGCCCAGGCGGCCGGTGCTGCTGCCGGATGAATCGTCCTCGCCCAGCGCCTGCCGCAGGGCGGCAAAAAGGTCGGCGCAGGTCGCGCCGGGGCGGGCGGCGCGCAGGCCGGCCTCGGTGGCGCTGTAGAGACGGTCATAGGTGCGTCGCACAGCGTCGGACGGGCGGCCGGCGGCGTAGTTGCGGTCGAAGTCACAGAAGTATCCGTCGAAGACCGAACCGGTGTCCAACATAAGCAGGTCGCCCGTTTGCAGCCGGCGGCCTGACGGCGGCGAGATGATCTCCTCGTAGCCGCCCTGGCCAGCCCCGCCGACGAGATAAGGCACGTCGTCGGCCCCACGGCGTAAAACGTCGATTTTGAAGGCGCGGAAAACGTCCCGTTCCGTGTCGCCAACGGCAATTAAATCGGGCAGGGCAACGAAGGCCTCAGAGACCAAGTCACATATGTGGGCGATCTTTTCAATCTCCGCTTCCGACTTGATGAGCCGCAGGGCGCGCACGATGGAGGTGGCGTCGACGAATTCTGCGCCGGGACACCGGCGGCGGAGGGCGCCGAAGTCGGTAAGGGGCATTCGCAGATGCGTTTCCGGCCCGAGAGGTAGGGCGACGCGGCCGGTCGCTCCGGCGACCTCCGTGAGGGTTTGGGCGAGCAGGGAGACGCCATCGTCCAGGGGAGACGGCGCCGGCCAGGTGCGCACGTCGTCAATCCACGTCCCGGCCATCGCGGCCGCACCGATTTCCGGGATGACGGCGATCGGTTTACCCTGCCAGGGCACGACGAGAAACCAGGGGCGGGTCGGACTCTGCCAGAACTGCGTGAGAAATCCGGAGAAGTAACGCACGTCCGGCTCCGTAGTCAACAAGAGGGCGCCGATTCCCTCGTCGCTAATCAGACGCTGGGCACGGTAAAGCCGGCGCTCAAATTCGCCTGCGGCGAAGCCGCGCGGTGGGAGACTGCGGGACGACGTATCCTGGTTCATTATGCCCTATTCTACTGCAACCGGCAGCGTTTTCCACACCGCGCCACTCGCCCGGAATTTGTCTGTCGAGAATCAGGCGCCGGTTGTGATTGCTCTGTGCGGCCACCGGCTCTATAATCCGGCGAATGTCGTTGCGTAGGTGCCGAGGGCTAAAGTGGTGCAACTCTTCATCACTCCACCCAATTTTCCGATGGAACGATAGTAAGGGAAGGCAAAGATGACCGAGCCATTCGACATGTCGTTGATCCAGTGTGGGGCGCGCCTGCGCCGGACGCCCTTTTTTGAGGCCACCCAGCGCTACGGCGCCAAAGGCTACACCGTCTACAACCACATGCTCTTTCCCATCCACTTCGACGACCTGGAGGCCGAGTACTGGCGGCTGCTGAACGACGTCACCCTCTGGGACGTGAGCGTGGAACGGCAGGTGGAAATCACGGGCACCGATGCCTTTCCCTTCACCAATCTGCTCACACCCCGGGATCTGAGCCAGTGCGCCGTGGGCCAGGGCAAATACGTCGTCATCACGGCCGAGGACGGCGGCATCGTCAACGACCCCGTCCTGTTGCGGCTGGACGATAACCACTTCTGGCTGGCCCTGGCCGACAGCGACGTCCTCCTCTGGGCCAAAGGCGTCGCCCTCAACGCCGGCATGGACGTGCAGATCACGGAGCCCGACGTTTCCCCCCTCCAGATTCAGGGGCCGAAGTCGAAGGACGTCGTCCACGCCCTCTTCGGCGATCCAGTGTTGGAGTTAGGCTATTACTACTTCATGGAGACCGACCTGGACGGCATCCCCCTCATCGTGACGCGCACAGGATGGTCGGGCGAGGTCGGTTACGAACTCTATCTGCGCGACCGCCGCTTCGGCGACGAACTGTGGGAGCGAATCATGGACGCCGGACGGCCGTACAACATCGCCCCTACCGGCCCCTCCGACATCCGGCGCATCGAGGCCGGCATCCTCAATTACAGGGCAGACATGACGCTGGATAACAACCCGTATGAGGTCGGTCTGGGCTGGCTGGTGGACCTCGACCAGGAAGCCGACTTCATCGGCAAGGAAGCGCTGCGCCGCATCAAGTCTGAAGGCGTCCAGCGCCAGCTGGTGGGCATGGAAATCGATGGCGAGCGCCTGCCGTTTAACATGACGAAATGGCCGGTCTACGCGGACGGCCGCGAGGTGGGCTTCGTCACATCGGCCGTCTACTCGCCGCGCCTGCAAAAGAACATCGGTTACGCCAACGTGCCGGTCGAGTTGAGCAGCCTGGGTACCAAGCTGACCGTGGATCCACCCGGCGATGAGCGCCGATCCGCCACCGTCGTCCCTAAGCCGTTCGTCGATCCGGATAAAGATATTCCGAAGACTTGACGCCGCGGCCGCGGCACAGTTCGAGAATTCGCCCGAGGGGCAAGATGCCATCCTATTCAACTGGAGCACGACTGCATTATCCAGGCTCACTAAGCGGAATCTAAGAACCGTTGGCACGTTCAAGGGGGGGCGACGATACTGGAATTGCTTGGCCCTGGTAAATGGGCATCGTCCGGCTGCATAACTGGCTTCTTGGACCCTTCATGAAAAAACTGGCATTGTTCCTACTCCTGTTAACGGCGCTAGCAACCGGTTGCAGCCAGGGATCTTCCATCTTTCGCTCGGATACGCCGACGCTGGCTCCCTTGGCCAACGTGCCGGGTAGCGAGCCGCCAACACGCGAGGCACCGGGGACGCCGACGCCCGAGGGGGAGGAAGCCGCCATTACCCGGATCACACCAGAGGACGATGGGACGCCGGAAGCGAGCCGGCCGGCCTCCACAGAAGACGCATCAGATCCGTCCCCCGCCCCCACCGAGCAGGAAGCGACGGCGCCGACTCCCACGGTCACGCGTTCCCCATTCGCCGACGTCCGAGGCGCCCTCATCCAGGTGACGATGGAGAGCCGGGTGGGCGTTCTTCTAGACGAATTCCCTGCCTCGATGCGCGAGCGCGTCGCCGACGAAATCTTGCAGCAACCGGAAGAGGCGTGGATGGCCCGCGCCCGGCGCCAGATACAGCTGAGCCGACTCCGCCTCAACTACCGCGATTCGGTGCGGCCGGGAAGAGGGCAGCTTCCGCTGACCCAGCCTGAACAGTGGTCGATCTCCCTCGATCCGGCCGGCCCGTCACGGCAGACGATCCAGACCCACGACCTGATCTTAGTCGGCTACACGTTGACGACGACGCTGTTGACGGATGCGAACTCTGTCGTAGCGGCAGAGCCGACGCTGGCAGAGATCGGCGGTGACTGGGAGGAACCGTTTCTTTTCCCGGCCGACCCGGACTTCCTTCTACAGCGCACCGGCCGTTCCTGTATCGACGACGACGGCTTTCCGCCCAACAGCGTCGATTCGGAGAACGCCTGGCACTTCTACGATTTTGCCGTTTCTTCGTGCCATGAAGTCCTGGCATTCCGCATCGGTGTCGTGGAAACGACGATGCACTTCGAGCGCCTACCCTGGGACGCGGCGCTGGCCGACCAGGTCCGTAGCGGCCCGGTTACCAGCGAGGAAGGGCCCGATCTGGCCGTCGTCAGCGAAGATCTAGACAACAACCGCATCGTCTACCGCTACTTCGAAGAAGGCGACTGTGCCCTGGAAGAAGGGGCCGTAGGCGCCGAGGGGTGGCGCCGCCTCCTGACGTTTGAAGCGACCGTCCACAACGCCGGCAATGAGGCGCTGCATATTGGACCGGTCCGGGACGCGACAGATGACGACGCCTTTGAGTACGCTCCTTGCCACGAGCACGTCCATTACCGCTATTACGGGGACTTCACTCTGCAAAACCAGGGCCAGTTGACGACCAGCAAGCAGGCGTTCTGCGTGCAGAGTACGGACCGTCTAAGCAACAATGAGCTGTCGCCACTGACTCACGATTACTCCTGTCGCACCCAGGGCATCCAGACTGGATGGGTGGACGAATACGTGGCAGGGTTGGACACGCAGTGGGTGGACATCACTGACCTGGAAATCCCGGCCGAAGGGGAAACGTATCAGCTTGGCTTCGTGGCTAACCCGAACCGCTTTCTCTGTGAAGGAACGCCCGTACTAGACGAGGAGGGCGACCCGCTGCTGGAACCCAGCGAACTGACCACGGAAGACGGTGACCCCGTCAACCGCCCGCAGTGCGAGTTTATCTCCGAATGGGAAGAGAATAATGAAGCGGAGCGCGACGTCTTTTTACCGGCCACGGGCAGCTTTGTCACGGCTCCCTGTCGGGACGGCGAAATCGGACCGCGGCGCAACTGTGACTTCCGGGAAGTAACGGTAGAGGGTGTAGACGCCGCCTGCCGGGCCGGGCAGCCGGTGACGCTTTCCCTACTGGCCGCCGAGGAAGACGCGCCGCAGGTGGTGCGCGTTTGCGAGCGCAGCGCCGCGCTGGGGACAGGGATAGCCTGCACCTACGGGGATTCGCTGGCCAACGTGGTCGTCGAGGGCAACGCCACCAACGTCACCTTTACCTGCCCCATCCTACGGGATGCGGAAGAAGGCGACGGGGATGATACAGGCGGAAA
>JAWVYQ010000128.1:0-10630 GCA_033722615.1 Promineifilaceae bacterium (SeqCode)
AGAATGAAACCCTTTAGACAGAGCACTTTTTGGCGCCTAAGCTTGCTGCTGGTTCTGGCCCTCCTCCTCGGGGCCTGCGGCGGTCCGACGACGCCGGAACAGCCGGAAGAGGAGCCGACAGAAGCTGCCGCGCCAACTGAACCGGCCGAGGAACCAACTGAGGAACCGACGGAAGAACCGGAAGAGGAACCCACGGCCGCCCCGACCGAAGCGGCCGTCACAAACAGCGTCACCGTAGAAGATCAGGCGCTGGGCGAGGATAACACCGTCACCGTTCCCGGCGCCACATCAGACGGACCCGGATGGATGGTCATCCACGCTGACCAGGACGGCGGACCCGGTCCCGTGATCGGTCACGCCGCCGTAGAGTCCGGAGAAAACGAAAACGTCACCGTGCAAATTGACCCCGAGGCCGCTACCGAGACCCTTTACGCCATGCTTCATGTAGACGCCGGCACAGAGGGCGAGTACGAGTTCCCCGGTGATGACGCTCCCGCCTCCGACGCCGAAGGCAACGTTGTTGTTGAGCCATTCCAGCTCACGATGGCGGCTGAAGGCGAGGGCGAGGGCGAAGGCGAAGCCATGACCGAGACCGTCGAGGTCGTCGACAACGCTTTCGAACCGGCCGAGCTGACCGTGGCGGCCGGCACGACCGTCGTGTGGAGCCATGAAGGCCGTGCCCCCCACACCGTCACGGCCGACGACGGCGCCTTCGACAGCGGCACGCTGAACAGTGGCGATTCCTTTGAATTCACCTTCGAGGAACCGGGCGAGTACCCCTATTACTGCACCTTCCACGGAGCGGCCGGCGGTGAAGGCATGGCCGGCACCATCGTCGTCACCGAAGGCGATTCCTAAATGCAAGTGTAATTCTGTACCTTTGAATGCCCATCCTCCCGGAGGTTAACCGTGTCCAGTTGCTCATGAGCCTGCGATGAAAACCTCCGGGAGGATTCCACGAATCAGCCTGATTGCTGCCCTAACGACGAAAGCGCGCCCTCTTCCGGAATGGCAGAGGCCTCTTCCGGAATGGCAGAGGCCTCCACCGAAATGGCGGAGGGCGTCGGTCACTCCTAACGGGACGACGCGGCGTTCAAGACGCCGGGCAGATAGCGATCGAAGGGAGGCGTAATTCGCCACACTCTGCCCGTCGTTCCCGTAGGTCCCACTTCGGCCGTAGTCAACAGATAGACCTCGCCCTCCAGATCCTGGCCAAAGCTGAGGAGGAAATCCTGAAGCCGCCCGTCGGGGAGGTTGGCCATGGTCAGCCGCTCATAAGGCCAGCCCCCCTGGCCGTCCGGGGTGGCCAGAAAGACGTCGCCTACCCCCTGGCTGTTGCTGAAAACGCCAAAAAGATAGCTGCCATCCCACGCCGGCAACAGGTCGCCGCGGTAGACGTGCCCGCCGATGACCGTGTTGCCCAGCCCGCCGGGTTGCGCCGAGTTGGCGAATTCGATGATGGGATCGAGCAGCGGCGCGCCGGCGTCCGGGTGATCGGCGTTCTCGGGAATGGCGTCCGGGCACTCGTCCGGTGGGGTGGTGGGGTTTTCGGCGTCGAAGCAGTGCGCGCCTTCCTTTACGTTCCAGCCGTAATTGCCGCCGGCCGTGACCAGGTCGACCTCCTCCCACAGATTTTGACCCGCATCGCCGGCAAACAGATTGTGATTTCCGCCCATGTCAAACGAGAAGCGGTAGGGATTGCGGAAACCGTAGGCCCACTGCTCTGGGAAGGGCGTCTGCCCGACGAAGGGGTTGTCCGAGGGAACCGTATAAGCAGCGGTCGCGCCCTCGGGGCCAACGTCGATACGTAAAATACTGCCCAACAAATTCGCTTCGATATCCTGCCCGTTGCCGCCGCCATTTTCCGCGTACCAATCCTCGACGTGGCCCGTATCGTCGTCTCCACCGCCGCCCCCGTCGCCAAGCGAGATGTAGAGATAGCCATCGTCAGGGCCAAACGCCAGAGTGCCCCCGTCGTGATTGCCCTGTGGCCAATCAATTTCCATCACGATCTCCTCGGAGCCGGAATCGGCCCGGTTGGCGTCCGCCCCGGAGACGTCGTATTCGGCGATGACGTTAGTATGGCTCCACCCGTTTGGTCCTTCCTCCCGCAGCGGCGCGCTATAGAAGACGAAGAAGCGGCCGTTACTCGCGTAGTCAGGGTGGAAAGCCAGCCCCAGAAGGCCCCGCTCGTCATAGCCTGCATTCAGGTTGACCAACCTTTCCTCTATGTCCAGAAAAGGGTCCGGGAGTAACGTGCCGTCGGCCGTGACGATCCAGATCTGTCCCGTCTGGTCGACGATAAAGAGCCGGCCGCTGCCGTCGGGGGGCTCGGCCAGCGCGACAGGATGGGCGAACCCCTCGGCCACCAGGCTGACGGCGGCCAGCGCCGTCTGTGACGGGGCAGCCGTCGTCGGGCCGGAGCTTAGTGCCGTCACCGCCAGGACGGCCAGAATGGCAGAGGCCAGCGCCAGGAAATACTTCGAGAAAGCTTTGTCCACGAGCAGGCGTTTACCTGTCACGAGATCACGGGCAGGCTGGCAACGGAGACGTTGGTTTGCAGGTAAGAGGCGTTCACCCATCCTTCCAGGCCGCTGCCCAGCCGAATCTTCACCCAGTTGACGTGCGCGGCGCGGCCGAGTAACGACACGTTGGTTCCCCACGGTATCGCCGTCAACACACTGTAGCCCACGCCGGGGCCGGCGCGCACGTTTAGGGCGCCCGTGTTCACCCAGCCGGTGGCCGCCGCCGGGGGCGTCGCAGCGCCGACGACGGGCAGATCGGTGATCGCCACGTTTGCGTCAAGTAGATAGGCGCCGATCCAGCCTTCGAGGCCGCCGGGGAGCCGGGCCCTGACCCAGGTAGCGGCGCTGTTGCGCCCGAGCAGCGTCACCGACGTGCCCTGGTAGGCAATGGCCCGCGACGCGTATACGATGCCGGGGCCAGAACGCACGTGGACGGCCCCGGTGTTGACCACGCCAGTAGGCGTCGGCGCGCCCACGCTGGCGACAGGCAGGCCGGCGACAGCCACGTTCGCGTCGAGCAGATAGGCGCCGATCCAGCCTTCGAGGCCGCCGGGGAGCCGGGCCTTGACCCAGGTAGCGGCGCTGTTGCGTCCGAGCAGCGTCACCGACGTGCCCTGGTAGGCGATCGCCCGCGACGCATACGCGACGCCGGGACCGGCGCGCACGTGGACGGCGCCGGTGTTAACCACGCCGGTAGGCGTTGGTGCGCCCACGCCGGCCACGGACAGGCTGGCGATAGAAACGGACGGAACGAGGTAAGAGGCGTTAACCCAACCCTCCGTCCCGGAAGCCAGGCGGATTTTCGCCCAGGTGGCGGCGTCGTTGCGCCCGAGCAGAGTGACCTGCTGCCCGTACGACGTGACGGCGACGACCCGGTAAGCGACGCTGGGGCCAGCGCGCACGTTAAGGGCATAAGTGTCGATCTGCGCCGTGGGCGCCGTCTGGGCCGGGCTGCTGGCAACGGCCGTGCCGGCCAACAACAGGGCAAGCGTTAAGACGGCAGCGAGAAGAAATACTTTGCGGGAGAAGCGGCGATCATTCATCTTTCCCTCCTAATGGTGCTTCTGAGTCCAGTGTAAAGCGTTGTCCCGGCTGCTGATAGTATAGTCGAGTTTGACGGCCGTTTTCAAGAGGAAGGAGTCGCAACAAGCGGGGAGACGTCGCCAAATGTGCCGGGGCGCGTTGGCTTTACGTCTCCGGGCCGTTGGCCACATCCTGAAGACAACATCATCATCTTTTAAGGTAAGAAATCATGGCTTATGGCGATATAGGTTAGTAGAAGGATCAATTGAGATCCCTGCGGCCGGGCGTGGGCGCCAGCCAGCGACATTACACCGGCGACCTGGAGGCAGGGAGCGGCCGGCAGGTGCCGGTCAGCCACAGCACGTTGGCTTGCGGAACAACGCCGGTGTTCGCCCATAAGCGAGGTAAATATGCTCTCCCTGGTTGTGAATGATGCCCTGGAAGGCGCGGACATCGCGCGGCGCTACCCTACCTTTTATCGTCGCCTGTTGGCCGATCCCCAGTTGCGCTGGGCCTTCCTGGAGGCGCTGGAGATCCTCGAGAAAGACAAATCCGGCGAATTGGAACCGCTGCCCGACGACCTGGATGTTGACCTTAGCTTCCTGGAGCGGGCTCAACCGCCACCTCCAAAATTACAGGAAAAACCGGCCGGGCTCTGGCGTCTGGCCTGGGAGCGCCCGGCCACCTATCTCCAATCACTGCTCTTAGACACGCTTCTCGCCTCTCGGCCGATCCACCGCGCCCTGGCCAACTTCCTCGAGGATGACCGCCTGACGCTGGTGGACGATACGGTCGAGGTGGCCGGCGACGAGCTAGGCGTCCTGCTGGAAGCCGTTCGTCCGGCCGCCGCCCCTGGCGCCCTCCACCTTTCACTCCTGATCACGGCCGAGACAGCGGGCGCATTACAGGCAACCGTAGAATGGGGGGCATTTCGCGAGACGGCCGTGACGAAAGCATTTGGCCGCGTCACATTTCCGCCGCTGCCTCTGGCGGACATCGTCGACGAGATCGGCCAGCAGATAGCCGCCGCACTCTGCCTGACATTAGAACCCGTCGCCCCCTGACGCCTCTCAATCCGCTCCTTTACCATCCCGTTTTTCCCGGTGACGCTTGCGGAAGAGGTTGATCAGCCCGCCGTCCAGGACCATTTCTACCTGCCGTTTCGAGAGCGTGTGCCGCGTCAGGATCCGCTTTCCGCTCGTTTCGTTGACAACCTCTACTTCGTCGCCCGTGCGAATGGCGTTACACACGTCAGGCAGCTTCAGGACGTCGCCTTCCACAATCTCGTCCCAGTCGGCCGTATCGTCAAAAGTCAGGGGCAGGATGCCGAAATTGATCAGGTTTTGCCAATGGATCCGGGCGAAACTCTTGGCGATAACGGCGCGCACGCCCAGATACCGCGGTGCCAGCGCGGCGTGCTCCCGGCTGGAACCCTGTCCGTAATTCGCCCCGCCCACAATGAGGTGGCCCTCTTCCCGGTGTCTCATCGCGTTTTCATAGTAATTCTCGTCCACCGGTTCGTAGACGAACTTGCTGATCTCCGGGATATTGCTGCGGTAGGGGAGCACGCGCGCCCCGGCCGGCATAATCTCGTCGGTCGAAATGTCGTCGCCGACCTTGATCAGCACCGGCCCCGAAATTTCGTCCGGCAGCGGGTCAAACTGCGGCAGCGTCTTGATATTCGGCCCCTTCTGCAGGTCCACGTGCTCGTGCTTGCTTGCCGGGGGCATCAACATCTCCTCGTTGATGATTATCTCCTCCGGTTCCTTGAACTGCGGATACGCCATCTCCAACGACCGCGGGTCCGTGATACAGCCAGTAAGCGCCGAGGCGGCTGCCGTCTCCGGGCTTACCAGATAGACCTTGTCCTCCGGCGTGCCCGACCGGCCGGGGAAGTTGCGCGGCACCGTGCGCAGGCTGATCTGGTCCGTCGCCGGCGCCTGGCCCATACCAATGCAGCCGTTACAACCTGCCTGGTGGATGCGCGCGCCGGACCGAATCAGCGCCGACAGTGGCCCCCGGCTCGCCAGATTTTCCAGAATCTGTCGCGAGGTCGGGTTCACGTCGAACGAGACGCGGTCGTGCACCTGTTTTCCCTCCACGATCTTCGCCGTGATCGCAAAATCGCGCAGGCCCGGATTGGCCGATGAGCCAACGTACGCCTGATAAATGTCCTTGCCTGCCACCTCGCGCACCGGCACCACATTCCCCGGGCTGCTGGGCAGAGCGATCAGAGGCTCCAGCTCCGACAGGTCAATCTCCTCATATTCGTCGTACTCCGCGTCCTCGTCGGCCAGGATCTCCACCCAATCCTCGCCGCGCCCTTGCTGTTCCAGGAACCGTTTCACCGCCTCGTCCGAAGGGAAGACCGTCGTCGTCGCCCCCAGTTCTGTGCCCATGTTGGCGATGACGTGACGGTCCATCGCCGTCAGATTCTGGAGTCCCGGCCCATAATATTCGATGATCTTGCCGACGCCGCCGTCTACGTCGTGCCGTCGCAGCATCTCCAGGATCACGTCCTTGGCGCTGACCCAGTCAGGAAGTTCGCCGGTGAGGCGTACGCCCATGATCTTCGGCATCGGGATGTGCAGCGGCTCGCCCGCCATGGCCATCGCCACTTCCAGCCCCCCCGCGCCGATGGCCAGCATGCCCAGCGATCCGGCCGCCGGCGTGTGGCTGTCCGAACCCACCAGCGTTTTGCCCGGAATGCCAAAACGCTCCATGTGCACCGGATGGCTGACGCCGTTGCCCGGCCGCGAGTACCAGATGCCGTACTTCTGGCATGCGCTGCGCAGGAAGAGGTGGTCGTCCGGGTTCTTATAATCCTCCTGGATCAGGTTGTGGTCCACGTACTGCGCCGACAGTTCCGTCTCCACCCCAGAAAGGCCCAACGCTTCAAATTCCAGCATCACCATCGTGCCCGTGGCATCCTGTGTTAGCGTCTGGTCGATCTTGAGCCCGATCTCCGTTCCCGGCCTCATCTCGCCCTCTAATAGATGGCTTTCAATCAATTTATGCGCAACGTTTCTTCCCATGGCAGCGCTCCTTTTCTCTATTCTCTGATAGAACAACGCTCTCTTTTCAAGTTTAGCAGATGGGCCTGTCGGTCTTCGTAAGCTCGGCCACCGGTTGCCGGCCCGCCGTTTCATGCAACCGGGGCCGCCGCGCGTTGCGGAGCCGGCGTGTGCACCGGCATCTCCTCCAGGTCAAAGGCGTCGACGGCGACCGCCTCCACGCGCGCCGCCTCCGCCTCCTCCAGCTTCTCGTGTTCTTCTTCCGTGATGACGCCGGCCGCCAACGCGTCGTCGACCAGCCGTTTCGGCCGGGCCTTGGGTAACTCGCCCGCCCTCACCGCGTCGCGGATCTTACGGTATAGTGGCTGACTCTCTCGCGCCAGCGTGAAAGCGCGCTCCAGCTGCGCCAGCGGTTCCTCTTTCCCACTATGAGCCCCTTCCGGGAGAAAGATTCCCGCCGTCAGCCTGTCGCGCCTTTCGCCCGGTTCCTGCAGAGCGTTGGCCACCTCTTTGCCCAACGCATCCGACGGTTCCTGCCCGATAGGGTTGAGACGCAGCCACCACGAAACAGGGTGGCTGAGTAGCCAGCCCAATACAGGCACGGGAAAGTTCGCGCAAATCCCTTCCAGGCTCTCCTGCACGCGGGCCAGGCCATACTCGACAGACCATCGGACGAAGGGTAGGTCCTCCTGGCGCCGGCCGTCCGCCTCAAATTTGCGCAGGGCGCACGTGCTCAGGTACAGCCAGGAGAGGGCGTCGGCAAAGCGGCCGGAAAGCTTCTCCCGGATCTTCAGACTGCCGCCCAGCGTCATCAGGGCCAGGTCCGACGCTGCGGCAAAGGCAGCCGAAGCCCAGGACAGCTTGCGATAATAGCCCGCCGTCACCCCGGGCACCGGCGCGCCGGCCAGCCGGCCGCGCGACAGACTCAGCAGCGCAGCCCGCACGCTGTTGCGCACCATCATGCCGACGTGAGGCCAGACGGCCTCGTCGAACGCCTTCACGTCGCCTTCCTCCAGCGCCGTCAGCTCCTTGAAGGCGTATGGGTGGCTGCGAATAAGTCCCTGCCCGAAGATGATGAGGGAACGCGTCACGATGTTCGACCCCTCGACGGTGATGGCGATCGGGACCGCCACGTAGCCGTTGCCCAGCAAGTTGCGCGGGCCGAGGACAATGCCTTTGCCCCCTTGCAGGTCCATCGCTTTATCGACGATGGTGCGGTTGAATTCGCTGGAGTGGTACTTGGCGATGGCCGAAATGACGGCCGGCTTGCGGCCCTGGTCAAGCGCGCCACAGGTGAAGCGGCTCAGAGCGTTCAGTAGGTAGGTGAGGCCGCCGATGGGCGCCAGTAACTCTTCCACACCCTCAAAGCGGCCGATGGGCAGGCCGAACTGCTGCCGCACCTGAGCGTACGCCCCGCTCACCCGGCTGACGAATTGGGCGCCGCCCGTGTTCATCGCCGGGAGGAAGATCCCCCGGCCGGCGGCCAGCGTCTCCGAAAGCATGCGCCAGCCGTTGCCCGCCTGCTCCGGCCCGCCGATGATCTGCTCCACCGGAACCACCACGTCCTCCCCCTCGGTAGGGGAGTTAATGAAAGGCGTGTGCAGGGGATCGTGCCGCCGCCCCAGAATGACGCCTTCCCTGTCAGTAGGGATGAGGGCGCACGTAATGCCCGGTTCCCGCCCTTTACCCAGCAGATTATCCGGATCCTGGAGGCGGAAGGCTAACCCCAGCGTCGTCGAAATCGCCGCCAGCGTAATGTACCGTTTCTCCCAGTTGAGGCGCAGGTAAAGCTCCCCGTCGTCGCCCCGGAACACCACGCCGGTCGAGTCGATGGAAGCCGCGTCAGAGCCGGCGTTGGGCTCCGTGAGCGCGAAACACGGGATCTCTTCGCCCCGCGCCAGCCGCGGCAAATAATACTCCTTTTGCTCCTCCGTTCCGTAATTGATCAGCAGCTCGGCCGGTCCGAGCGAGTTGGGCACCATCACCGTGACTGCCAGGGGGATCGAACGCGAGCCCAGCTTGGCGATGACGGCGTTCATCCCGTTAGCCGAAAAGCCGTGGCCGCCGTATTCCTCCGGAATCACCATGCCGAAGAAACCCTCTTCCTTCAAATATTGCCACACTTCCGGCGATAGATCCTCTCGCTGCCGCACGTCCCAGTCGTCCGTCATGCGGCATACCTCCTCCACCGGCCCTTCCAGAAAGGCCTGCTCCTTCTCCGTCAGCTCCGGGTACACCTCGTCGAGGATCTTCTGGAAATCAGGCTTGCCGCTCAGAAACTCCCCTTCGATCCACGTGGTGCCCGCCTCCAGCGCTACCCGCTCTGTTTCGCCGATAGAGGGCAACACGCCCAGTCGGTCCAGGAGCTTCATCAAAGGGGCGGTGACGATGGCCCGCCGCAGCGGCCGCACGTTGAAGAGGACGGCGACGATTGCGAACAGCATCCACAGCCACAGCGGCGCTGCCAGGCCCCACAATGCCAGGCCCGTCGCCACCGTCCACAGCCATAGGGGGGCGCCCACATACGCCAGGATGAGTGCCAGGACGATGATGCCGCCTACGGTCGCCGCCACGGGAAGTTGGTTCAGGAAGCCGTAAAGAAAGCGCATTAAATCCATACCCATTCACTCCATAACGGGACTAAGCGTCTTGTCCGTCATCTGTACCCGGTTCTGGTGCTCCCTCCTCGTAAAAGCCCACGCCATCGGCCGCCATTTCGCACAACACCGGGGCCGGCCGGAACCGGGCGCCGAACTGTTCCTCGTACGCCTGTAACTGTTCCACGATTGCGTCGGCGCCGCCATTGTCCACGTAGCGGAAAGGACCGCCCAGGAATGCCGGGAAGCCCAGCCCGAACACGGCCCCCACGTCCCCGTCGCGTGCAGAGCGCAGGATACCGTCCCCATAACAGCGAGCAGCTTCGTTGACCATCGCCAGAATGCAGCGGTCGGCGATCTCCTCTGCGGAGAGCCCTTTCTCCGGTTCCACGCCGAGCAGGTCGTAGATCGACGCGTCCACCCCGCTGCCGTTACCCTTGCGCTTGAAGGCGCGCCCTTTCCTTTCATAGCAGTAAAAGCCGCGGCCGTTCTTTCGCCCCTGCCGTTCGTCCTCCACGATCTTGTCCAACGTGGCCGGCGCCCGCATCCGTTCACCGAATGCGTCGGCGAGGATGTGAGCGATCTTATGGGCCACGTCGATACCGACCTCGTCGAGTAATTTGAACGGCCCCACAGGAAAACCGGCCTCTACCATTGCACCGTCGACCGCTTCCACCGGCGTTCCCGACGCCAGCAGGTGCGCCGCCTCGTTCAGGTACGGGCCGAGAATGCGAGACGTGTAAAAACCAACGCCGTCGTTAACCACGATCACCGTCTTGCCCTGAGCCTTTCCCAACTCGACGCACGTCGCCGTTACCCACGGCGCCGTCTCTTTCGCAACCACCACCTCCAGCAGTGGCACCTTGGGCACCGGTGAGAAATAATGCATGCCGATCACCTGCTCCGGCCGGCTGCTGGCCTTGACGATCTTGTGGATCGGCAGCGCCGACGTGTTAGAGGCGAAGATCGCGTCCTCTCCGGTATGCGCCTCCACCTCTTGCACGACCTTATGCTTCACTTCCAGGTCCTCAAAGACCGCTTCCACCACCACGTCGGCGCGGCGGAAGCCGCTGTACTCAGTCGTGGGGCGCACGCGCGCCATCACGCGCTCCCGTTCCCGCTCCTCCATTCGCCCCTTCTCCACCTCCTCGGTCACGTTCCCGTAAACGTTGCGCAGCCCGTCGCGGAGAGCCGCGTGGTCGACGTCTTTCAGGCGTACCGGCCGGGACGCTTCTGCGGCCGTCACGGTGGCGATGCCGCTGCCCATCAGGCCTGCGCCTAAGACGGCCACTTTATCCACCTCCCGCGGCGCCACTTCTTTCTCCGCCACGCCCGTCTCCTTCTTCAACGCCTCGCGGGCGAAGAAGAGGTGCATCAACTCCTGCGCCTCCGGGCTGACCGCCAGTTCACCGAACGCCTCCGACTCCGCTGCCAGGCCGGCCTTCATCCCTTCCTCGACGCCCGTGCGCAC
>JAWVYQ010000129.1:0-10604 GCA_033722615.1 Promineifilaceae bacterium (SeqCode)
ATAGATCCAGCAGCGGCGAATTGAGCGACTCCCAGTTGACAATAGGCTGGATGCGGTTGAATAACAACTCATTTTGCGGTTCGATAGTCCGCATGTACTCTACGTACTGGCGGGGGATAACGGAGTCGTAGCCGCGCACGTCTTGCAGGCCGTAGAGCCAGCCGCCGTTGGCGTTGAGCGGCTTGTCGCCGTGGGGCGTGAAGGTAGTGAGGCGCCACGTCCCCGGCTGCTCCTGGAGCCACTGCACCAGTTCTGGCTCGTACTCGAGCAGGGCGGGGTCGGCCGCCGTGTGGAAGCCGAAATTGGCGATCAATAGATCCAGGCCGATGACGACGGCCGCCAGCAATGGCCACAGCGGCCGTTGCTTGCCCGTTCCAGGAATGAAGATCGGGCAGCGGCTGACGCGCAACACGCAACCGGCCGCGACCAGCATCAGGCCAAAAAGGAATATCTGGCGAAACTGGTAGCTGTAAAAAGCGCGGGCGTCCGGGAATGCTTCCGGCGCCTTGGCCAGGGCGAGAAAGACCGATTGAATGATGGGCTCCACTTGCCCGTAGAAGATGCGGGAGAGAAAGAGGCCGGCGAGCAAGAGAGCGCCGCCCCAGAAAGCCATGCCGGCCAGCGCCGTGACGGCCGACGGCCGGCCCCAGAGAACGAACGGCTGCAGCCAGCGCGGTGGGCGGCGGTCGCTGGCCCAGGTGTGCCGCCCGGCCAGCTGCTCCCCTTCTCGCCGGGAGAGCGCCAGATGCTCCACCCCGTACCCGGCCAGAGCGGCCACTGCCAGGGAGAAAGGAAAGACCCAGCGGAAGGGAGAGTGCAACTGGTTGATGCCCGGCAGCCCGTAATAGAGCAGGGCATAGAGGGGTGTGCCGAAGATAAACGCCAGGGAAAAGAGGCTGAGCACGACGAAAAAGGCGATGGCCGAGCGCCGGCCGGCCGAGGGCCGCCGCCACAACCAGATGCCGAGCGCCGCGAGGAAGAGGGGCAAAATGCCTAAATAGATGCCTCCCTCGACGTAATTCTTGATGCCCCAGGCGCTGGTGTGCGCCCCATTCGGGTTTGGCTCGCCGTAATAGTTGGTGGTGAAGGGAACGCGCTCGCCGGTGAACGCGTCCGTATACGTGTGGTGGGCGGGGTTGCCGTAGAAGTTGGGCAGGGCCAGGGTCAGCGCCCGGCGCGCGGGGAAGGCCCAGCCGCGCACTTCGGACAAGGACGCCGCCCCTTCGCGGAAATTGGCCTGCCCCACCTCGTAGAAGGGAATGAACTGGATGCCGCCGAGCATAATACCCAGCATCACGAGGCCCAGCAGCCAGACGGCCGGCTTGAACAGGGTTGTTTGCCAGGTACCCAACGTCACCGAGTCCCGCTCGTCCCCGTTGTGGGAGACGTGAAAAGCGAGACGAGAAGCCAACCGCCAGGCGGCAAAGGCGGCCATGACGAGAAGCGTATAGTAGGTGATCTCGATGTGCCCGGCCAGGACCTGAAAGCCAAGAGCCAGCGCGCCGAGGGCGGCCCAGGGCAACGTCTTTCCCGCTCCCCGGGGAGAGGTGCTGACGCGCACGACCATCTCGATGGAGGCCAACAACAGGGGCAACCAGATGGCGGCCCCCAAGATCATGGGGAAGACGGCGGCGCTGACGAGCATAAAACCGGCGCCCTGGAAGACGAGCCCGGCGATGGCCGCACTCGCCCGTCGCATCTCCAGCGTGCGGCCGAAGAAGTACATGAAAACGCCGGCCAGCCAGAGCTGAACCACCGTGTACCAGCCGTAAGCCTTGGCCAGAGGGAGGATGAGGAAGAAGATGCTAAAGGGGTAATACGCGCCGTGCTGACCCGTGGCCAGGAAGGGTGAACCGGCAAAAAGATACGGGCTCCACAAGGGAATTTCCGTGGGCGGAAACACGCTTTCCCGCACAAATTGCTTCCAGACGTAATTCTCCAGAATCAGATCGCTGAGCAGCGTGTTGTGGGGGATCTTCACGCCTAACTCGGCCGCCGCGCTGGCCCACGGCTGCCACTGGAAGAGGTTGTCGACGGGGACCATCGTCTTCCCGCCCACGGTCACGTCGCCGAAGAGCAGCAGCGGCAGCAACAGAAAGCCCGCCAGGATGAAGAGATCTATCTTGTATGCGCGCAGGCGCTCAATCATAAACTTTCTCAACCGGGCGCAACGCGCGGCGACAAAATCCAGGGCCGGCGCCTACCCGGCAAACAAAAAATCAGGGCTAAGGAGATAGCCCTGACCCACAAGCAGACAAATTTGTCGAGCGCCACTATTTTAGCAAAGGGCCAGTCTCGTGCCAGCCGGCTCACCCCCCGTTAAGACGACGATCATACAATGATCGCCCGGCGTCGACGCCTGCCGCCCGGCGCCTAAAACAACTGGTTCAGCGCCGCTCCCACGTCCTCCAGGGAGTTATATTCGCCATCCTCTGAGCTGAGCGTGGCGACCTCTACGGAAAGGCGCTCGCTCTCGGCCAGTTCGTCGATGCGCGGCCGGTCCATGGCCGGGTAGAAATATTGAACGGAAGGCTCCAGCCGCACGCGACAACGCTCGGCCAATTCTTCACAGCGGCTGGAGTCGGTGACGATCACGAAGACGGAGGCGTCAGTATGGCCGATAAAATCGTCTTCCGCGTCGTTCTCTTGCATGGCGTTGGTCAGCATCAGGCTGACCGCCCGGGTCACGTCGTCGGCGGCAACGAACCCATACTCATCGCGGAACTGATTCAGCCCCTCGATGCTGGCAATGACGAGCCCCCAGTCCTTTTCTTCTACCAGCTTCTGCAGATGTTCCTGCACCAGGGGGCCTTCCGGCAGCCCCGTAATCGGGTTATGCAGCGTTCGTAGCTCGGCGCGGCGCAATGCGTTACGAATCCGCAACCGCAGCTCGATGATGTCGAAAGGTTTGGTGATGTAATCGACGGCGCCCAGCTCGAGCCCTGCCAGCTTATCTTCTCGCTTCCGGCGCTCGGTCAGGAAAATGATGGGCAGGTGCTGTGTCTGGCGTGAACGGCGCAGGCGGCGGCAGACTTCGTACCCGTCGATGTCGGGTAGACGAATGTCGAGGATGACGACGTCGGGCATCTCTTCCTTGATCAGGTCGATCGCCTTCTCTCCCTCAGCGGCCGTGCTGATCTCGTATCCCTGCGACGTAAAATAAGCGCGCAGCATCTCCGCCAGATCGACGTCATCCTCTACGACGAAGAGCTTTTTGTTATTTTCGGTTCCTGCCACGAGCTGTTTCTCCCGTTGGAGGCGTCTGCCTACCGACAAACGCTGGAAGGATGCATTCACAGGCGGCCAGAACGGTCAGCGGATTGGCTCTTTGTCAATCCGGAAGACGCCCGATTCCGCCCCCTGACAAATGCAGTCAATCTCTTCCACACGAAATTCCAAGCCGCCACTTACCCAGCGCAACGTCTCCTGCAAGATGCCTACGGCAATAAAGCCGATGGGCCGGTCACACCCCTGGCGCCCCCAACACATTGAGCAACGATCAATGTAATAAAGAAAGTGATCGCCATGATCCTCAACCCGGCTGGTCTGGTCGCTGAACTGGGTAAAGATGCGGGCCACGGCCGGCACGCCAATGCGCAATTTCGTCTTGAGCGGCAACACCTTGAAGGCGAGGTCGCCAACGCCGGCCAGAGCCCCAAATCCTTTAAGGCCACGGGCAAAAATGGCGCGTCCGCCGCGTAATGCCAGGCCACGCCCGCCCCGAGGCCCATAAATGTCCTCCAGACCCTTGTTCAGGTTAGTAATGTGGGAAAAGTCAAACTCCCGTTCCAGATTGTCCGGCGGCAATTCCGTAATGTACTCGCGTAAATCGATCAGATTTAAGAGGGCATTCAGGCCATTGCGTCCCATCACCTCTTCCAGAGCTAACAGGAAGATGCGCCCCATTTTATTAGGATAGTAGTAGCCGCTTGGGGGAACTAAATCTTTCACCAGTACCTCCGGCAACACCTGGATGGTTGACGTTTCACGTTAATTAGAATCTGTTACGAGAGGTCGCCTGAAAATAACAGGCCCTGTGATCACGACGCGCCTGATTCATTACCACTTCGAGAAAATCTGGGCCGAAGGAAACACCGCATCACCAGTATAGCAAGCGGATTCCAATAAAACAAAGTGTATTATAGGAAATATCTAGCATCTGGCAAAAGGCTACGCGGCGGCAGGAGGCCATATCTTCGCGCAATGATTGGGGAATGGTACAATTAGGGGAGATGGGAAAGAAGCCGGTGTAAACAACCGAGGGACGAGAGAGGGACAAGACGCTATGGCTCAGGCGACGATGTTTTTCCCTGCCGATTTTTTGTGGGGAACGGCCACTTCCGCCCACCAGGTGGAAGGCAATAATACCAATAGCGACTGGTGGCAGTGGGAAAAACAAGAGGACACAATTCTGGACGGCAGCCGTTCCGGTCAGGCCTGTGACTGGTGGGCGAACGCCGAAGCGGATTTGCAGCAAGCAGCAGCGATGGGTACCAACGCCCACCGTCTTTCCCTGGCGTGGAGCCGTGTCGAGAAGGAGCCCAGCGCCTTTGACAACGAGGCGCTCGCTCGTTATCGGGAAATTTTGCAGGCGATGCACGACCACGACATCGAGCCGATGGTCACCCTCCATCACTTCTCCAATCCGACGTGGCTGGTCGAAAAGGGAGACTTTTCGACCGACGTCGTCGTGGACTACTTCCAGCGATTCACCGACCGGGTCGTCCGTGCCCTGGGCGACCTCGTTCCCAAATGGGTGACGATCAACGAACCCCTGGTATATGCCGTCTTTCGCTATCTGGAAGGCGCTTTCCCCGCACCGCAGGAGAAGGGGTGGGGCGCGGCGGCGCGCGCGCTCAAAAATATGCTGCGCTGCCACGCGGCAGCCTATCACACCATCAAGGAGGCATATCCGGAGGCCCTCGTCGGCGTCGCCAAGAACATGATCCCCTTCGACCCCCACCCGGACGGCAATCGCCTTGACGCTTGGTGGGCCAACCAGATCTCTTACCTGTACAACGACTGGTGGATGGAGGCGATGGACGACGGCCGTCTGCGGTTGCCGTTGGGACGTGGTCGCATCGAAGGGCTGGCCGGGTCCTTCGACTTTGTGGGCATCAATTATTATACGCGTTTCTATGCCCGCTTCGGCCGGCTGTACGAGCGGCAGTGGGGGCCAGACGCCGTCGTCAGCGACGGCGATTATGGCGAGGTCTATCCGGAAGGATTGTTCCGGGTCATCAAACACGCTCGGCGTTACGAACGGCCGATAATCATTACAGAAAACGGCGTGCCGGACAGGGAAGACCGGCTGCGGCCAGCCTTTCTACTGACCCACCTGCGCGAAGTGTGGCGGGCCGTCAACTTCAACTGGCCAGTTATGGGCTATTATCATTGGTCTCTGGTCGACAACTTCGAATGGGATCGGGGCTGGAGCCAGCGCTTTGGCCTCATCGCTTGCGACCCAGCAACGCAGGAGAGAGAGCGCCGGCCGAGCGCCGACCTTTATGAGGAAATCTGCCACAGCGGCAGCATCAGCAGCGACATGGCCGAACGCTACGCCCCCCATTTGCTCACCACCATGTTCCCTGGCTAAAATGAAAGCCAGGGTCCCCACTTGATCTGGCCGGATCGCTTATCTAATACCAACCTGTCTGTGTTATAATAGCCAACGTCAGGCGAGGGGGTAGCTTCTCTCTGTACTGACGCCTGAAACTTTTCCGAAATCTCGGGAGAACGAGAAATGTCTGGACACTCTAAATGGTCTACTATCAAACACAAAAAAGCGGCCGTCGACAAGAAACGCGCCAAGTTGTTTTCGCGGCTGACAAAAGAAATCACGATTGCCGCCCGCGAGAAGGGAGGCGACCCGGACTTTAACCCGCGCTTGCGTCTGGCCATCGACAAGGCGAAAGAAGCGAATATGCCCAAAGATAACATCGAGCGGGCGATCAAGCGCGGCACCGGGGAGCTCGAAGGCCAGGAGCTAGAGGAGGCGATGTACGAAGCGTATGCGCCTCATGGCGTGGGTGTCATCGTGGAGGTCGTCACCGACAACCGCAACCGGGCCGTCGCCGAATTGCGCCACGCGCTGACCAAGAACGGGGGATCGATGGCCGAAGCCGGATCCGTCATCTGGCAATTTACGCGCAAGGGCTATGTCAGCACCAAGAAGGAAGTGGAAGACGAAGACGAACTCTTCCTCCTGGCGGCCGACGCCGGCGCGGAAGACGTGCAGTTCGACGATGGCAAGGCCGAGGTCTACACCGATCTGGACAGCTTCCAAACGGTGCGCGACACGATGGAAGAATCTGGTTACGAACTGGACGACGCGACGATGATCTACGAGCCGAACAATCCGCTCGCGCTGGGCCACCAGCAGACCGTGCAGGTCATGAAAGTCATCGAGGAACTGGAAGATCTGGACGACGTGCAGAACGTTTACTCTGCGCTGGAGATTACCGACGAAGCGATTGCCACGGTCGAAGCGGCGTAATGCCCACGCGCATTCTTGGTCTGGATCCGGGCACGGCGACGACGGGCTACGGGATCATCGACGTGGTCGAGGGCGAGCCCCATTTCGTCACCTGCGGCGTCATCCGTACCAGCGCCCGCTCTGAGACGGCCGAGCGCCTGAAGAAGATCTACGACGAGCTGGAAGATCTGCTGGACGAATTCCGCCCGGATGCGGCAGCTATTGAAGAACTGTTCTTCGGCCGCAACATCACCACGGCCATCAGCGTCGGTCAGGCCAGGGGCGTTCTCATTTTGGCCCTGGCCAACGCGGGCATCCCGGTGGCGGAGTATTCGCCCCCCAAGATCAAGGATGCCGTGACCGGTTATGGCAAGGCAGAGAAGCACCAGGTGCAGCTCATGGTGCGCAACCTGCTCCAACTGGAGGAGACGCCACGGCCGGACGATGCGGCCGACGGCCTCGCAGTGGCCCTAACCCACTACCAGCACCGGCGCTTCACCTCCCTTCTTCCGTAGAAGGCCTTCTCCCCTAAAAGGGGTGCGGGTAGCTGGATCTGATTAAGGTAAGCGAATGGACGCCGACGAAAAGAAAGTTTTGGAGCCGCAGGAGTTCTGGCATACCGCCTTTTCCCGGCTTCAGGACCGGCTAAATTACGATCCTGAGGACAAACGCCCCGAGTTTGATGCTGGCGCGCTGTCGGCCCTGCGCCTCATGCGAGAGTCGGACCTTCCCGTTCCTCTGCGGGCTATCAACCAGTTCTCTCGGGGGGGAAAGCACCGCATCTATCGCACGCTGTTGCCGCCCCAATTGTTGGTGCAATTCGACATCAATCCCATTACGTGGCGAGGGCCGGACGGCGACGGGCACGTCGTCGTCGTCGCGCCTCCCGAGAAAGGGTTGGTGAAAGTCGAAGCCCGGCATGCAGTCAATGCCCGAGACCCGTTCGCCTCGCTGGAACTGGTGGACAACAATTTCAATGGCATCAACGTCGTGCTGGTGAACATTAATGACCCCTCCGCCCCGCGCTTTGATACCGACGTATCGCCGGAGGGAGAACCTACTTTATTCGGAACGGTCCACCGCAATCTGGAGGCGGAGGAAGCGGCGATGGAGGCAGGATTGGCGCCGGCACAGGTACGGCGCGGGCTGCGCGCTTCGGCGCTGGCGGGGCAACACCTGGAGGCGTTTCTCATGCTTTTGGGTCATGAGGCGTATTACGCTGAGCCGCTGACTTACGCGACGGCCATTCTGTTCGAACAGCGGGGATTCTCTTATATCAGCGGCCGGCGGCGGATGCAGCAGATTGACCGCGAATTCCGCCCGGGCGGCCGCCTGCATACCGCTCTGGACGGGAGCACCCCCTTCCGCCGGCCGGATCAGTGGCGCACGGTGCGCGGCCGGGCATGGGCCATTCACGACGGCATTCTCTCGGCCATCGAAGAGGATTGGAATGGCATACGCATGTCGAAACGGCTCGGGCGCGACGCTGGCGTCGAGACGTTCCCTGACGCCGTCTATTAGCAGGGCGCGCGGGCAGGGAGACGGCCCTTTTTGAGCGGCATCTCCCTCCAGGATGAGCGATTTTTATCAAGCACTCATCACTCCTTTAACCAGGGCTTAAAGTTACTTCCTATAATCCACAGTGAAGTCGCCAAGCTTGTTCAGCCCCGGCCTCCCTCCCTCCTGGGTCGGGGCTGAACGCTTTCTTCGCCCCAACCCGCCGCCGTCAATTGCCGGATTCACCCTCCTCATCTCCGACGTAGAGACGGGGAACCCGCGTATTGATGTTGGTCAGGACTTCATACGGTATCGTCCCCGCCCACTCGGCCAGCTCGTCAGTCGTGATGGCCACGCCATTCTCTGCTTCGCCCAGCAAGATCACCTCATCACCATTGTAAGCCGTTTCCCAATCGATGTTGACCATCAGCTGGTCCATACAGATGCGGCCGACGACGGGATAACGCTTGCCGCGAATGATGACGTGCGCCCGGTTGGAAAGGCTGCGAAAGTAACCGTCGCCGTAGCCCACCGGGACGGTGACCACGCGCACCATCTTCTCCGCCTCCCAGGTGGAACCATAGCTGACAGGGTGGCCGGGTTTGACTACCTTGAAGTAGACGACGTGGGATTTCCACGTCAGGGCCGGCCGCACAGGGACGGCACGGGGGACCTCGTCCGAGGGATAGACGCCGTAGAGCAGGATGCCGGCGCGCACCATGTCGAAGTGGCTTTCCGGCAGTTGCAGGATGGCGCCAGAATTAGCCATATGGCGCATCGGCATTGTCAAGCCCCGCTCTTCGTAAAAGGCGAGCACGTCGTTGAAGCGCTGTAATTGAAGACGGGCGGAAGCCAGGTCGGCCGTGTCGGCGTTGGCGAAATGGGAAAAGATGCCCTCTACTTCCACGTGCCGGCAGCGCAGCGAGGCTTCCAGAAGGTCGCCGGCGCTGTAGTAGTGAACGCCGATCCGTTCCATGCCGGTGTCTATCTTCAGGTGGACGCGCGCCGTCTGACCCCGGGAGCTGGCGGCCGCCTCGATCTGCTCCAGCTTCTCTACCGACGAGGCGGTCAGCGTTAGATCGTAGTCAAGGAAGAGGTGCACCTGGCTGCCCATCAGGCCGCCGAGGACGAGGATGGGCGCGGAAATCCCCTCTTCGCGCAGGAGGATGCCCTCCTCCAGAAAAGCCACACCCAGGTAATCGGCACCCATAGAAACCGCGTGACGCGCTATCTCCACCAGCCCGTGACCGTAAGCGTTGGCTTTGAGGATCACCATCATCTTTGCCGGCGCCACGTGCTCCTTTATGGCGCGAAAATTTCCTGTCAGGCGGTCGAGATCCACCTCGACGAAGGTGGGTCGGACCACGCCGTTCGTCGTGATCGTTGCCTTGTTAATCGGTGTCATAACTCGCATTTTACCTCATGGACGGCAGAATAAAAGCTCAGCACCGACTGGGCCGATAGTGTATGACGTTTGTCGCAGAATGATGGGCCAGGTTGCGCTTGCGCCCGGGCGGTCCCATCGATACAATTTTTCTAGAGACAATTGCATAAGGAGCCTGACGGCTGTTCGGGAGAGATTCCGTTTTGGCGAGTATGGAACGACAAAATGGAACGCCGAAGGGGCAAGCTCAACATAGTGGCTGCTTTGTTGGACGAAACTCTCAGGCAAAAGGACCGGGCAGTCGGGCTATTCTGGAAAGCCAAGCGCGATACGAGGCGTAGGGCACCGAAGGGGCAAGTCGGCCGCCGGCCGGCGAATCTCTCAGGTCGTAGACAGAGGACGGCAGCACATCTCGTTGTGCGCCGTCCTTTTTTTATCAGCCTTTCTAAAAGACAGTTACTGTCCCGCATCAGTCCCATGAGGAGGAATAGATGACGAAAGTAGTAGACGACCTGCTGTACACCGAAGATGATGAATGGGTTCGCGTGGACGGCGACGAGGGCACCATCGGCATTAGTGACTACGCCCAGGATTCGCTGTCCGACATCGTCTATCTGGAGCTGCCCGCAGAGGGCGAAAAGCTGGAACGCGGCGACTCGTTTGGCGTCGTGGAATCGGTGAAAGCGGCCGCCGACCTCTATATGCCGGTGTCCGGCGAGATTATCGCCGTCAATGAAGAACTGATGGATCAGCCAGAAGTCGTAAACGAAGATCCATACGGCGACGCCTGGATGGTCAAGATCAAGATCGCCAACGAGGAAGAACTGGACGATCTGATGGACGCCGACGCCTATCGCAGCTACCTGGAAGAACGCGACCACTAACCTGTTGGCCGGGGCGCGTCCCGCGCCTGGCCTTACCCGTTTTGCGGAGGAAATAGAATGAGCCATATCCCACCACGGGAGGTTCAGGGTAATCTGGATCTCCTGAAACCTACTGATCGTTTTGTCAACCGCCACATCGGCCCCAAAGGAGAAGCGGTTGATGAGATGGTGAAAACTGTTGGCTTTTCGTCACTGGACGACTTGATAGACGAGGCTGTGCCTGACGTCATTCGCATGGAAGGAACGCTAGACCTGCCGGAGCCTCGCAGCGAATCTGAGGTGCTGGCCGATTTACGGGCGCTGGCGGAGAAGAATAAGGTGTTTCGCTCCTTTATCGGCATGGGCTATTATGACTGCCTCGTGC
>JAWVYQ010000130.1:0-10501 GCA_033722615.1 Promineifilaceae bacterium (SeqCode)
CTGTTTATTGTGCCGATCTCGGGCCTGATCGTGGCGGGGCTGGGTATTCTCTTCGAGATCTTCTTCCTACGGCCGATGCACGAGGAGCAGATTGCCCGGCCGGCGGAGTACGCGGTCCTGGTCACGTTTGGCCTGTCATTCTTTCTGCAGAACTTAGCGCTGGCATGGTTTGGCCCCTACCCACACGCCCCGCGCCCTTTCTTCGAGGGAGCGGTTGATCTGGGATTGGTGAGGGTCAGCGCCGATCGTCTGACGGCAAGCCTGATCTCGCTCCTGCTCCTGGGCACCCTCTTGCTGATCATCAACAAGACGTGGCTGGGCAAGGCGCTGCGGGCGGTGAGCCAGGACAAGCAGGCGGCGGCTGTCGTGGGCATCAACCCCAACGTGATGAACACGGTGGCGTTCGCCCTGGGCGTAGGGCTGGCGGCCGTGGCCGGCGCGCTCCTGGCCCCCGTATTCTCTATCACTCCCGACGTGGGCGCCGTCCCCGCCATCCGCTCATATATCATCATCGTCTTGGGCGGCATGGGCTCGTTGCCGGGCAGTATCCTTGGCGGTCTGGTCATTGGCCTCGTGGAAAGCTTCGGTGCCGGCTACTTCCCGGACCCCAGCCGCGCCCTCAACTATAAGACGGTCTTCGGGCTCGTGATCTTCGCTCTGGTGCTTCTGCTCCGGCCGCGCGGATTTTTCGGGAGGAAAGAGGCATGAATCAGGCGCAGAGCTTCTTACGGAGACCGCAGGTGATGGCGGCCGTTGCCGGGGCGGCCGTCGCCCTGTTGCTGCCGCTCGTGGTCGAAACCTACTGGTTGCACATCTTAATCGTCGCCTACTTCTACGCCCTTTTGGCCTCGAGCTGGGCGTTGCTGGCCGGCTACGGGGGGCAATTCTCCTTCGGCCACATGGCGTTCATGGCGATCGGGGCCTATACGACCGGGCTGGCAACCATTCATTGGGAGATCCCTCTGCTCGCGGGCATTGTGCTGGGCACGTTTGTAGCAGGCATTGCCGGGCTGGCCATCGGCGCATTGACGTTGCGTTTCAAGGCAGCTTACCTGGCGCTGTTCACTATTGCCTTCTCGGAAATTTTGCGGACCATCATTCGGGCTGAATCGCAAATCACGCGGGGCGACCGGGGGCTGCGGGTCCCCGCGCTCTTCCCAGAAGCGATCTCCCGTGTGCCCGCCTATTACGTGATGCTGGGCGTCTTGCTACTGAGCCTGATCTTCATGTACTGGCTGGCGCAGTCGCGGGTGGGGCTCTTTCTGCGAGCGATCCGCGAGGATGAGGAGGCGGCGGCCGCACGCGGCGTGGACGTCGTGCGTTACAAGGTGCTGACGTTTGTCGTGACCAGCATGCTGGCGGGTTTAGCAGGGACGATCTTCGCTCACTACATTACGATTATAACCCCCAACATCATGGTGATTCCGCAGATGGGCCTGGTGATTGCCATGGCGATCATAGGCGGCGTGGAAAGCCTGGTCGCAGCGGCCATCGGCGGGATTCTGATCCAGATCAGCCTGGAGCAGTTGCGCGAGTTCGGAGCGTGGCGACTGGTCATCTTCGGCGCCTTGCTGGTGCTGACGTTGCGCTTTGCACGCGATGGCCTGTTGATCGGCCTCTTCCAGCGCATCTTCAGGCTCGGCCCAAGGGCCGAAATGCGCGAGAGTGAAGGAGTACGGGCCGATGGAACTTGAAATTCGCGACGTGGTCAAGCGTTTCGGCGGCATTGTGGCGCTGAAGGGCGTGACCCTTAACTTTTCCGGAAATGAGTTGGTGGGCCTGATCGGTCCCAACGGTTCGGGTAAATCGACGCTGGTCAACACCATTGGCGGCATTCACACCCCGGAGAAGGGAAAGATCTATTTCAACGGCACTAACATCACAAAGAACAAACCCCACGAGGTGGCGCGCCTGGGCATCGGGCGCACGTTCCAGGTCACGCGCGCTTTCCGGCGTATGACGGTGATGGAAAATCTGCTGGTGCCGGGAATGGCCCTGGCCCCCGGACAGGGCGCCAGGGCATGGAAAGAGCGCGCGAAAGAAGTGCTCGACTTCCTCACCATGTATCATCTGCGCGACGATTATGCCCGCAGCCTCTCCGGCGGCCAGCAAAAGCTGCTGGAGCTGGGCCAGGTCATGATGACGGATCCCAGCATCATCCTCCTGGACGAACCGTTTGCCGGTGTCCATCCGCGCCTGATGGAAACGATCTTCGAGTATATCAAGGCCCTTCACCAGGAGGGGAAAGCGTTCATTATCGTCAGCCATGACATGGACTCGATCTTTACGCTCAGCGAGCGGCTCGTGGTCCTCAGCTATGGCGAGGTGATTGCCGACGGCGATCCGGACGTGGTGAAGGAGGACGAGGGCGTTATTGAAGCGTACCTGGGAGAAGAAGAGGAGGAACCTGTTGCTTGAGGTCAACGATCTGTACGTCGGCTATTACAAGGATCTGAATATCTTGCAGGGCGTCTCGATCGAGGCGAGGGAGGCGGATATTACGGTGGTTCTGGGGGCCAACGGCGTGGGGAAATCGACGTTGCTTAAAGCAATCTACGGCTTTATCCAACCGGCGCAAGGCGAAATCCTCGTAGATGGCGCGGACATCACCAACCTCTCGTCGCACGAATTGGTGCACCACGGTGTATCTTATATCCCGCAGCGACAGAGTGTCTTCCCATTCATGACGGTGGAGGAGAACCTGGAGCTGGGGGCCTGGTCTTTTCGTGATGAAACGGCCCGCGTGCAGCAAAGATTGGAAGAGAATTATGAACGGTTCCCCATCCTGCGGGAGCGGCGCCGCTCGCCGGCCGGCGAATTGTCGGGCGGCATGCAGCGTATGGTGGAACTGGGGCGGGTTATGATGACTCAGCCCAAGCTAATTCTGGTAGACGAGCCGACGGCGGGGCTTGCGGTGATGCTTGCCAACGAGATCTACCAACTGCTGGTGGCTCTAAAGGAGGAAGGGGTCACGGTTCTGCTGGTGGATCAGAATATCCGGCAGGCGATCAAGATCGCCGATTACGTCTACGTGCTGGAGCTGGGGCGCAACCGGCACGAAGGACCGCGAGAGGAATTCGACGACCTCAAGAAGGCTCTCTGGCTGTAGCACGCCCGGCGGTGGGCAGGATGATGGTAAAGGCGCTGCCACGACCGGCCCCCTCGCTCTTCGCTTCGACGCGGCCGCCGTGGGCTTCGGCCGTGGCGCGCACGATGGCCAGCCCTAAACCGGCGCCGCCGGCATCCCGGCTGCGAGCGCGGTCGGTACGGTAGAAGCGCTCGAAGACGCGGGGCATGTGGTCGGGAGCGATGCCCGCACCGGTATCTTCCACGGTTAGGTGCACTTCGTTGCCAATGGTGACGACGTGCAAGCTGATGTCGCCGCCGGCCGGTGTGTGGCGTAGGGCGTTAGCGAGCAGGTTTTGTAGCGCCTGGCTGAGGCGAGCGGCGTCGGCGCGCACGGCCGGCGCCCGGTCAGGTACTTCCACGGTCAAGGTCACATCGTCTTCTTCTGCCAGCGGGGCGAAGAGTTCGCCGGTGGCGCGCACCAGTTCCCCAACATTCAGTCGTTCGACGTCAAGGGGCAGCTCGTGGGCCTCGGCGCGCGCAAGGTCGTGCAGGTCGCGCACGAGGCGGCTGAGGTGGCGCGTCTGGTCGTAGAGGCGGGCGACTTCGGCCTTGTCCAGGGGGTAGACGTCATCGAGGATGGCGCGCAGATTTCCCTGCAAGATGGAAAGGGGCGTGCGCAATTCGTGGGCAACGTCGGCCACCAGGTTGCGGCGCAGCGATTCCTGCCGCTGGAGTTCGCCTGCCATCTGGTTGAAGGCGCGGCCGAGGGCTACGATCTCGCGACTGCCCTGCACATCAACGCGGCGGCTCAGATCGCGGCGCCCGATGTCTCGCGCCGCTTCCTCGAGCTGGCTCAGGGGGGCGGTCAGGGTGCGGCTGATCCAGACACCGGCGGCGATACCCACGAGGCCGACGACGGCCGTCATGCCCAGGAGAACGTCGGGAAGTTGCTCGCGCACGTATTGGCGACGCTCCGTCTCGGTGAGGGTTTGTCCTCGGCCGGCCACCGTGTCGGACTCCAGAACGCGGCCGGTGAGGCCCATGAGAAGAATGGCGACGACGATGACGCTGCTAAAGGCAAGGCTGAGGCGCACCCACAATTTATCCATGATCTCTTTCCGGCGAGTCCGACAGGCGATAGCCAACGCCGTAGACGGTCTCGATGTAAATGGGATTCTTGGGATCGGGCTCAATCTTCTGGCGAAGATTCTTGACGTGGCTGTCCAGCGTGCGACCCATGCCAGTGTAAGCATAGCCCAGGCCCTTTTCCATTAGTTCGTCACGAGTGAAGGCGTAACCGGGGCTTTTCATAAGGGCGCGCAGCAGGTCGAATTCGGTCGGGGTGAGATCGACAGAACGGCCAGCAACGGTCACTTCGCGGCGGCCGGCGTCGAGGTGGAGGTCGGCCACCTGCAGAACCTGTGTCGCCGGGTGGTGATCGGCCTGGCTGCGCCGCAGAAGGGCGCGCACGCGCGCTACCAGCTCTCGCGGATTGAACGGTTTGGTAACGTAATCGTCGGCGCCCAACTCCAGGCCAAGGATCTTGTCGACGTCGTCGACGCGAGCGGTGAGCATGATAATGGGGGTGTGGGCGAGCGAAGGATCGGACCGGATAAGGCGGGTGATGTCCCAACCGTCACGGTCGGGAAGCATGAGATCCAGCACGAGCAGATCGACGTTCTCGCGACGTAACGTGTGGACGGCCGTCTCGCCGTCGTAGGCAACGAGTACGTCGTAGCCAGCCTGCCGCAGATAGCCACGTACGAGGCGGACTATCTCTTTGTCGTCATCGACTACCAGGATGTTCTCTTTGACCATCTTATTCTCAGGCGTCTGCCGGGAATGCCCGTCGACCCGGCAGACGTGGTGTTTCTATAAGCATAGCGCCGCTACTCATAGCGCAAAGCTTCGATGGGGCGCAGCCGGGCCGCCCGCCACGCCGGGTAGATGCCGAAGATGAGGCCCACGACGGCAGCGAAGCCGGTTGCCAGGAGCACGTTTGTCATGTCCACGACGGGGCTAAAGTCGGGAAGAAATTGATCGACGACGAGGGCGATGACGATGCCGAGAGCGATGCCCAACAGGCCGCCAATGAGACTGAGGACGAGGGACTCGATGAGGAATTGGGTCAGGATGTCACGCCTCAACGCGCCGACGGCCTTACGGATGCCAATTTCGCGCGTGCGCTCGGTGACGCTGACGAGCATGATATTCATGATGCCGATGCCGCCGACCAGAAGGGAAATGCCAGCGATCGCTCCCAGGAAGACGGTGAGGCCGGTCGTGACGGAGTCGAAGGTGTCCAGAAGGTCGGTCTGACTAAAGATGACGAAGTCGTCGTCGGCCGTGTAAACGATGCCGTGTTGCTGGCGCAGGATGCGCGTAATTTGCTCGACGGCGGCGTCGACCGAGCGCTCATCCACTGCCTGCACGGTGATGCTATTAACGGCTCGTTGGCCGCTGGCGGTGCGCAGCGGATAGAGACGGACCTGGGCGGTGGTAAGCGGAATGTATACTGTGCTGTCGCTGCCCGTGAAGCCCCCTTTTTCGGCGAGCACGCCGACCACCTCGTAAGAGACGCCGTTTATTCTGACGCTCTTACCCACGGGGAAATCGCCGGCGAAGAGTTCCTCCGCAACGGTGGAGCCAAGCACGGCGACGCGGGCGCGGGTGGCCAGATCGTTCTCGGTGAGGACGCCGCCGCTCACGGCTTCGAGATCGTTGACGGCGAAATGGGTGGCCAGGACGCCGGAAACGGTGGCGCGCATGGTACGACCGCCGTAGAGAAGTTCCTGGTTGCCCTGGACGCTGGCCGTTACGCGGCCGACGGCCGGGGCAAGCAAGGGATCGGCCAACGCTTCCACGTCTCCTACGCTCAGCGCGGGCACGCCACCGGTCACGTCGTTGTCTGTACTAACGTTGATCAGGTTGGTGCCGATAGCCTGAATCTCGCCGGTGACAAACTGGTTGACGCCATTACCCACAGACATGAGGGCGATGACGGCGGCAACGCCGATGATGACGCCGAGCATTGTCAGGACGGAACGCAGTTTGTTGGCGCGCAGGCTGTCGAGAGCGGTCAGAAAGCTTTCAAAAAGGTTCATTCTCCATTGTCCTCTTCGCGTTCAATCTGGCCGTCGCGCAGATGGACGACACGGCGGGCAGCGCGAGCAACCAGCGGATCGTGAGTGACCGTAACGATGGTTAGCCCCTGTTCGCGCAGACCGGCAAGGAGTTCGAGGAGTTCGGCTCCGGTTTCGGAGTCGAGGGCGCCGGTAGGCTCGTCGGCGAGGATGAGGGAGGGGTCGGTGACGAGCGCGCGGGCAATGGCGACACGTTGCTGCTGGCCACCAGACAGTTCATCCGGCTTGTGGTCCATACGGTCGCCCAATCCTACCGATTTTAGCGCCTGTTCGGCCCGAGCGAAGCGCTTATCACGGCCGTGCCCGGCGTACATCAGGGGCAAAGCGACCTGTTTGATAGCGGGCGTGCGCGGGAGCAAATTGAATTGCTGGAAAACAAAGCCGATCTCTTTGTTGCGGATGCGCGCCTGTTCGTCGTCCGTCATGTGGCTAACATTCGTCCCGTTGAGATGATAGGTTCCTGTGGTGGGCACATCGAGGCAACCGATAATGTTCATTAACGTGCTCTTGCCGGAACCGGAGGGTCCCATAATGGCCATGTAGGCGCCGTTTTCGACGGCGAGGTCAACGCCGCGCAGGGCGTGCACTTCCTGGGTGCCCATCTCGTAAATCTTGGTTACAGCTTCCAAGAGAATCATCTCATTCCCCCTCCCCGTTCTCGTCCTGGCCGGGCGGGCCGTCGCCGAAGGGGTTGCCGAGGGGCGCATCGAGGGAGCCGATGCGCACACGGTCGCCTTCTTCGAGCCCGTCCGTGATTTGCGTGTATTGGGCATCGCGCAGGCCGACGCTCACCTCGACTCGCCGGACGGTGGTGTCGTCGCCGGCGGTTGGTTCGACCAGGTTGACAAAGTAGCGACCGGCTGCACGGTCGGCAATGATAGCCCGGTTGGGAACCAGAAGGATGTCCTCGCGCTGGGCAGTGACGAGCGTGGCGTTGGCCGTCATACCCACGCGGACGGGCAGCTCTGTCTCAGCGAGGGCGAGACGGACCTGAAAGGTAGCGATGCCTGTGTCGGGAACGCCGGTGCCGGCGGCGATGGCGTTGGCAGCAGGCGCGATGGCGGCAATTTCGCTCTCAATCTCTTGCTCAGGCCATGCTTCCAGGGTGATGGCGGCCGGCTGGCCCACGGCCAGTTCGCCCACGTCCACCTCGTCGACGTCTAAGACGACTTCTAGCTGTTCGGCGTCTTGCAGTTCGACGGCGACGCCGCTGGCCATCTCGCCCGCGTCGACATGGACGGCGGTGACGACGCCGGCAAACGGAGCGCGTAGGGTGGCCTTGTCCAGGTCATTGCGCGCTCGCTCGAGAGCGATGCGGGCCTGCTCGACGCCGGCTGCAGCGGTCGCACGTTGTGCAGCGGTGGGGCCGGCGCGGAGGCTGGCCAGGGAATAGGTGCGGTCGGCCAGCGTGGCCCGCGCAGCGGCAATCTCGGCCTCGGTCGGACCGGCGAGTAGAAGGTCCAGGTTGGCCTGGGCGGCGTCGCGCTGGGCAGCCATAGTGGCGACGTTGGCCTGAGAAATGCCGACGGCGTCTTTGTCAGCACCGGTGGCCAGCGCGTCCACTTCGCCCTGGGCTGCGGCCAACCGCTCGTTGGCGGCGACGACGTTCAGCTCTGCCTGCCGGGTGAGCTCTTCGCTACGTGGCTCACAGGCCACAGAACCGTCGGGCTGCATCTCGCACTTGAGGGTGCGTATGTACGCCTCTTCGGCGGATTGGGCTTGTTCTTGAGCATCTTCCAGATTAGCCTGTGCCTGCATCAGGGCCGCCTGATCGGCCGGAGCCCTCGTTTCGGCCAAGCGTCGGGAAGCTGCGGCCAGATTGGCCTGGGCGGCGCGGACGTTGGCTTCGGCAGCAGCGATCTCTTCGTCGCTGGGTCCGGCAAGTAGATCGTCCAATTGCGCCCGGGCACTTTCGACGGCGGCTTCAGCGGCCGCAAGGTCGGCGTCCGTCGGGCCGGCGAGCAAGCTGTCGAAGTTTGCTTCCTGAATGGCCAGATTTTGTTCGGCTCTAGCAACGGCACGTTCTAAGGCATCATTCTCTAGCTGAAGGAGCGGCTGGCCAGCTTCTACCACGTCGCCGGCCTCCACGTAAACGTTTTCCACACGGCCGCTGGTAGCCAGAGCCAGACGGGCCTGCCGCCTCGCCCCTACACTTCCGCTGGCCGTGGCGCTGTCGGCCAAATCGCCGATAAAGGCGGACACTGTCTCGCCGGTCTCGGCCTGCTCCGGTGTGGATAGCGCGGGCCACAACCAGCGGGCGGCAACGGCGACGAGCACGGCGACAAGCAATAGGCCGCCCACGATCCAAAGCCACTTGCGTTGGGTCATTCTTTCCATATCGTTCATCAATCTTCGGCGAAAGGCGGGCCGTCGCCATCGCCCCTGGGAGAACGGGACTGCGGCTCGCCGACGAGGATGCGGTCGCCGGCTTCCAGCCCGCTCGTAATCTGCGTGTTCTGATCGTCCCGCAGGCCAATGGTAACTTCGACCCGCTCTGTGGTCTGTTGCTCATCCTCGGCGGATGTGATGACGTTCACAAAATATTGGCCGGCCTGACGATCAGCAATAATGGCCCGATTGGGCACGAGTAACACGCCCTGGCGCTGCGCGGTAACCAGGCGCGCATTGGCCGTCATGCCGGCGCGAACGGGCAGGGTCGTTTCTTCCAGGCTCAAGTGAACGTCGTAGGTGACGAGGGCCTGGTCGTCGCCATCACCAGCGGCCGGCGCAATCTTAACCACTTCGCTGGGAATCGTTTCGTCGGGCCAGGTCTCCAGGGACAGTTCGGCCGACTGACCTGCATCGAGAGTGCCGACGTCCACTTCGTCTACGCTGAGGACGACGCGCAACTGGTCCATATCCATGAGGGTCACAGCGGCACCGCTGGCATACTCGCCTTCGGCGACGTGGACGGCGCTGACGACACCGGAGAACGGGGCGCGCAGGGTGGCAGCGGTGAGGGACGCCTGGGCATCGGCCAGCGCCAACCGAGCCTGTTCAACCTGAGCTTCGGCGCTACGTCGTTCCTCTTCTGCCGGCCCGGATTGGAGTGATTCGAGCGCTGCTTCGGCCTGGGCCAGTGACGTCTCGGCCGATGCGATCTGCGCCTCGGAAGGGCCGCTGAGGAGCAGATCGAGGTCGGCCTGCCGGGCATCTCGTTGAGCGGCGGCGGCTGCCACATTGGCCCGGGCTGCGCCGACGGCGTCGGAATTGGGGCCGGCCAGCAGCGCGTCCAGTTCTGCCTGGGCGATGGCCAGGGTTTCTTCGGCTTCGACCATGGCCTGGTGGGTAGCGGCATTGGCAAAGGCTTCATTGGCGTCCTGAGCCCGGATTAACTCAAGCTGGGCGGCGGCCACGTTGGCGCGAGCCGTGGCAATCTGGGATGCCGATGCTCCTTCCATCGCCTGGTCCAGCTCCTCCGACGCAGACCAGACGCCGGCTTCGGCAGCGCGTACGTTGGCCTCGGTCGCGGCGATCTCTTCCTCGCGAGGGCCGGCCAGCAACTGGTCCAACTGGGCCTGGGCGCTGGCGACGGCGGCCTCGGCGGCGGCGACCTCCTCTGGCAGGGGGGGCGTTTGCAGGTCAATGAGATTGGCTTCCTGCACGGCCAGATCTTGCTCGGCCGTGGCTACGGCGAAGGAGAAGTCGGCTGTTTCCAACTGAACAAGAATGTCGCCGGCGGCGACGGGGTCGCCGACTTCCACGTTGACGATGTCAACGCGGCCGGCCGTCTCCAGTGAAAGGGTTGCCATCCGCTGGGGAAGCACCCGCCCGCTGGCGGTGGCGCTGGCTGCCAGATCGCCAATAAAGGCTGTGACGACCTCCTGCTCGGCAGGATCGGGCCCCTGGCGGGGGCCGCAACCGGCAGCGAGCAGGACGGCAGTGAACAGGAGGAGCCACCAGGCTCGCTTTCCTACAAGTGCCTGCATGCGTTGTACTCCAAATATGACGTGAATGGCATTCATCGCGCCTATTTTATCGGACAATTATGGAAAAGTTATGGAGAGTGTGTGAAACGTATGTAGAAAGCGGCAACGGCGTCTTGATCGAGTTGGGCGCAGAGACGGGCCAGTGCATGTGGAACCTGACTAAGGATACAGTGCGCGGCCAGCTATATCTGGAGGGGCCGAGCCTTCGGATGGGGGTTTAGCCGGATGTAGGTGATGGCCCGGCGCACGGCGCCGTGCTCACGCAAGCTCCTAGAGCGCAGAGCTGACGAAGACGCGCAGGCGTCGATCGGGAGGCTATTTATCGTGGAGATTTCATCGCCAGATGGGAGCTTCTCCACC
>JAWVYQ010000131.1:0-10490 GCA_033722615.1 Promineifilaceae bacterium (SeqCode)
AGGTGGAGAATGAGGTAGACGGTGAGGCCGATTCCCGTGATGCGGTTGAGGGCGAACGCCCAGGAGCCGACCCGATCCTTGCGCACGTCGAACCAGGCCCGGAGCGGCCGCTTCGGGCGCGCCTTGTCCTGTAATCTTCCCGTGTCTTGCACGTCAACACTCTCCTTGGTTGGTCATGACCGGCCCAACCGGAAGAACCGGCCGAGCTTCTGTTTCGTCAATTCGCGGCGCAGGGCCATGATCTTTTCGGCCGGCTCCACGTTGGACGGGCACGCCTCCGTGCACTCGAAGGCCACGTGGCAGCGCCAGCAACCATGCTCGTGGTCGACCCACTCCAGCGCCTTCTGCGGATCTTGCCCGCGCGGCTCGTCCACCACCCGCCACGCGGCCGCCAGCGCGGCCGGCCCGATGTACGCCTCGTCCGAGCCCGTGATGGGGCAGGCGGAGACACAGGCGCCGCATTCGATGCAATTCTCATAGCGGGAGTACGTTTCGATGCCGTCGGGCGTGTTCGCCTGGGCCAGGAACTCGCTGTGGCGAATGTACGGGCGCTCCGCGCCGTTCAGAACGGCGTAGAACGGATCCATGTCCACTACCAGGTCGCTGACCACGGGCAGGTTGCGCAACGGTTCCACCACGACGGTCTCCGTCTCCAGCTCCAGCACGCGGACGACGCAGGCCAGTTCTTCCCGGCCGTTAACCAGCATGCCGCAGGTGCCGCACGAGGCGTGGTGGCAGGAATGGCGCAACGTCAGCGTCGGATCCTGGTCGCGGCGGATGGCCTGGAGGGCGACCAGCACCGTGGTGTTCTCGTCCGCCTCCACAGGAAAGGTGTCATAGCGAGGAGCATCCTGGCCCTGCTTGTAGCGGAATACCTTGAAATTGATCGTCTTAGTAGCCATCGCGTCTCAGAGTCCGGTGACCGCAACGCCCGGCCGGGCGCTCGCGCCACTCGCTAAAGGGTATAATACGCTTCGAAGGGAAGCAGCTCCACCTCGCGGGTGCGGCAGGGGGCGTCCAGCCCCAACTTCTCCACGACGACGTCGGCCGTGGACTCGGCCATTCCGCGCAGGGTGGTGGCTTTGCCGCCCGTGATCGTCACAAATCCCTCCACGCCTTCGTCCACGTGGTCGAAACATTTGAAGGTGCGGCTCAGCTCCCGACCAGAGTCGGCGTCCGCCTTGCGCGGGCCGATGAGGGGGCGCGCCGCGGCCCACACGGCGCGGAAGGGCGCCTCGTTGACCAGCGGGATCATCTTCGATCCTTCGTCGTACATCATCTGGATGTGGTCTTCCGGCAACCCCAGGTCGTCCGGATCCTCGACCACCCAGGAGCTGGTGCCCACCACGGAGAGGCCGCGCTGGGGAACAATGATGTCCCCGTCGCCCGACTCCGTCATGCGGTTGATGACCATGTTGCACAGGCGGCCGCGCAGGGCGAGCATCACGCCGGGAGACGGCCGGATGGGCACTTCCACGCCGACCATGTCCGCCAGTTGACCGGACCACGGCCCGGCCGCGTTGACCACCAGATCGGCCCCGATCTCCTCTTCCTTGCCGCTGGTGTGGTCGACGACGCGCACGCCTGTCACCGTGTTGCCCTGCATGCGGGCGTCCACCACTTCGTGGAACGGTTTGATGACGGCGCCGTTCTTCTTGGCCGTGGCGAAAAAGCGCAGCGGCAGGCGCATGGCGTCCATCGTCGCGTCAGGAATGCGTACGGCCAGCTTCAGATCCGGGCTGAGATTGGGCTCCAGTTGCCACGCCTCCTGCGGCGTCAGGCGTTGCGCCGGAATGCCGCACTCGGCGCACCCCTCCAGGAAGTCATGGCTGTACTCCATGTCCTCGTCTGTGACGGCGACGAAGAGGCCGTCGTTCTCCTCAAACGAGCCAGGGGCAATGCGCCGCAAGATCTGGTTTTCCTCGATGCACTCGATCGCCGACTCCTGGTCCTTAACGGCGTAGCGCGCCCCGCTGTGGAGCAGGCCGTGATGCCGGCCGGTGGTGCCCGACGTCAGCTCGCCTCGTTCCACCAGCGTCACGCGCAGGCCGCGGAGCGCCAGATCGTGCGCGACCGCCGCGCCGGTGCCACCGCCGCCGATAATCAACACGTGAAAGTCAGCCATATCTTCCCTCCTCTTCTTATGGAGGAGACCCCCTCTCCTCGGAGAAGACCTCCTTTTCCTTTAAGGAGACCTCCTTCGAGGAGACAGGTTGTTAAAGGGGCCGACAGACCGGCCGGTCCGTCGGCCCCCACGTTGGGATCTCAGCGCTGCGGTCAGTCTACCGCGACGGGTTCCTCTGCTTCTTCGTCTTCGATCCAGTTGAAGGTCCGGGTCACGGCCTTCTTCCAGCTCTTGTACAGCGTCTTACGCTCTGTCTCGTCCATCTCGGGATCCCAACGCTTGTCACGACCCCAGTTGCGGGTCATGTCCTCGTAGCTCTCCCAGAAACCGACGGCGTAGCCGGCCGCGTAGGCGGCGCCCAGCGCCGTCGTTTCGGAGACCTTGGGGCGAATGACGGGCACGTTCAGGATGTCCGCCTGGAATTGCATCAGGAGGTTATTGTAGACCATGCCGCCGTCCACCTTCAACTCCTTCAGCTCGACGCCTGAGTCATTCTCCATTGCCTCCAGCACCTCGGCCGTCTGGTAAGCGGTGGCTTCCAGGACGGCGCGGGCCAGATGGCCGCGGTTGACGTAGCGGGTGAGGCCCACGATGGCGCCGCGGGCGTCGTTGCGCCAGTAAGGGGCGAAGAGACCGGAGAAGGCGGGCACGAAGTAGACGCCGCCGTTATCGTCCACCGTCTTCGCCAGATTTTCGATTTCCGGCGCCGTCTCGATCATCTGCAGGTTGTCGCGCACCCACTGCACCAGGGCGCCGGTAATGGCGATGGAGCCTTCCAGCGCGTAAACGGCCGGTTCGTCGCCGAACTTGTAGCACAGGGTCGTCAGCAGGCCGTGCTCCGAGGGAACGGCTTCCGTGCCCGTGTTGAGCAGCATGAAGCAGCCGGTGCCGTAGGTGTTCTTCGCGGCGCCGACGTCGAAGCAGACCTGGCCCACGGTCGCCGCCTGCTGGTCGCCCAGGTCGCCGGCCACGCGGATCACGCCCTCGAAGGGGCCGTCGTTGCGCGTGTGGCCGTAGATCTCGGATGAGGGACGGATGTCGGGCAACATCTGCTTGGGGATGCCCATGATCTCGCAGATCTCGTCGTCCCAATCCAGCGTTTCCAGGTCCATCAACATCGTCCGGCTGGCGTTGGTCACGTCGGTCACATGCTTGCCGCCGTCTGGGCCGCCGGTCAGGTTCCAGATAAGCCAGGTGTCGATGTTGCCAAAGACGGCGTCGCCGCGCTCGGCCGCTTCGCGCACGCCGTCCACGTTCTCCAGGATCCATTTCACCTTCGGCCCCGAGAAGTAGGTCGCCAGGGGCAACCCTACCTTCGGCCGGAAGCGATCCTGACCGCCATCGCGGGCCAGCGCGTTGACGATGCGGTCCGTGCGCGTGTCCTGCCAGACGATGGCGTTATAGTACGGTTCGCCCGTGGTTTTGTCCCAGACCACCGTCGTCTCGCGCTGGTTGGTGATGCCCACGGCTGCGATGTCGTCGGAGGAGGCGCCCGCCTTCCGCATCGCTTCCCGCACCGTGTCCCGCGTGCGGTTCCAGATTTCCATCGGGTCGTGCTCGACCCAGCCCGGCTTGGGATAGATCTGCTCGTGCTCCATCTGGTGCACGGCGACCGGTTCGCCGGAATGGTTAAAGATCATCGTCCGGGTACTGGTCGTACCCTGGTCAATTGCTGCAACATATTTAGCCATTTTCCATACTCCTTCGATACTCTTGGGCAATTCGGCAAATTGCCCCGCTTTCAATTAGCGACGAAAGGAGTGCTCCTACCAATCGCAACGGCGACCGGCAGACGCTCTCACTCATCACTCTCTCCGTCTTCCTTCAACGTCTCTAACAGTGTTTTCAATATCAGATAGGACGATGTGGCGCCCGGATCCTGGTGGCCAATGCTGCGCTCGCCCAGGTAGCTGGCTCGCCCTTTTTTGGCCTGCATCGGGATGGTGTCCTTCATACCCTGTTCGGCCGCGTCGACGCCTGCCTCCAGGGCAGTGATGGTGTCGTCGCCGTTTTCCAGCGACTCCCTCATGGCGTCCACCCCCGGCGTCAGCGCGTCGACCATCGTCTTGTCGCCGAGTTCGGCGCGGCCGCGCTGCACCACGCCCTCCACGCCCGATTGCAACATCTCGACGATGTCCTCCCCTGTGAGCTTCTCCTTCGAGGCCGCGGCCATACCGCCGCGCATGAAGAAGGTGCCGTAAAGGGGGCCGGCCGCGCCGCCGACGCTGGAGATAAGGGCCATGCCCGTCGTCTTCATAATGCTGCCGATATCCTTGTCGGCTACGGTGGGCAGCTTGTCAACCACCTTGTCGAAACCGCGTTTCATGTTGATCCCGTGATCCGCGTCCCCGATGGCAGAATCCAGCTCTGTCAGGTACTCCTTGTTCTCAATGAGAACGTCGTGCAGATTTTTCAGCCACTGTACTATCTGATCTCTCGTTGCCATAACAAGCCTTTATTCCTTCTAAGCGCCCCAGCGCAAACCGGGCGTTTTCACGGCCGCGTCCCAGAACTTCAGAATCTCTTCGTCGGTCTTGAGCAACGTGATGGACGCGCCCTGCATCTCCAATGACGTGATGTACGGGCCGACAAGGTTGCGCACGATCTTCAGCCCTTTCGCCTCGCAAATCTCCGTCAGCTTGCGGTAGACGGCGTAGAGTTCGGAGACGGGGGTGCCGCCCATGCTGTTGACGAAGGCGATGACTTCGTCCCCTTCCTGGAACGGCTCATCTGTCAGCTCGCGCTCGTACCATTCGCCCTTCTCGTTGTCCCATTCGCGCACCGTGCGCGTGTAGGCGCCGTCTTCGATGATTTCCAGGGCGAGAATCTCCGTGATCTCGTCGGCCGGGACGATTTCCATGCGCCGCTGGCCCGGTTCGCCGTGAATGCCGATGCCGATTTCGATTTCGTCTTCGCCAAGATCGAAGGTCGGCTTGCCCGCCGCGGGCACCGTGCACGAGGTGAGGGCCATGCCCATCGAGCGCCCGTACTGGTTCACCCGGCGGCAGAGGTCGGCCAACTGCTCCAGGTCGTAGCCCGCTTCGGCCGCGCCGCCGACGATCTTTTCGGCGAGCACGGTCGTGCCCACGCCGCGCCGCCCGGCCGTGTAGAGGCTGTCCTTCACCGCGACGTCGTCGTCGATGAGAATGCTCTGCACTTTGATGCCGTCCGCTGCGGCCAGCTCGGCGGCCGTCTCGAAGTTGAGCACGTCGCCGGTGTAATTCTTGACGATGAACAGCACGCCTTCGCCGCTATCCACCGTCGTCGCCGCTTCGTACATCTGGTCCGGCGTGGGCGACGTGAACACCTCGCCAGGGCAGGCCGCGTCCAACATGCCCATGCCGACGAAGCCACCGTGCATTGGTTCGTGGCCGCTGCCGCCGCCGGATACGAGGGCGACCTTCCCGCTGATGGGAGCGTCGGCGCGATAAACGTAGTTGGGATCGAAGTTAACTTTCAGAAACTCAGGGTGGGCTTCCGCCATTCCCTCGAGCTGTTCTCGTACAACGTCGTCGACGTCGTTAATCAATTTTTTCATATCTGGCCTCCTGTCTTCGATTGGGGTGGGGGCGCCGTCCGACGTTTGACGTCGCCCGATGCTCCAATCGCGTAACGGACGAGATGTTCCTCTTCTTTGAACTGTACGTAAAGGTGGCCCCTCCCCAGCACAGAGGTTCCGCCGCCCCCGGAAACGCTGTCCAGCTCGGCGCCTTCTTCCAGCCGGCGCCGGAGCACGCTGCTTTGCTCCGGGGAGAGTAAGATGGGGGTACCCAGTTGGCGCTCTGCCAGGACGACGCCCGCGATAGAAGCGACGAGGCCGATGGTCACGTTGATGGCGATTATGATGGGCGCCACATCGATGAAGCGCATCATGCCGCCAATAAACCACAGGCCGGCCCACACCAGCCCTCCGAACAGCAGGACGTTGGTCCAGCGGTGCGCCCGGGGAATCTGTCGTGGCTTTTCCGGCGTCAGGTCGATGCGCTCGCGCACGCCGCTGTCTGGTTCGACGAACTCTGCTTCGACCCGGCCGCTGCGATACGAAATGAGCGCCTTCAGTCGGGCTTCCTGGATCTGGCGTTTAATCATTTCGCTCTGAACCTGGGTCAACTGGATCTGCGCCACCTGAAAAGACCTCCTCTTCGGCCTTTGGGGAGCACGAGACAGCACCCGCTCCACCGATCCGGCACAGCAGATGGGGCGGCCGCCTCGGCGATACCGGGGTTCAGACTGCCGCTCGTCGCTTTTTCCTCATCCGCTGAGCTTCTTGCGGATATAGTAAACGAGAGCGGCAGCCAGCCCCGGAGTAACCAGCGCCAGGAAAGTGATCAGGATCATGGTGCCGACGTCGACGCCTTCCTTGTAGAGGGCAAAGAGCACGTTGCCTGCGGAGAAAACGCTGACCACGATGATCCCGGTGATTGCGATTTTGGGGTTGAGCGATCCCCACCCGGTGGATTCACCTTGGGAGGATGCCTTTTTCTTTCTCCGCTTGTTACCCGTCTTGCGCGACTTTCGGTGGCTCAATTTTTACCCCTTCTTTCCTGGGTAGTGAGGGTGGCGAAGTCTCTGTCACATTGACGATGCTTCAGCCACCCTTATTGTAACGGTTGACGGCGATTCTCGAAAGCTGGCCCGGTGCCTTAGTCTGCCTCGGCTTCGGCGCGGGTGGGCTCCGGCATTTCCTCTTCCCTGTAGGCAGGCTTCATCACGTAGTCGTGGAAGTAAGCGCCGGCAATGGCCCCTAGCGTACAGATGATGGTCGTGGCGATGGTGTTGCCCCATCCGGCCGGGCCGGGGAAGGCGTTCCCTCCTGCGCCCATCAGCGCGATCCAGATACGCGGACCGAGGTCGCGCGCGGCGTTCATCGACGTCATCGTGATCGGCGCCTCGATCATGACCAGCATACCGACGGTGAGACCGATAAGCCAGGGCGTCCAGCCCGGGCCCGTATTTGGCTGTCCGGGGTCAATGAGCGAGAAGATGGCCAGCAGCAGCACGGCCGTCACCAGGAATTCGGCGACGAAGGCGACGAGCACGCCGGTCTGGACCATCTGGCCGACGGCGATGCCCCAGTTGGGGGCCATCGGCGCGAAGATCTGGGCGTAGACGGCGCCGCCGGCTTCCGTCACCAGACCCGACGCCTCAACGGTAGGCGGTGTCGCGAAGCCGTTTGGCAGTTGCCCTAGCTGGTAGGCTAACTGTTCGGCATTGATGATCCACACTGCGGCCGCGCCGAGGAAGCCGCCGAGAATCTGGAAGACGATGTACGGCAATACTTTGTTCCAGGGGAAGCCGCGCCGTAAGGCGAAGGCGAGGGTTACCCCCGGGTTATAGTGCGCGCCGCTCTGCATTGAGCCGCCGAAGTAGATGGCCAGAGCGACGGCGAAGGCCCACGCGAATCCCGCCAGCATGAGCCCGTCCCCTACCCCGTAAAGGACGGCAATGGCGACGTATCCATCACCAAAGAGAATGATGAAGAAAACGCCGATTGCCTCGGCGATATACTGTCTGATGCCAATTTCCTCTGCCATAAGAAACCCTCCTCAAGACGTTACTTGCTTCTGTAAAGTGAGTGGAACTGTGTGCGTATGCGGTGAAAATCCTCCCGATAGGCGTCCTCCTTTGCTGCGTACGGCGTCCTCTTCAAAACGCGTTTGGGGCACCGCAGGGCAATGCCCGGCGATGGCGCCCGTCTCTAACTCAGCAGACCTTCTCCCCGCGTGTCGCCAAACAAAAAACATCCGGCCTCGCACGAGGCAGGATGTTAGCCAGTGTTACGCACCCTCAATGTGGAGCTGAACCCTCCATCTGCCAGAAGGGGGCCTCCATCTCCGGAAGAGGCCCTTCCATTTTTGGAAGGGGCCCTCCCATTTTTGGAAGGGGAATGATTTATGCATCTCACCCACGTTTGTGTTGCTTTAATGTGGCACTTTGCACAAAACTCTGGGTGACATGATAAATTTTTTGGGAAGCGGATTCAACTGAGGGATGAAAAATGTTTCAATGTGAAACGCATTTGGGATATATCTGTTTCAAATTGAAACATACGGAGTTGAGAGCGTGGGGTCGTTCAATGCTTGAACTGCTCTGGCGAGATGTCCATGCGCTTCATCTTGCGCCACAGGGTCGTCCGGCCGATGCCCAGCTGCTGCGCCATCTTCGTCACGCGGCCCTCGAACGCCCGGCCGGCGCGGATGATGGCTTCCCGCTCGGCGTCGGCCAGCGAGAGGACGGGCTGCGGGTCCGGCGAGGAGGCGGTGAGCACGCGCCCCTGGCGCACGACGGCCGGCAGATCGGCCGCGTGGACGGTCGAATTCGAGCTCTGGTTTAGCGCCCGCTCCAGCACGCTTTCCAGCTCGCGCACGTTGCCCGGCCACGGATAACGGCGCAGGATGGCCATCGCTTCGTCCTCGATCCAGCAACTCTCGTCGCTGCGTTTGGTGATGCGCGCCAGGAAGCGCTCGGCGAGGAGGGGGATGTCCTCCACGCGCTCGCGCAGGGGCGGGATGGTGATGCTGAAGACGCCGAAGCGGTAGTAGAGGTGGGACATGAAGCTGCCCTCGGCCACTCGCTCGGAGAGGTCGGCCGTGGTGGCGGCGATGATGCGCACGTCTACGGGGATCGGCCGCGGGCTGCCGAGGCGCATGACGTGGCCTGTTTCGATGAGGTGCAGCAGGGCGGCCTGCATCTCCAACGACAGATTCTCCACCTGATCTAGCAGCAGCGTGCCGCCGTTGGCCAGCTCGAATTTGCTCGGCCGGCTCTTGCTCGATTCGTCCCGCTCGTAGCCCAGAAATTCGCCGACCATCAATTCGTGGGGGATGGCCTGGCAATTGATGGCGATGAAGGGAGCGTCGGCGCGCGGCCCTTCGTTGTGGATGGCCCGCGCCAGGTGGTTCTTGCCGGAACCGCCTTCGCCCTGGAGCAGCACGGGGGCCGTGCCCCGGGCGGCGATGCGCGCCTGGCGCAGAACGGAGCGCATGGAAGGGGCGCTGCTGGAAACGTCGTCCAGGCTGAGCGTGGCCCGGGCCCCGATCTGCTGGTGTACCAGCCGGCGCACGTGCTCGATGGGGCGCAGCATGGCGATGTAGCCGATGGGCTGCTCCTCGCCGCCGAAGACGGGGCGCAGGTTGACGAGGGTGGGGATCTGCTGGCCGTCGGAGTGGAAGGTGGCCTCGACGTCGCGCAGCTCCCGGTGCTCGGCCGCCGCCTGGGCGACGACGGGCGGCAGGGAAAGGGCCTGCTCCAGCGGCCGGCCGACCACGGCCGACGGCGAAATGTCCAGAATGCGGGCGGCCGGGGCGTTGACGTGGTTGATCACGCCTTTCCGGTCCCAGGCCACCACGCCTTCGGAGATGGCGCCCAGCATCGTCTTGACCTCGGTCAGGTGGCGGTTGGCCTCCTCGATGTACCAGTCGGTCTGCAGCTGGTTGCCGATGGCCCGGGCGGCCGTCATCGCCAGCCCCAGCGTGTGGGACGTGGCCGTGTCCAGCATGCCGACGATGGCCAGCAGGCCGACGGTGCGCCCGCGCACGTCGTGAACGGGGGCGGCGGTGGAGGTGAAGGTGTGGTAGGCGCGGAAGTAATGCTCGGCGCCCACGACCTGGACGGGCATGGCGGCGATGCGGGCGATGCCCAGGGCGTTGGTGCCTAACTGTTCCTCGGTCCAGTAGGTGCCCTGGCCTAGCCCCAGTTCTTCGACACGCGCCAGCACGGCCGGGTCGCCGACGACGGACAACATGCAGGCGGAGCTATCGGCGAGGAGGATGGCGCACTGAGAGCCTTCGATGAACTGATGGATGTCTTCCATGATGGGGGCGGCGACGGACATCAGGTCGGTGTGGGCCTTGAGGACGGAGTTGAGGGAGGATGCGGTCAGCCGTTTGGGGCGGGGGGTGGCCCCGTAGTCGAGGCGCGGCAGGCAGCGGCGCCACGATTGCAGGACGGCCGGATCGAGCCGGGCGGACAATGCCGGCGGCAGGTGGCCGGTCTCCATGAAACGGTCCCACGTTTCCGACAGGAGGTCGTTGTCAACCGGGTAGGCGTCAGGCTGCATGATGGAGAAATGATACGGCAGCGGCCGCTTTTCGGCAACGGATTTGGGGCAAGGGTGCCAAGTGTGCCAGGGCTGCCACTTTTTTTCGGGCGCCCCCCTTAAGTTTTGGTGCGTTCGCGGCGACGGCGGCTCAAGATGGCCAACATGGCCAAGGCGGCCAACGTTGCCACTTTTTTCGGACACTCCCCGAGATTTCGGCGGGCACCGAATTATCGTGGGGGGCGGGTTGTGATGCCGTTGTTAAGAGCGTTCTGTAGCGTATTATACCACAGGGCGAGGGTAAAGAGGGGGTGAATTCGGGCGGCG
>JAWVYQ010000132.1:0-10466 GCA_033722615.1 Promineifilaceae bacterium (SeqCode)
CACCAACCTGGATCCGGACGACACAGCCACGGGCGTCGTCGTCACCGACATCCTGCCCGACGGCGTTCTCTACCGCACCTACAGCGTCAGCAGGGGAGACATCACGTGCTCTCAGATAAACGCTTCGACGGTCCAATGCGAGGTGGGCAACCTGGCTCCAGGCGAACAGGTGACGATTCTGCTGGGCGTCACGGCGCCGGGCGCGCCGGGCGCCGTCACCAATCAGGTGACGATAGACGGTAACGAACCGGACGACAACGGCAGTAACGACATCAGCCTGGCGACGACGACGGTGGAAGGGCGCTCCGACGTGGCGATCACCAAAGAGGCGCCTGCCTCGGCCGAAGCCGGCACTGCGTTCCCGTATGAGCTGACGGTGACCAATAACGGTCCCAGCCCTGCCCGCAACGTCAGCATCATCGACAATCTGCCCGACGGCGTTACCTTCGTCGGCAGTTCGACACCACAGGGAACTTGCACCCAATCCGGCGGGACGGTTTCGTGCAGCCTGGGGACGATGGCCAGCGAAGCCAGCGTCACGATCACCATCGACGTGATCCCCACGCAGTCGAGTTCGGGCACCATCACAAATAGCGCCACCGTGTCGACCAGCGACACAGATCCGGATCCGTCGAACAACAACTCGGGCGACGTCGAGACGTACGTCAACGCCAACACGTTCATCACGCTCGAGCCGATTTGCGGCGAGGCGGGCGCAACGGTGACGGTTAGCGGATATAACTGGGAAGACCGCAACAATTGGGGGGACATTGAGATTTCTTGGGAAGGCTCGTTGCTTGAAACGGAACCGGCGGCGCGAAACTGGTCAGCAACCATCACGGTTCCTGACGAAGCGGCCGACGGCGAGTACACAATTACGGCCTACCAAAGCGGACCGGGGAACAATGAGTTGCGGGCGGAAACGACCTTTACGATTCCGTGTCCCACGCCAGACCTAATCATCACGGCCGGTCCGACGGTGTTGAGTCCGGCGCCGCCGATCAACGCGGACGATCCCGTGGTGTTCGCAGTGGAGGTTGAAAACGCGGGCACGCTGGACGCCATCAGCCAGTTTTTCGTCGGCATCTACTTCGACCCGCAGCCGGCGCCCACCGACGGCGTGACGACGCACATCGACCAGAGCTATCGGGAAGCGATCGCCGCCGTCAGCGGCCTGGGGGTGGGTCAAACGCGAGTGGTGACCTTCACCGTCAGCGACGGCTTTGGGAGTGACGGGACGCACGACGTGTACGCCGTGGTGGACTCGGATCCGGGGCCGACGGGCGTCATCGAGGAGCGGTACGAGAACAACAACATCGCCGGCCCGTTGTCGGTGAACGTGGAGCCAGGAGCGACGCCCACGCCAACACCTACGGCGACCCCCGGCGTGACGCCAACGCCCTCGCCTACTCCGGAGGAGCCGGGCAACATCGTGGGGCAAACGTTTGTGACATCCGCGGGCGGCGGCCTACAGCCGCAGGCAAACGTCGAGGTCCGCCTTTTCGACGAAGCGTCCGGCAATCTGATGAACACGACTTACTCGGACACGGAGGGCAATTACTTCTTCAGCCCCGTCGACCCGGGCAGCTATACGCTGACGGCGTGCGTGGTCATCGATTCGGTCGAGTACTTCTACTCGGTCTCGGGCGTGGTCGTGAACGCCGGTCTGACGACGTCGGAAGATCTGTTCCTGGAACAGGGCGTCTGTAGTTAATGGATAAGATAAAGGGATGAGTAGTAAAAGAGGAAGAGGAATTCGACTTTCATTTGTCCTTGTTTGCCTGCTGGTGTTGTTTGGTGCACTGCTGTGGGGGCGGTACGCAGCGGCCGCTCAAGATGGGGGCCAGGAAGGGGCTCAACAGGTTGAAGAAGCGGAACTACTGCACCCGATGGCTAACTGGAGCGAGGCGGTGCACGTTTCGACGACGGCCAGCAACGGGGCTTTCGTCCCCGTGATCAAAATGTCTTCCACTGGCCGGCTGATGATCCTGTACAATCACGAGACGGACGACGGCGTGGAGAATCCTTACTATAGCCAGTCGAGCGACGGCGGCGACACGTGGTCGACGCCGGCCCCTGTGCACAGCAGCGAGACGAACGCCCGGCAGGTGGCTTTCGACTTTGTGGGCAACACGGCTCACGCCATCTGGCGCACGTCAGATAGTATCTGGCACGCGCGCGAGGGGCAGTGGGCGGCCAACGGAAGCAACCTCGTCGTGAACGCCGGCGAATTCGTCTTCGAACCGGATATCGCGGCCGGCCCAGACGGCGTGCTCCACGCTGTCTGGACGCAGCAGGATCAAAAATTGTATTATTCCGTTTCGCGCAACGATGGCGCGACGTGGAGTACGCCACAGGAACTGACGACGGGCCAGAACCGGGCGAACGTGCCGGATATCGCCATCGACCAGAACGGCGACGCCCACGTGGTCTGGGAAGAGCGAATTTTCGACGGATCGCCGTGGCGCTACGAGATCCGCTACCGGAAAGGAAACGTTACGGCATCGGCCGTTAACTGGGATGCCTATTTGGTCCTGGCCACTTCCCCGGATCCCAATCAAGCAGGCGAGCCGCGGCAACCGGCCATCGCCGCCAGAGGAAACGATCTGCACGTCGGCTTCTCCCGACGGTTGGAAAGCGACGAGCAGTATCCGTACTATATCGGTTACTCGGCGGCAAACGGCTGGGACGACCCGCCGACCAACACCAGCCCTGGCTATCCGATCGAGGTGAATACGAACACGCCCTTTTACCTGGTGTCGACGGTGGCCGGCTGCAGCAGCGGCGTCCACCTCTATTACCATGGGGCCGTCGATCCCAACCCCCGAGAGCAGATTCTGGGCACGACGTATAAGGGAACGTGGTCGCCGAGAACGGTGGTCACCGAGCCGGATATCCGCTCGATCAATCCGTCGATGGTGTGCACGGGCGCGACGGTGCATCTGGCTTACTCGCAGATTTTCACGGTGAACGACAACCATCAAATCTTCTATATCCGCCGTTCGCCGACGGTTTATCTGCCCACGATTCACAACCAGTAGCGATGAGTAAGCTGGAATGGGTTCTCAGCAGCATACTGGCCGTTCTGCTGGTGATCGTGCTGGCCCTATTGCTGCGTTTCTGGCTGGAGCGCAATCCGGGACCGGCCGGGGAGGCGGCGGAGACGGCGCAGCAGGTGGTGGAGGCACGCACGGCGCGCACTTCTTATCAGGTTGCACAGCCGGTGGCCCAGCAGTGGGCGGCCGACGCCAAGTTGTTGAATGCGCGCGCGGCCTGGCCGGAGGGCGACAGCTTCGAGCCGGAGGCAGCCACGTGGAATTTTGTCTTTTACTCGCCGGGTCAGTCGGCCACGGCCCTGATCTCGGTGTCGCAGAATGAGGGGAGGTTGATCAGTAACCGGGAAACGGACCGGCGCCTCAACATTTACGCGACGACGGGATGGCAGGTCGACAGCCCGCAACTGCTGTCGATTGTGATGGAGAACGGCGGCCGGACTTTTCTGGAGCAGTATGGGGAGGGCAAATTGACGATGACGCTGGACACGAATAACCAGTTTGTGTGGCGGGCGCGGTTGATCAACACGGAGGTCCCGGCGTCGCTGACGCTCCAAGTCGATCCGAACAGCGGCGAGATGATATCGAGCGAGGAATCGCCTTGACCGCCTCCCTGGCGGCAGCCGTCCTCCTCCTGAGGAGCGCCCCCTCCCCGACCCTCCCCCTGAGGGGAGGGAGCAAGGGGGGAGCAAATAGTACCGAAGTCATAAACCAATCGGTTGAGGGGAAGATCGACCGCCTGATATGTGACTTCTATGCGGACGGTTGATCACAAATCGGCGGCGATTTCGTAGAATAATAAGTGACGGAAATCGTCGAGCGATAATGCTTAAGTCTATGTTTGAGTGGAGGTATCCAATGAACATCTTCAAGTGGCTCCGGAATCGGAGCGAAAGAGGGCAAAGTCTGGCCGAGGTCACGATTATGTTGCCCCTGATCATCGCCCTGCTGGCGGGCGTCATCGAAGTCAGCAATATTTTGATCGCTCAGAATCGGGTCACGACGGCGGCCGGCGCGGCGACAAGCTTCGCCGTCACCAACTTCCGCGAAGATACCCTGCCCACCGGCTGGGACACGGCGATGGCCGAGGTGGCCGTCAATTCGGTGCGCAATACGCCGCAGGAAGCCGCCGAGATGTGGGATTTTGCCGTGGTCCGGGCGAAGACGGCCCAGAATGAGTCGGACGGCTCCATCTACTTCGAATCGTGGGAGATGGCCACACCGAACGGTTCTGACGGCATGCCTTCGGCCGAAGAGTTACAGAACATGGTTCTGGAAGATATTGGCTCCGACGGCTACGATATGGACTTGATCATTACTGTGGCGCACGGACAGTACGACTCCATCCTGAACCTGGACTCCTTCTTCGACACGTACCCGGACAAGCTGACGGCGATCAGCGTGGGCGTCGTGGACAAGGCTGAAGAACCGGCCGCCATCTGCCTGAAGTGGACGGAGACGGAGAGCGGTGAAAACGGGCCGGTACCGGCGATCAGCGCCATTGACGTCACCGGCAACCGCATTGCCGTAGGCGCCTTTGAGGGCGTCTCCTACACGACAAAGCGTACGTGGGAAGGCGGCGAGGGTACGGGCACCTACGCGGCGGAAAACAAGCCCACCGGCTCCCCTCCGAGCATTAAGTTCGACGCGACCGGGGACCAACTCGGCGACGACGGCGTAGAAACCGACACCTTCATCATCGTCCTGGAAGAGCAGGCGACCCACGTCCGCGTCTTCCATAAGGCCCCGACTGAGCAGGACGGTTGGATGGCGCTGGAGGTAGGCAACACAGTGGAAACCCTGGGTTATGTGACGCGGCTGGTTGGAACCGGCACCGACGGCGGCGACCCAACGTACACCTTTGAGACGACCAGCGCCGGCCCCGAGCACGCGCTGAGCCACATTGAGTTCCGCTTCAAGAAGACGAAGACGGTTACCTCCGTCTGCGAAGAGTGGGGCACGCCGGATGACACGGGCAACTTTAGCGACATCGTCAATCCTTAATGGCGCAGCACAACGTAACTGATAGACAGTAAACGCCCGCGTGCCGGGGGCTGAAAAACAGCCCCCGGCATAGCGTGGTCTAACCTCCGGGAGGCTTGCGCATAGCCTCTTATACCCAGGAGTCGTTCGCAAGCCTCCCGGAGGTTCGAAATGTAGAACCCAGTTTTTCAGTGACAGAGGGTTTCTCGATGGATAAACGGTCAACGTGGCATAAGATGATCAATCGCGCGCAAGAAAGTGAAACGGGGCAGAGTATCGTCATCCTCGCCTTCGCTTTCATGGGCATTATGGCTATCGTGGGCATGGCCATCGACGCGGCCTATCTGTTTACGCGGATGTCGCAGTTTGGCACAGCTGTGGACGATGCCACGCGAGCGGGCGTCCTGCAGCTCCGGACCAGCGACGACGTCAATGCTGCATACAATGAAGCGGTGCGCAGCCTTAACCTGAGCGGTTGGCCAATGGCGGACGCGACGTCCAGCGATTACAAAAAGACGGAGACAGCGCGGGGGGCGCCGCAGTTTACGCTGACGGTGACGTGGCCGGTGGCCATGAACTTCATGCAGCTTCTGGGCTTTAACGAGGTGAACGTGACGCGGTCGGCGACGGCCGCGCTGGTGGCCCGGCCGGAGCTGTTCACGCCGACGGCGTTCGAGTGGGGGGCGGCGCGCAAGGCCAACGTCTTCGCCTATGGGCCCGACACGTGTACGGCGAACGGCGACCCGGTGGCGCCCCGTTGGAAGAATGGCAGCGGCGACCCCAACAGCGAATGGTATATCGCCGAAGGTGTGCACCAGTACCGTATTCGCGTGGATCAGCGGTACATCGACGAGTACGGGCCGGAGATACGAATTGAACTGTTTGATCCGGGAGTGGGAAATACCAGAGTCAATCCGGACCCAAACGAATTTAGATTTTCGGCCGATTACATCACAGACTTCGGGGCAACCACTCCGAGCCTGCCCACCTGTGACCCTAATATGAATCTGGCCTGCGTGCAGGCAACGGACGAGATTACCCGTTCGGCCGACCTGCAAAATGAGCCGTACCGCAACCCCTTCTGGTACACGCGGGTGGACGAAGGGTACGGCACGAGCCAGTGTGGCGGTGCGGGCGGTGCGATGGACGACGTGCCCACTCGCTTTGAACTGTACTACTACGACACTTCCCCCGGTTTCCCGCGGCGACAAACGATCGCCACGTACACGGCGAATGCCACCGATGAAGTGGCCAATGGGACCGACCTCAAGTGGGTGACGCCGGGCCTGGGCCTTGAGAATCTGGGCGGCGGCGAACAGTACGTGCACCCGGCCGTCGACGGCGGCTCGGACTTCGTGGTGGACGTAACGACGATCCCCACCGACAGCAACGACTTCCGCCAAATTTACCTGGACGTCACGACCCTCAGCGGGCATTCGAAGAACGTTTTCGACGTTTGGGCGCGCCCCCCAAACAATGCGCCTAACTGGGACGAGACCCTGCCTCTGGACATTAACCAGCGGAATCTGCACATCCTGGACGACGCCGACGCGCGCACGGGTAAGTATGACGTCGTCGGGGCAGATACCTTTGCCCTGGGCCGGCTGCCGCTGAACCCGTACATGCGTGCAGGAGGCTGGACGGATGCGGGCGAAGTGCCGTTTACGATGGTGCCGGTGGATGGAGAACTGTCGGTGACGGCCGCCTATGGCCAGATCTTCGACTACGATGGGGCGAATACGGGCACAACGGGCGACTATGAAGTTTATCTGAATCTGGGCGACGGAAACGTGAGCCACGAGCCGTCCGGCTCATTCAGCATTGATTGCCCCTCGGGGAGCTGCGACAACGTGTGGACGGAGACGATGACGGTCAATCCGCTCAGCTTTGGATTACTCATCATGGAGTACCGGCCTGGAGAGGATGAGCACGTGTGGAGCATGGTGCTGACAACGGGAGCGCAGATCTTGACGAAGTAGTCATCATCAGCAGATTTTCCCGGAAACGGAGCATGGTCGCAAGGATGCCCTCGGGCTAAAAACCGGCCGTCGCCGGCGAAGTATCTGGGAAAAGTCAATTTGCAAGGCTGACAGGAGCCGCATTCCCGCCTATTATTCGCTACTTTATGAAAAGGGAATGCGGCTCTTACCCTGCTTGCTGGGCCGCTGCTTCCAGAGCGGCCGCCAGCTCCTTTCGCACTTCGGCGTCTCCTCCCTCTTCTAAGGCTGCTCCCAGGGCGGCCGTCGCTTCGCCATCTCCGATCTGGCCGAGGGCCCAGGCGGCGTGGCCGCGGACCAGCGGTTCGACGTCCGTGAGCAGGCGCGCCAGGTGGGGGGTGGCCTGGGGGCTGGCCCAGTTGCCGGCGGCGACACAGGCGTTGCGCACCAACCGGCCGCGGCCGATGCGCTCAATGGGGCTGCCGGCGTATCGCTTGCGGAATGCTTCTTCGTCCAGGGCCAACAACTCGGCCAGGGGCGGCGCTGCGGCGTCGACGTCTTTCGGCCAGAAGGCGTCTTCATGGCTCTCGACGGCGAAGCGGTTAAAGGGACATACGACCTGGCAAACGTCGCAGCCGTAGACCCAGTTGCCCATCTGCGGCCGGAGGTGGCGGGGGATTGCTCCCTTGTGTTCGATGGTCAGATAGGAAATGCAGCGGCGGGCGTCGACCACGTACGGCTCGGGGAAAGCGTCGGTGGGGCAGGCGTCGAGACAGCGGCGACAGGTGCCGCAGCCGGGCATCGTCTCGCGCGGCCGATCGGGGGTCAGGGCGGCCGTGGTCAACAGCTCGCCGAGGAAGAACCAGGAGCCGCGGCGGGGACCGATGAGCATGGTGTTCTTGCCGGTGAAACCGAGGCCGGCTTCGGCTGCGTGGTCTCGCTCGAGGATGGCCCCGGTATCGACGTACGCTTTGTCGCGTACGTCGTCGTTAACCTGGCGGCGCAGCCAGGCGCCTAATTCTTTCAGGCGGGGGGTCATTACGTCGTGGTAGTCGGCGCCCCAGGCGTAGTTGGAGATGCGGCCGCGGCCGGCATCGTCTGCTATCTCCGGCGGCAACTGGATGGTGTCGTAGTCGAGGCCGACGCAGACGATGGATTGCACACCGGGCAGGATGACGTCGAGGTCCTGACGGCGCTCCTGGCGGTCCGGCCGGGCCATCCAGCCCATGGTGCCATGGTAGTCCTGGTGGATCCAGCGGAAGTAGGCGTCGAGGTGGGGGCTCGGCCGGGCTTCGACGACGCCGACCATGCTGAAGCCCATCTCGCGCGCTTTTTCTTTTAGGTGCGCAGTTAGATTGTTTTGGTCTTTGTATTGAACCATCGTTGTGATATGATGCCGGGTTGCGGCCGGTTGACAGATGAAGTCTGGCGTTACGCGGGCCAGATTTGGCCTTTTGCAATTTATGGTATAATGCCGCCGTGTGACTGACAACAAATGAGGGAGGTCGCATAGGCGTAACTAACACAGTGTTGGACAATTAATCAAGTCCAACGTGAAGCAACCCGCAGGTGGGGCAATTAGACCATTGCCCAACATTGAAGGAGAAACGTCCAAATGGCTGAAACTTCAACCCTAGAGATAACGACCCAGGAGATGAAACGCGTTGACCTGATTACCGTTTCCGGGCGCGTGGACAGCAGCACGGCCCCCGAGCTGGAAGAAGCGCTACAGGAACGGCTTAACGACGGTCGCCACAATCTGGTCCTCGACCTTTCTGACGTCAATTACCTGAGCAGCGCCGGTTTGCGCGCGATGGTCTCTGCCCTACGCGCGTGCAAGAAGAAGGGGGGCGACGTGCGCGTGGCTAACCCCTCAGAGCGGGTGCAGGAAGTGCTGGAGCTTGCGGGCCTGGACGCCCTCTTTGAAAGTTACGACGACGTGACGCTGGCGGTTGGCAGCTTTTGATTCTCGCTCCCCGCTTTCTCGCACTTTTCCCTTTTCCCAGAATGAGGGCAGACTGGCGAGCGCCCGTCGCCGGGAAAGAAACAACGACTAAGAGAGATGTATGGGCCAGAAACGGATGCTGACCGTACCCGGCCGGTACGAGAAAATTAAAAGGATCTGCGACTTCGTTAGCGAAGGCGCCCGAGAAGCCGGGTTCGGCGAGGATGGCATTTTCCAGGTACAGCTTGCCTGCGACGAGGCGTGCACGAACATTATCGAGCACACGTACGGCGGTGAGGACGGGGGCGACATTACGGTGACGTGGAACGTCGGCGAGGAGACTTTTACCGTCGTCATCGAAGATAACGGCGAGCCGTTTGATCCCAAAGATATTCCACCGCCCCCGGTACCGCCGGAGCTGAAGGAAGAACACGATTTGCAGGTCGGTGGGCTGGGCGTCTTCTTTATGCGCAAGCTGATGGACAAGGTTTCTTTTGCCTACGAGGAAGGGTCGGGCAACATTTTGACGATGAGTAAACGAATACCGGAAGAAGTAAACTCATGAGTATCTGGCAGCAGGAGTTGACCGCCGGCGTCTGGTTGGTTGGGATCAGCGGCCGGCTCGATCAGACACAGACGCCCGACCTGGAAGAACAGCTCGACGAGTTGCTACGGGATGGCCATCACCGGATCGTGGTCGATATGTCCGAGGTGACCTACATCAACAGCGGCGGCCTACGCTGTCTGGTGACCGCGTGGCGCAGGGCAAAGAAGGAGGGCGGCAACGTCGTTCTGACCGGTTTGAAGGAGCGGGTGAACGAGGTGTTCTCCATGGTCGGCTTCGATAAAGTCTTTGACGTCTATCCGACGCGGGCGGCGGCCGAAGCGGCGTGGCAAGAGAAGGGATAGCGGTAAAGACGCGGTCGTCCCGCCTCCGGCGTAAGGCAACGAATATCCCATGTTGGCAACGGCAACGCAACAGATAGACGGTCTCTGGGGGCCGTCTTTTTCATTTGTAACCGGGCTGCTTTTCCTGGCCCTCTTCCTGGCGGCCGTGTTGATCTTCCTAGTGCGCCGCCGCTACCGCGCGCAGCGTCGCGACATTTTGCGCCAGATCCGGGAACTGGAGGCGCTGAGTGAAGCGGGCCGCGCCCTGGTCGAGGCGGAGCTGGACATCGCCGACCTCTGCGAGCTGATCGCCACCCAGGCCGGCCAGTTCACGGACACCGACACGTTCCAGATCGGTCTCTTCCACGAAGATGAGTACCACATCGTCTTCTGGAAGGTGGAGGGCGAGCGCCGGCCGGCACAGCTCTTCGAGCTGGTCGAGGATGGGGGCCTGGTGGGCTGGGTGCGCCGGCAGCGCCAACCGTTGTTGATACACGACTTCGACCGCGAACGGGACCGGTTGCCGGCGCAACCGAACTTTGTGAGCGGGCGCCCCCTTCGTTCCGGCATTTTTATCCCCCTTCTCAGCGGCGAGGAGACGCTGGGCGTTCTGGTCGCCCAGAGCCAGGAGCCGGACCATTTCACCGACGACGACCTGCG
>JAWVYQ010000133.1:0-10196 GCA_033722615.1 Promineifilaceae bacterium (SeqCode)
AATGAGGAAGGAGACGGCGAAGAGGCGCTTTGCCAGCCGGGGTCGCCACCGGCTACGGCGAGCGGCGATCCAGTCGACGACGATGCCCATACCGGCGGGCACCAGGGCCATGGACCAGGGCCAGAGGGCGGTCGACGAGTGGAGGAGGCTGCCGCGCTGCCCAGGGAAGGTGAAAAGAAGGCTCATGGCGCCGAAGAGGGCGAAGGTGTACCAGGTAAAGGGGCGGAGAAAGCGACAGGAGACGGCCGACGGCCGCGAGTCGGAACAGCGCGCCAGCCGGATCCAGGCGATGACCATGAAAAAGGTGAAGGCGGTGAGGCCGGTAACGGCAATGAAGGTCTGAACGGCCAGCCACGACGCTTCGAGCTTGGAAATGAGAATGTTTTTCCATCCCCAGGCGAGATAATCGGCAAGGGTAAAGTGACGGTTGTAAGCGAAGACGTCGTTATACTCAGTCAGGAAGAGGGTCTCGGTGCCGGCGGTGGAAAGGGGCCGGCCGATGAGGTTCCATATGCGCCAGAACCAGCCGCCCATGATGAGGAGGTAGCCGGCGAAGAGGAGGACGAGGCCGGCGGCAATGGCGCGCAGATCGGTCGTCACCCGCTGTAACCGCCAGTCACGAAGTTGGAGTAACCAGAGAAAGAGGGCGACGGCCAGCAGGAGGGCGCCGTCGGCGCGCGTCAGGTGGGCGAGGCCGGCGGCCACACCGGCCAGGAACCAGAGCAGCGGCCGAGGTCGCTCCTGGGCCCAGGCGAGGGCCAGCAGGCAGGCGCCCCCTACCCAACCAAAGAGGACGAAGGTTGTCGGCTGTATCCAGTAGGCGGCGTAGTAGCCGCCGGCCGCCGTGAAGAGGGCGGCGGTACGCGCCTGCCACGTTTCTCGGGTGAGCCGCCAGCTAATGGCGTAACTGAGCAGGGGTAGCAGCCCGGCCATGAGCCAGAAGGGAAGCTGTGCGCCGCGAAAGGTGCCCAGTAGCCGGTAACCGGCCGCGCCGACGAGGGAAGCCAGGGGCATCCAGTAGGTGTGGCTGGGCGCGGGCAGACTGTCGGGCGCGTCCAGGTATTGCCAGATGATCTCGGTGGTGAACCCCTCGCCGGCCGCCAATTGTTGGGCGTTAACGGTGTAATAATAGGCGTCGAAGTAGCTGGGGTGCTCTAATCGCACCATCCAGAAGGCCTGGAACGCCAGGGATAGCAGGGCCAGCCACACAAGATCCCGCCATTGCCGCCGACCAAACATCGTCGCCCTAATTCCTCCCGGCCCGCACGAAAATTGCGGCCTGGTCGTCGGTGTACCGCTCCTGCCACCCGTCGCTCGTAGCCAGCAGGGTGGCCAGAGCGCTGTTTTTACCTAACAGAGCGTAGGTCACATTGAACTCATTTAGAGGCTCGCGCCAGTCGTCTTGTAGTTCCAGCGTCTGCCGATAGTAAAGGAGAAAGTCGTCGCCGTAGACGTCGGCGCGCCCGTCGACGAAAACGGGAATTCCCCGCCAGATGAGATACCCGCCCCAGCCGTAACGATTGTAGCCTCGCTCCTGATCCAACCCTGACTGTTCCAGGAAGTCGACGGCGGCGACGGGATAACGGTCGGCGATGGCTTCGTCGTTGCCGCCGGCCTTGACGCCGACCCAGGCAGCAGCAGCGAGCAGGGCCAGGAGCAAGAGGGACCAGTTGAGAATGCGCGCCAGCCGCCCGGGCGGCCGCTCCGTGCCGGGGGCCAGCCATCCTTCCACCCGGGTGCCGGCCAGCACGCTCCACCAGGAACGGGCCACGATGGGCGCGGCGACGATGGCGAAAAGGGGGATGTGTCGGGCCGAGAGCAACCCTGCCCCGCCGGTGCCCAGGAAGAGCAAAACGTCGGTGAACGACGGCCGGCGGGGGCTGTAGACCCAGCCGGTGACGCCGAGGGCGAGCATGGCGGCGAAGGGCCAGAAGATGGCGAAGTGGAAATCGGGGGGTTGCCACTCCTGAATGTAGCTCTGCATGGCCGAACTGCCCAACGTCTCGAAGGGGTAGATCCAGAGATGGTAACCGTTCGGATTGAGTAAAGCGGCGAGGAAGGAGACGCCGGTGACGGCCGCCAGCAGGCGAATTTGCCTGGTGGATAACGTGGGCTCGCCTGCGGGCCCCAGCCAGGCCTGGAGGGTCTCGCCGACCACATAGGTGGCCAGCAAGACGACGCCGAGGAGATAGCCGCTGTGTAAATTAACCCAGAGAGCGGTCAGCGGCGGCAGTAACCAGAGGTAGCGCGCACGTAGTTGGCCACCGCGCACGCCTTCGACGACGTAGATGAAAGCGGCCAGGAGTAAGAGGTTGAAGATCTGCGGCCGGGCGCCCCAGGTGATGGCCGAGGCAATGGCGGCGAGCAGAACGACGAACGCGGCCAAATAGGGACGGCCGGGCGTGCGCCGGTAGACGAGCCAGAAGGTCAGAGCGACGATGGCGGCAAAGACGACCATCAGGCCGGTGAACCCGCCGGCCACGTACACTATCCACATCCATACCTGCGACAACCACTCGTGGGTAATCCAGCGATGGTCGGGCACGGTGAAGGAAAAAACGTCATAGCGGGGCAGGCCGTCGGCCAGGATAACCTCGCCGGTGCGCAGATGCCACCACATATCGGGATCTAGCGTTTCGCGCACGGCCATGGCGAAGAGGGCGATGACGAAGAGGAATACGAAGAGGCGTCGCGTGGTCATGACGGATCATCAGAGCGCGGGCGGCGGGCGTAAACGGTAAACAGATCGCCGAAGTTGACGGGGACGACCAATTGCGAAAGGCGGAGGCCCCGCACCAGGCGGGTCAGCCAGCGGCCGAGCGTCCGGTTGATCCCTTCGACGCGCGTCGCCAGATACTCTAAACGTAGATAACGTCCCTGGGTGCCGACCCAGACGATCTGGAACTGTTGTTTGCGCAGCAACTGAACCAGCGTGCGCCGGTTGAAGTAGTGGACGTGCATGTCCATGAGCCACGGCCAACGCCGCCCCATCAACCGCGCAGCCAGACTGTCCACGTCCATCGTGTGCACGGCAATCCAGCCGCCGGGCTTCAACAATTGATAGGCGCGGGCGAGCTCGGCCGCCGGGTCGTCGACGTGCTCGATGACGTCCCACATGGTGATTACGTCGAAGCGGCGGCCGGCGAGTTCCGGGCTGGTCTGGGTACCTTGGATGACGGGCAAACCCCACCGCCGGGCGGCCCGGACGGCCCATGCCGAGGGCTCTATGCCGCAGGCATCCCAACCGGAAGCGCGGGCGACCTCGACAAAGACGCCGATGTAGGCTCCGACGTCGAGCAGGCTGCGCCCGGCCGGCGGCCCGGTGACTTCTTCCAGGGCAGCCAGATGGCGCGAAAAGGTCAATTCGCGCCCCTGCCGTTCGCGCACGTACGGTTCGTCCTCGACGGCCTGATAAACGTCCAGGAGGTCGTCTCCCTGCCAGCGGGGGTTGGCGTAGACGTGGCCGCAGTGGCGACATTCAACGATCTGGGGATGGCGGCCGTAGGTGGCGCTGGTGCAGCGGAAGGCGCTGACGTCGAGTTCGTGGGCACCGTCAAGCGTTGCCGGAAAGCGGACGGTCCAGTTGTCGCGCCCGCATAGATTACACTTTACATAAACTTGTTTCATGGAGAGGTAAGGGGCACCGGCGGGCGCTGGGGCTCGCCGCCGCGCAGGCGACGGAAAAAGAGGCGAAGCACGGTGTATTGGGCTTTGAAGATTTCGTTTCGGGAGATCTTGGTCTTTCCCTTGCGCCGATCTTCAAAGATAATGGGCACCTCGCCAATGGACCAACCGCGCCGCTGGCACATGAACAACATTTCGATGAGGAAAGAGTAACCGTTGGAGAAGATCTGGCCCAGGGGAATGGACTCCAACACCTCGCGATGGTATAGGCGGAAGCCGGCCGTGGCATCTTTAGCCCGCAAACCGAGCAGCGAGCGGGCGAAGAGGTTGGCGGCGTGGCTCAAGACGATCCGTTTCCAGGTGCAGTTGAGAGAGCCACCACCGTCCACGTAGCGCGAACCGATCACGACGTGTTTGCGCCGGGCCATGGCGATCATCTGGGGAATATAGCGGGGATTATGCGAGAAGTCGGCGTCCATAGTCATGACGTAACCGGCGTCCTCTTCGAGCGCCCGTCTGAAGCCGGCGATGTAGGCGGTGCCCAATCCCAGCTTTGCCGGCCGGTGGACGACGACCACGCGGCCGGGGTGACGTGCGGCCCAGCGGTCGGCCAGGGCGCCCGTACCATCCGGCGAGTTGTCATCCACGACGACGACGCGCAGCGACACGGGCAGGGCCAAGAGCTGCGCCAGGAGTTCGTCCAGATTGTCAGCCTCGTTGTAGGTCGGCACAATCATGAATGGGCGTCGATCAGGCATTAGCGATCATTCTCCAAAGAGTGCAAAGAAATAACCTACGGATTGTAACGGCATTCATCGCCCGGTCAAAATGGGCACTTGCAGCACGAGGGCAACATTGTATCATTATCCCCTACGACTATGAGAATTGCCATCCTCTCCCGTAACCGCTCCCTTTACAGCACGAAGCGGCTAAATCACGCAGCGCGCCGGCGCGGTCACGAGGTATACGTGATCGATACGTTGCACGTGGCCCGACAGATGGGACTCCTTCCAAAAGCTTCTGGCTCGAGGATGCCGCGACGGCTGCCCAAAGTTGACGCGATTATTCCGCGTATCGGCGCCTCAATTACGCCACAAGGGGTGGCCGTGGTACGCACGTTTGAGGTGCACGGTATCTTGACGACGGCTTCCTCAGAAGCGATTGCCCAATCGCGCAACAAGCTGGAGAGCTGGCAGCTTATGGCGCATAACGGCCTGCCCCACCCCAGAACGGTCCTGGTATCCGATCCGGACGAGCTTCATTCGGCCATCCACGAGGTCTCCGGGCCGCCGGCCGTCCTCAAGATATTGCGCGGCACGCAAGGGCGCGGCGTGATCCTGGCGGAAAGCGTGAACATCGCCCGCACCGTGCTTTCCATTCTCTTCCGGCACGGTCAGGACAAGGTATTGGTACAGGAGTTTATCGAAGAAGCAGAGGGGAAAGACCGGCGCTTGCTTATCGTGGACGGCCGTTGCGTCGCCGCCATGGAGCGTACGGCACCGGAGGATGATTTTCGAGCCAACCTCCACCGCGGCGCGACGTCCAGAGCGATCACGCCGGACGAACAGACGGAAGCGTTGGCCGTGCGCGCTGCGGCCGTCCATGGGTTGGGCGTCGCCGGCGTGGACATTATTTCCTCGCAACGGGGGCCCCTCCTGTTGGAAGCGAACTCATCGCCCGGGCTGGAAGGGATTGAGAGCGTAACCCAGGTGGACGTAGCCCGAGAGATTGTGCGCTATCTGGAGCGAAAGGGACAGGCAGCGGGTAAGCTACGCAATCGACGCTAACGTGGCCGAAGCAGCGCAGGAGCGCTCAGAACGGGACTCCTGGTACGGGGAGGGAGCTTATTCGTCGGGGTCGCCGAGTTCGGGTGGTATCAGACCGCGCCGCTGTGCTTCTTCGAATGAGAGGCCGTCGACGGCGCCAGATTCTGCCTCGTCGGCGAGCGCTTCGTCCCAAAACGCCTCGACGTCTTCCGGCCGGTTGAGATCTTCTAATAGGGAAGCAAAATCGGCGTCCTCTTCGGTCAGTTCCAGTGGGGCTTCTTCCGTTGGCTCTTCATCGACCGCTTCGTCCTCCCCGGCCGTTTCTTCTCCTGAAGGGGCCTCTGTCAAGGCGGCATCCGCCCCGTCCTCGGCCGGCTCTGCTTCGTCCGGTTCGGACGTGGGCAGTTCGGGCCGGCCGGGGGCTGCGGAGGGCCGTTCTGGTGCCTCGGCGACTGCCTCCTGGGTACCGGCCTCCCGGGTCACCGTTTCCACCCCCTCTGCGGCGACGGCGTCCCCCTCTTCGGCCTGCAACAACTCTTTCAGGTCTTTGATCGCGCGCTGGGCGAAGATCCAGACGGTGCCAATTCGGCCGCGCCGGGGACCGACGTCGAAAAGCATCATCAGGAAAAAGTTGCGACCGATGTTGGCACTGTAGAGGTCGACCTCATCGCCGGCCTGATAGTGAATCATGACGGGATCAGGGCTGGACAACTCCCGCGCCAGAAGCAGGCTGTTTTCGACGTTCCTGGAGACGATGCGCGCCAGCCGCCCCACGTCGCTCTCGCGCGGTTCACCGACAGTGAAGATGACGTCGCCGGTCGCGGCCGCCAGGACTATCTGTGCAGCCCCGGTGTCGGAACGCAACGTTTGCAGGCGGCTGCGGGCTTCGTCGGTCACGGCGACGTCTACCGCGGTCTCGTCGGGTGCCGGTAGCTCTTCGCCGGCGACCGGCGTCTCCACGTCGCCGTAGAGGGCCGTGTGCACGGCAGCCAGGAGGGCTTCCGCATCTAACGGCTTCTCAAAGTAGCGGTAAACGCCTAGTTCGGCCGCTTCCTGTTTTCCCTGGGGAGAGGAGTAGGCGGTGATCATGATGATGGGCAGCTCCGGCCGGAGTGCCTGGATCTGTCGCACCAGCTCAAAGCCACTCATGCCCGGCAGGCGCACGTCGGTGATCACGAGGTCGAAGGGGGTGCGCCGTAGCTCCAGAAATCCCTCTTCGGCCGACGGCACGCCCAACACCTGATGGTCGCGATTCGACAGCTCGAGCATGGAGCGGAGAAACTCCAACATCTCAAAGTGGTCGTCCACGACCAGGATCTGTTTGACGTCGGCCATAGGAAGTCCTTACGTCACTGATTCAATCCCCTGCTGGCTGTAGGGCTGGCTGGGATCGATCTTGCTCGCCCCCGGTTCTCCCGTCTCCAGGAGCCAACAGGCGACGTAATGTTCATCCCCGTAATCCTTCAAAGGCGGCTCCTCCACAACACACTGGTCGAACGCCAGGGGGCAGCGAGTGTGAAAGCGGCAACCGCTGGGCGGATCGAGCGGGCTGGGCACGTCCCCTTCGAGGATAATCCGCTGCCGCTGGACGGTGGGATCGGGAACGGGAATGGCGGACATGAGAGCCTGAGTGTAGGGGTGGAGGGGATCAGCGTACAAGTCGTCACGGTCAGCGATCTCTGCCATCTTGCCCAGGTACATCACGCCGACGCGGTCGCTGAAATGTTCGACGACGCTCAGGTTATGAGCGATGAAGAGATAGGTAAGGCCAAAGTCCCGCTGTAGCTCACGCAAAATATTGAGGACCTGCGCCTGGATGGAAACGTCGAGGGCAGACACCGGTTCGTCGCAAACGATGAACTTGGGCCGCAGAGCCAGCGCTCGGGCGATGCCGATGCGCTGCCGCTGGCCGCCGGAGAACTCATGCGGATAGCGGCGGGCGTGGTCGGCGCGCATGCCCACCCGCGCCAGCATTTCGACCACAATCTCGTAGCGCTCTTGTGCCGACTTATCGGTGTGGATTTTTAATCCTTCGGCAATGCTTTCCCCTACCGGCATGCGTGGGTCAAGAGAGGAGTACGGATCCTGGAAGATGATCTGCATCTGCGAGCGCAACTTTTTCAATTGCCTGGCGTCCACGTCAAAGACGTTTTGCCCGTCGAAGACGACTTCGCCGGAGGTGGCAGGCAACAGGCGTAGAATCGTGCGCCCCACCGTCGTCTTTCCGCACCCGGATTCGCCGACCAGTCCAAACGTTTCGCCCTCGTAAATGTGGAAGGTGACGTCGTCGACGGCCTGTACCCAGTCCTCCACGCGCTGCAAAATGCCAGAACGGACCGGGAAGTACTTGACGAGGTTGTTCACCTTGAGTAACGGTTTCTTCTCTTTTCGACGACCGTTACGGGCGGTGTCGCCAGCGGGCGCTATGTTATCTGTCATGGATCGCGTGTCTCCTCTTCCTTCACTCATAGAGCCAGCAGCGCACTTTGTGGCCAGGTTCGACTTCTTTCAGTTGGGGCTCCTGTTGGGTACAAATCTCCAGGTCATTTTCAACCCGCGCCTTGCAGCGGGGCGCAAATTTGCAGCCGGCCGGGAGGTCGATGAGATTGGGCACCGATCCGGGGATGGCGACCAGCTCCTTTTCGGCCTGACCGAGCACGGGCGTCGAGCCGATGAGGGCCTGAGTATAGGGGTGTTTAGGTTCATGAAACAGCTCCTCGACGTCGGCTTCCTCGACGATACGGCCGGCGTACATCACGTCTACACGGTCACACATCTCCGCGACGACCCCGAGATCGTGGGTGATGAGGATGACGGACGTGTCAATCTGGGTCTGAAGGTTGCGCATCAGGTCCAGAATCTGCGCCTGAATGGTAACGTCGAGGGCCGTGGTCGGCTCGTCGGCAATCAGCAATTCGGGCACACAGGCGAGGGCCATCGCGATCATGACACGTTGAGCCATGCCGCCTGAAAGCTCGTGAGGATAAGCGTCCACGCGCGACTCCGGCTCTGGAATCCCCACCATTTCCAATAGTTCAATCGCCCGCTTCCTACCCTCTGCTTTCGACACGTCCTCGTGGATGACCAGAACTTCGGCGAGTTGGTCGCCGACGCGAAAGACCGGGTTCAAACAGCTCGTGGGCTGTTGAAAGATCATCGAGATGCGATTGCCCCGGACGTCGAGCATCTGGGACTCTCTTTTCTTCACGAGATCGTCGTCATCGAAGACAATCTCTCCCTCGACGATTTCGCCGGGCCGGCTAACCAACTTCATGACGGAAAGAGACGTGACGCTCTTGCCACATCCAGATTCTCCGACTAATCCCAAGACCTCTCCACGTCTGACCACGAAATCAACGCCGTCCACGGCGCGGACGACGCCGGCCTCCGTGAAGAATTGTGTTTTTAACCCCCGCACTTCGAGAAGATTTCCGTTTTGATGTGCTTCCGACAAGTTTCCTCTTCCTTCAAGGCTTCAACGGTAGTCTAGCTTTTAACTGTATCGCACGAGAAGGACACAGGCAACAAAAGCAGCTATGGATCTGGCTGGATGGGCTCCTCGGCCGTCAACGGCTGAAAGCCACGCTGGTCCCAGCCGATAAGGGCTTCACAACCGGATGCGGCCTCCCTCGCCTGCTCCTCCGAGAGACCGACGATCCACAGGATGGCAGTCGTTTCCTGGCCGGGGTGAATAATGGCGTCCGGCGCGTAGGAGGGAGCAAAGCGCTCGACGCTCAACCCGCGAAGGCGCAGATAGACGGGACGAGGATCGGGCGACGTCTGTTCCTCAGAAACGGTGAAGAGTTGCCACTCGCTGGCGAGTTCGTAATCAATAGCCGGACATTCGGCGCGGAAGCCGTAGCGATGGCCGCCGGGGGCCCAGAAGTCGGGCTCGAAGGTGTGGGTAAAGGCGACGGCCCAGTTACCTTCGGCCGGCGCTGTGGTGGGCAGCGACGTGGCGGAAGGCAGCGGTGGTGGCGTTTCGGTGGGCTCGGCGGACGGCGCGGCCGCGCCACAGCCGACGGCGAGCAAGGCCAGCAGGATCGCGGTTAAAGTCGTCAAGAGCAACGTTGGTCTTTTTCTCATATCTTTCCTTCAAACGATTTAACGAATACAAATGTGAGCGGAATGGCTCTCACCTAAGAGGAGTACGTTTCATCGGGCATTATTCCTGGAGGAATGAATGGCTCCGGCAACACAGACAACGTCAGCGCAGAAAATGGACGGCCCGGCTAATACCGGCCAGGGAAACCACGGCCAGGAGGAGGGCCAGACCGAAGCCGAACTGAATCTGGATGACGGTTGCCGCACCGGCGACGAGAACGCCGGAGAGGATGACGGTCAGCGTCCGACGCCGGTGACGCCGGATCAGCAGATGGCGCCGCTCGACGCGGACGTGTGAGTCGGCGTGGACTGTGCTGTCGAGTACGCGCCGGAAATAGTCGAACTCCCAGGCCGCCAGGGCAGCGCCCAGGGCGACGATGCCCCACCCTGGAGCCAACCCCACGACCAGACCGACGGCCGTGATGAAGAGCAAGACGAACAGACCAATCGAGGCAGCCCACCGCTTCTTCCGCGCATGCCCGGCCGCCCACAGAGTGGCGACGACGGCGGCGGCCGCTGCACCCCACCAGAGACCGGCAAGGCCGAACCCGGCCAGCAAAGCCAGCCCGGCGAACAAGATTCCGGCATACACGAAGTGTGAATCTGTCATGGCATCATGGCGCCCAGATTGCGCTCGACGACGGGCCGTAACTGAGCAGCGAAGTCGCGGATGCCCTGGTCGAAAGGAACGCTCACATCCCA
>JAWVYQ010000134.1:0-10097 GCA_033722615.1 Promineifilaceae bacterium (SeqCode)
GCCCGCTTTAATGGGCGCGGGGTGGATCTCAACCGGAACTGGTCGTGCGGCTGGTCGCCCAGCGCCCGCTGGGGCGGCACGGCTGTGGATCCGGGGAGCGTTCCGTTCTCGGAGCCGGAGACGCGCGCCCTGCGCGATTACTTTGCCACGCTGGGGCCGCGCAGCGTCGTCTTCTGGCACAGCGCCATCGGGCTGGTCGCACCCGGGCAGTGTGGGGACGCAGGCGGCAGCGCGACGCTGGCGCAAGTGTACGGAGAAGCGGCCGGCTATCCGGTGGGCGCCTTTACCGCTTACGCTCTGTCGGGCACGGCCAGCGACTGGCTCAGCGAACGGGGGGTTCCGGCGGCCGCGGTGGAGCTGACCACGCACAAGAGCACGGAGTTCGGCCGGAATCTGGCGGGCGTTTTGGCGGTCCTGGAGCTGCATGCCGGAGAAGGTGATTAACCCTTCTTGGGAGCCTCCGACAATAAAATTCCGAAATGGATTTGACATTACCCGAATAATTTTTTAGTATACTGAACAAAATTATTCTATTAGTAAATTGTGTCAGTCTATACTAAACAAGTTGCTCGCGGTTATGTGTGATCGGTGGGTACCTCCTCGCCGACGAAGTGTCTGAACGGAAACCTGTTTGCACCACTTTAACCTTCAGAGATGACGGTCAATATCGGGAAGAACATCCGGAAGCGACGCAAGGAACTTGGGATGAACCTGCGCCAGCTTGGCGAAGAAGCTGGCCTGAGCGTGGGATTCCTCAGCCAGGTTGAAAACGATCAGGTTTCCCCTTCCCTGGCATCTCTCCTGGCGATTGCCACTTCGCTGGGCGTCCCCGTCTTCTATTTTCTCAACTCGCAAGAGCCAGACCCGGTGGTTCGGAAAGCGGAGCGCCGGCAACTGACTTTCCCCAAAACTCGCACGACGATAGACCTTCTGTCCCGCAACCTCAACTGGCAACTCATGCCGATTCTGATGCGCCTGGAACCGCACACCGTCCGCCAGGCCCTGCAATTGACGAAGTCAACAGAGCAGTGGGTGTACGTTCTCCAGGGACGTATGCGGATCGAGATCGGCGGCGAAAGCCATCTCTTAGATCAGGGTGACACCATCCACTACAACGGAGAGCTGCTGACGGAGGTTGCGTCGGTCAGCGACGAAGAGTTGATTTTCATCTGCTGTATAACGCCGCCGGCGTTGTAAGCGAGCATCGTGCCTGCATCCAACCAATAAGAAAGAAAAACCTGAATTAAGTAGATGCGAGCGTCCAGCAAGCGGGGATTTCTGTGTGTTCGCATTTCCCGGCCGAGGAGGATTTGCGTTGTCACTTTTGAAGAGGTTTGGCCGTAGGCTAGACGAACGATTCCCCCATTTTGTTGACCGGATAAGCCGTCTGATTGCTCCCGTAGAAGAGACAGTCAAGCGGCCGGTGTTTGGCTGTCACATGTGTGGCCAGTGCGTTCTCCATTCAACGGGTATGACGTGTCCGATGGAGTGCCCTAAGAATCTGCGCAACGGGCCGTGCGGCGGCGTGGGAATGGACGGTAGCTGCGAAGTGGATCGCAGCAAGACGTGCGTCTGGTATAAGGCGGTTGACCGTTCGGCCAAGCTGCCGTGGGAAGATGAGATCTACCAGCGAAACCCGGCCGTGGATTGGAAGCTTCAGGGAACCTCCTCCTGGGTGAACACGGTTACGGGTCGCGACCACCACGAGCGCACCGGCCGGCAGTGGCAAAAGGTCACCTTCCACGGGGTTGACGAGCGCCCACTGCGCAGTGGCAGCAACTTCGAGCGTCTGCTGCGCGCCGGGGAGTTCGTCGTTACGTGCGAGATCAACCCGCGGGACAGCGCGGACGCCACAGAGATGCTGGAGTACGCGGAAACGTTGATCGGCGTAATTGACGCGGCTCACGTCAGCGACAACTTCCTGGCATCGCCGCACATGTCGGGCACCCTTGCCTCGTGCATGATCGAGCAACTGGGCATTGAAACGATTATGCACGTGACATGCCGCGACCGGAACCGTATCCAGCTCCAGGCAGATCTACTCGGGGCGCACGCGATGGGCGTACGTAACGTGCTGTGCCTCACCGGGGACCACACCTCTTTGGGCGATCACGAAGAAGCGAAACCGGTATTTGACCTGGACTCGATCAATTTCATTCGTCTCGTGCGCAAGATGCGCGACGAGGGGAAGTTTGATAGCGGGCGGGAAATTACCGTTCCCCCAAAATTCCTTATCGGCGGCGCGGCGGCCGTCACGGCGCCCCCGCTGGAATTCAGACCACACCGCATGGCAAAGAAGATGGCTGCCGGCGTCGATTTTATCGTGACCCAACTTGTGTTCGACATGAAGATGCTAGAAGGGTTTATGACCAGAGTGCATGATATGGGGCTCGACGAACACGTTCACATTCTCATCGGCGTCGGGGCCTTGCCTGGACCAGGGGCGGCGCGGGCGATCAACAAGCATACGCCGGGCGTCGTCATCCCTGAACGCGTCATCAAACGATTGGAGGGCGTGCCGAAAGGGAAGCGGCGGGCAGAGGGAATCAAGATCGTCGTGGAACAGATCCAGCAACTGCGAGAAATGCCGGGTATCAGCGGCGTGGACATCATGGACCTCAAACCGGATTCCTGGTTCCCAACGCGCGAGATTGTGGATGCGGCCGGCCTGGCCGACCGTCCCACGCCCCCGGCTCTGAAACGGGAGATAGCAGAGGAGGAGGTGCCTATGTAACGAACTGGGGTCAGGTGTCAATCAACATCAACCGTGAATTAGAGACTCTAAGAGTAGGAGGGAACGGTGACTGAGCCAATTGGAGAAAAAAGAGAAACGAAAGATGTTGGCGGCGTCGCTATCGGCGGCACGCCGGTTGCTTACGTGGCGATTATGGCGGCCATCGTGGCGGCACTGGCTTTTGTTCCGGCCTCAATCGTCGTCGGCGGCATGGGCCAGGGTTGGCCACTCCACGATGCAATCCACCCCCTTGTGGGTCTGATTCTTGGTCCCATCGCCGGCCCGATTGCCTCGGGCATAGGCATCCTGGTGGGCAACGCTGTCGCCCCACACACGAACATTGGGCCGTGGAGCCCTCTCATGGGAATGATGAGCGCCTTCGCCGTGGGTATGGTCGTTCAACGACGCAAGTATTACTGGCTGGTACCCTGGATCATCACGGTGGTCGCCCACGTCATCTACTATCCCGCTGTCCGCAGCTTTGATCCTGACATCTCGTTCGGGCTCTGGCTGTCTAACGTGTTCACTGTGACGATCGCTCTCATCCTCATCGCCATCCCACAGGTGCGCAACTGGGCAGTACGGACGATCCACGAGGAGACGATTGGGCTATCGATGGCGGTGGCCCTGTTCGTCGTCTTCTTCTTCGGTTCCACGGCCGGCGTGCAGCTCATGTGGATACCGAGCTGGTTTGCGGCACCCTGGCCGGCCGACGTGTGGCCTGTCCTCATTCCCATCATCGCTCTCGAGCGGACGGTCTTCTCGGTTGTCGGCACGCTTGTCGGCCTGGGCGTGATCCGCGCGCTCCGTCGCTCGTCGTTCGTCAAACCGAAATTAGCCGGATATTAACCGCCAGCAGGAGCGGGAGACAAGCGTACAGCGGGTGCGTGTCACAGGCGTTCCCGATGTGGGCGGGGAGCAGTCTCCCCCGGCCGGGACAACGACTATGACAGAAGAAATTATCGTCATCAAAGATCTATCCTACCGATACGAGCGCAGCGAGGAAATGGCGCTGCGCGAGATCAATTTGCGCGTCAAACGCGGTGAATTCCTGGCCGTTATGGGACCGACCGGCGCAGGAAAGACGACGCTCTGCCTGACGCTCAATGGCATCGTGCCCCACTTCTACGGGGGCGACTTCTACGGGAGTGTAGAGGTCTGTGGGCTGGATTCCGTGGAGCACCACACCTATGAACTGGCGCAACGGGTGGGCATGGTGTTTGAGGATCCGGAGACGCAATTGACGGCGCCCACGGTAGCGAACGAAGTTGCCTTTCCCCTGGAAAACGTCTGTGTGCCCGCGGCCGAGATGCACGAGCGGGTGGCGCACGCGCTAGAAACGGTACGTCTGGCAGGATTGGATGAGAAACATCCCCACCAGCTTTCGGGGGGACAGAAGCAACGACTGGCGATTGCCGCCGCTCTGGCGCTACGGCCAAGTGTCATGGTGCTGGACGAGCCGACGTCACAACTCGACCCGGTGGGAACGGACGAGGTGTTCTCGGTGGTGCGCGATCTGAACCGGGAGCTGGGAATGACCATTGTGCTGGTAAGTCACGCCAGCGAAGAGGTGGCCGAGTATGCCGACCGAGTCATCCTTCTCAGCAAGGGGGAGATCGCCGAGGCGCAGACGCCGCAGCGATTCTTCCAGGGCGTGGAGCTGCTCACCAAACACGAACTGCGCCCTCCGGACGTGACGAGCGCCTTTGCCCTGCTCCAGCCAAACGGAGCGGGCGGGATTACGGAGTATCCTGTTACTCTGGACGACGCCGTTCGTTGCTGCCGGAGCTTGAAGCCGTCCCTCCGCTACCGTGACGTGGCGCATCAGGATGGGGAGCGGAAAGACGGCGCCAAAACTGTGCTGCAGACGAGGGACTTGCATTACACTTATCCCGACGGTACCGAGGCCTTACGAGGGGTTACGCTGGACGTTGGCGCCGGCGAGTACGTGGCCATCGTCGGCCAAAATGGGGGTGGAAAGTCTACGCTGGTGAAGCACTTTCTTCACCTCTTAACAGCAACGGAAGGGGAGGTTCGCGTTCGGGGAAAAAACGTCAACCAGTATGAGGTGAGCGACCTGGCAAAACATATTGGTTTCATCTCACAAAACCCTGACAACCAGATCTTCTCTGACACCGTCGAAAAGGAAGTCTCTTTCGCCTTGAAGCAGTTAAAGTATTCTAAAGAGGAGATCGAAGCGCGGGTGACGGATGCGCTGCGCCAAATGCGCCTGGAATGGGCAATTGAGCGGCACCCTCTTTCCCTGAGCAAAGGAGACCGGAGCCGGATTGTCGTGGCAGCAATTCTGGCGATGAAGCCAGAGATTCTGATCTTTGACGAGCCGACGACGGGGCAGGATTATGCCGGTTCACGGGCGATCCTGGAGTTGACCCAGGAGTTGCACGAGGCGGGCAAGACGATTATCGTGATCACCCACCACCTTTATCTTTTACCCGGATATGCGGAGCGTCTGCTGGTCATGGGAAAAGGGAAGTTGTTGCTGGATACCGATCTTCGTAGCGGATTCTACGCGACAGAAAAGCTGAATGAGTCTTTCCTGACAGCACCGCAGATCGTGCAGCTGGCAAAGATGATACAGGAGGAGGCACCGGTCCGTCTACGGCCGCTGACGGCGCGTGAGTTCACCGACGCGGTGACCATTAAGCAGGAGGCTTTGCCATGACTACAACGTACGTAACGCGCACGGACAAGCCTTCTTTCTTCGGCCGGTTGGACGTGCGCGTCAAGCTTCTCATATTGTTCCTGGCCAGCACGCTGATTTTTGTCTGGCAAAATGTGTTTTATCTGGGCGCTACATTGGGCGTGCTTCTACTCCTCGTCGTAAACGCTAAAATCGACCTCGGCCTCATTAAGCGCCTTTTCACGCTCATGATCCCTTTCCTGGGCATCGTGTTCTTCGTTCAGGGCTTCTTTAATCCGTACGGCGTTACCCCGCTCTTCACTGTGCCCCAGTGGGTTCCCCTGATCGGAGGAGACCTGGCGCTGAAATGGGAAGGCGTCGTCTACGCAGGGCTGATTGGACTGCGTCTCTTTATCCCGCTCATCGCCTTTCCGCTGGTCGTCATGACGACGGACGTAAACGATCTGGTGGTCGGACTGGTACGTCTGCGGATTCCCTTCAAGATCGCGTTTATTTTTTCTGTCGCCCTGCGTTTCGTGCCCCTTATCTTTAGCGAGATCAACTCGATCATGGACGCGCAGCGACTGCGGGGCCTGGCGCTGGAAAAGATGTCTTTCTTCCGGCGCATTCCTGTGTTTGCCAGCCTGCTGGTACCGCTGATTATCGGTTCGCTGATGAAAGCGCAGACATTGGACGTGGCGCTACAGTCGAAGGCTTTCTCCGGCAGCTACGAGCGGACGTTTTATAACGAGAATGCCATGCGGCTCAAGCCGGTTGACGTGGCCCTAATCATTTTGGGACTGCTGATTTTCTTCGGCTCAATCATTACCCGTATCTGGCTCGGCTGGGGCAGTTTTGTGGCGTAAGCACTATGGATATCTTCGGCTGGCTCACGGCTGAACAGTGGTTTGCTTTGCTGCGCATCGCCCTAGGCCTCTGGTGGCTAGAGAGCGTGCGGCATAAGAATCTGCGGCGTTTTATCGAGCACGACATGATCGCTTTCGCCGTCAAGATGGCAGACAACCACCGCTTCCCGGCGTACGGCCGGCTTGTGAAGGGCTTCCTGACGGCCAACGCGTCGTGGCTCCCCTATCTCATCGTCGGCGCGGAGACGGCGGTGGGCCTGGGTCTTACGCTGGGCCTGCTGACCCCTCTCGCTGCGCTGGGCAGTATTGCGTTGACATTTAACTACCTCCTGCTGGCGGGATTGCCACCGGCCGATACCAGCGTCTACCCGGCTTACGAAGTCGAGCAGGGACAGTTGCTGATGATGCTGGCTATCGGCATTGCAACCTTCTTCATGGGCAGCGGATGCACCTGGGGGCTGGACGCCGGCCTGTCATTCTTGTGCCGCTAAGACATTTCTGCCTGGGACACCAATCAGGCTTCGGCGTACATCTCCTCTATTAGCTCTTCGTACTCCTCGCGCAGGATCTCCCGCTTAATCTTGAGTGTGGGCGTCAGCTCGCCGCCCTCGACCGTCCACTCATCGGGCACGAGGCGGAATTTCTTGACCTTCTCCGTGTGGCTCAATCCTTCGTTCTTCTCCTCCAACATTTGGGCAAAACGATTGCGCACGGGCTTCTGGTCGAGAATGGTATCACGGCCGGGCCATTCGACGCCTTTGTCCCGGCACCATTGTTTCAGATTCTGGAAATCGGGGGCGATGAGGGCGGTGACCATCTTGCGCCCCCGGCCGACGACCATGGCCTGATCGACGAGAAATGACTCTTTGAGCCGGTTCTCGATGGGCTGTGGCGCGACAAATTTGCCGCCCGACGTCTTGAAGAGGGCGTCTTTACGGTCGATGATCTTGAGAAAACCGTCGTCCCACTCTCCCACATCGCCGGTGTGGAACCAGCCGTCTTCGTCGAACAGTTCCTCCGTCTTACCCGGCTGCTCGTAGTAGCCTTCCATTATGTTCGGGCCCTTGGCCAGGACCTCGCCGTCTTCGGCCAATTGCACCTGTACGCCGTCGATGGGCTTGCCGACAGAACCGAAGTTGCGTCCTTCCAATTCATAGCGGTTGACGGTGAGGACGGGGGCCGTCTCGGTCAGGCCATATCCTTCGAGCACGGGAATTCCGGCGGCCGTGAAAACGCGGGCCAGCCGGGGGTTCAGCGCGGCACCCCCGGAGATGGCGGCAATGACGTTGCCGCCCAGGGCCTGACGCCACTGTGCAAAGACCAGGGGGTCGAGCAGTTTGCACTGCGCCTCGTAGAGCCAGCTCCGGCCGTGCAATTCGTAGTTCTGAGCGACGTTCAGCGCCCAGTAGAAGATGAGGCGTAGTGGGAGGGGCTGGGCCTTACCGGCGGAGACGATGCGCTCGTACACCTTCTCTAGCAGGCGGGGAACGGTGGTGAAGGTGTGGGGGCTGACTTCGCGCAGGTTGTCGCCGATGGCGTCGACGCTCTCTGCATAATAGACCGAAACGCCGGCAGCCACGTAAAGATAGCTGATCATGCGCTCGAACATATGGTTGAGAGGAAGAAAGCTGAGGGCGCGCTGCCCGGGCTCGACGGGCATGATGTCGATACAGGCCTGGACGTTACTGACGATGTTGCGGTGAGTGTGCATGACGCCTTTTGGCCGGCCGGTGGTTCCGGAGGTGTAGACAATGGTCGCCAGGTCCTCTTTCCCCACGTCCGCTTTGGCAGCCTCTACCTCGCCCAGGTCGCCCTCCTCGGGCGCAATCAGGAGATCGCCCCAATGGCTGACGCCTTCCACCTCCTCAAAGGTGTACGTGCCTTCTAAAGAATCGATGTCGTCGCGCACGGCGTCGACCTTCTCGCAGCAGTCGGCGTCTTCCGCAAAAACGAGGCGAACGCCGACCTGATCGAGGATGTAGCGGATGTCATTTTCGCCGAGTTGGGGATAAACGGGCACGTTGACGGCGCCGATTTGCTGCATGCCGTAATCGACGAAGTTCCACTCCGGCCGGCTGTCGGAGATAACGGCAATCTTGTCTCCGGGCCGAATTCCCCAGCGTAACAGGCTGGCGCTCACCTGATTGACGCGATCAATGACCCCCTGCGTCGTGTAACGCACCCACTCCCCACCAACCTTCGCGGCGAAACAGGCTTCCTGGGGATAGTGTTCCTGTTGATGGTATGGAATATCGAACAAGCGGGCAAAGCTCATGGGCGCCGACCTCCCTGGAGGATGAAGTGGCGTGTCTTTTTGGGTTAGTATAGGCAGGGGCGCGACGATGACTCAACCATCTGAGAAGAAATATATCGCAAGACATATCCCGTTTCTATATCGGATGCACGGGCAGTTGGTCGCTGTCATGATATCGTGGATAGTGAAGCAAGCGACGAAATGAGCGAGACTCGGGCGGCTCGGGAATTGATTGAATTGCAAGGATAAGGAAGGCCCATGGCAGTCACCAGCACGACAAACGGACAGAGTGGGCGGCGGGCGGTGATCGTGGCCGGATTGCGGACGCCGTTTGCCAAGCAGGGAACGGCCTACATTGACCTGTCGGCACTGGACCTGGGGCAACTTGTGTGCGCAGAATTATTGGAACAGACGGAAGTGGACCCGGCCGAAGTCGATCAAGTGGTGTATGGTCAGGTGATTCCTTCGGTGCACGCGCCCAATATTGCGCGGGAGATCGTGCTGGGCACGGGAATGCCCCATGAGATCGAAGCGTATACGGTGTCGGAGGCGTGTATCACCAGCTACCGGGCGACGGTCGAGGTGGTTCAGGCTATCGAGGCGGGCGCCATTGAGTGTGGCATTGCCGGAGGCGCGGAGAGCGCGAGCGTGGTGCCGGTGCCGGTTTCCCGGCCACTGCAAAAGGCGTTGCTCCAGGCCAGTAAGGCGAAGTCGCTGTCGCAACGGGTCGAGGCTTTCCGCAAGGTGCGGCCGGGCGACCTGATCCCACAGGAACCGGATATCGCCGAACCCTCTACCGGCGAAACGATGGGCGAAGCGGCGGAACGGATGGCCAAAATGAACGGCATTTCGCGCCAGGCTCAGGACGAGTTCGCCCACCGCAGCCACACGCTGGCGGCACAGGCCTGGGAAGAGGGCAAATTCGACGCCGAAGTCATGGCGTTGCACGTTCCCCCAGCCTACGAGGAGACGGTGGAGGTGGACACGCTGGTCCGGCCGGATTCGGACCTAGAGAAGTACGCGGAGCTGCCGCCGGCGTTCGACGAGGAGCACGGTACGATCACGGCCGGCAACAGTTCGCCGCTGACTGACGGGGCCAGCGCCTTATTGCTGATGAGTGAAGAGAGGGCGCGGGCGTTGGGCCTGCCGGTGCTCGGTTTCATTCGCAGCTATGCCTTTGCGGCGGTGGATCCGGCCGACCAACTGTTGATCGGCCCGGCATACGCCACGCCGATGGCCCTGGACGCGGCCGGCATGGGCCTGCACGACCTGGATCTCTTGGACCAGCACGAGGCGTTTTCTGCCCAGATCCTTTCGGTGGTGCAGGCGCTGGAATCGGAGCAGTTTGCGCGCGAGAAGCTGAACCGATCGGAGGCAGTGGGCGAGATTGAGTGGGACAAATTTAACGTCAACGGCGGCTCTATTGCCGTGGGTCACCCCTTTGCAGCAACCGGCGCACGTCAGATCACGCAGACTCTGCGCGAATTGCGGCGGCGCGACGGGGAAGCGGCGCTCTGCGGGGCCTGCGCGGCCGGGGGGATGGCCGCCGCAATGGTTCTGGAGGTGGCTTGATGGCCGCGGAACAGATATTGCGCGTGGAGC
>JAWVYQ010000135.1:0-10050 GCA_033722615.1 Promineifilaceae bacterium (SeqCode)
AGCCGTTCTGCCAGCAGTTGCTCGCGCACGGCCGCTTCGTCAGGCTCGCGCAGGTGCAGCAGAAACGCCTCCAGTTCCTCGGCCGTCTGTGAGGCGTTGTGGCAGAGGCGCTCGTAGCTCCGTTTATGGGACGGCATTACCTGCTTGATCTCCATCACGCCACCCCACTCCGACGCCGCGGCTACGGTGCCCCGGTGTGTGCCGAAACCGACCAGATAGGCGTCGTCGCCCCATTCCTCTCGGGACAACTGGCCGACGTTGAACTGACCTCGGGCACCCATCTCCGTGGCGGCTGCATTCCCCAGGTGGGAGTTATGGGCCCAGACGACGGCCCGGCTCTGCGGCCCGTGATGGTCCAGCAGCGCCTGCAACGTCTCAAACATATGCCGGTCGCGCAGATTCCAGGATTGGGCGCCGCCGTAATACATGAGCCGGTAGTAGCGCTCGGCGTTGGTTACCAGACGGGCGTTTTGCTCGGCGTTGAAATAACGGGGGCCGTCAGCCGGCGCGTAACTCAGGCGCTTGTCCAGGAGATCTTGCAACATGGCGACGACGTCGTCTTCGCATTCCCGGTAGCGGCCGGTGAGCGCGGCTGCGCCGTAGGCGGCCGGATCGCTTTCCCATGGCGAGAGGCAGCCGTATCGCTGTCGCGCCACCTGCGCGGTCTCGGGGTCGACGTCTTCCAGGTAGCGAAGCACGACGTCGATCGAGGTGTTCAGGCTGTAGAGGTCGAGCCCGTAGAAGCCGACCTGTTCTTCGGCCTGGTCAAAGTGGTCGTTGTAGCGGCGCAGCCACTCGACGAAGGCCAACACCTGCGCGTTGGCCCACATCCAGGCAGGAAAGCGGGTGAAGGGACGTTCGGCGGCTGCCTGCACCTCGGTGTCGGTCACGTACTGGTTAATGCGCATGGCGTCCGGCCAGTCGGCTTCGACGGCTACCACGTTGAAGCCCTGCCTGGCGATTAGCTCGCGGGTAATGCGCGCCCGCATGTCGTAGAATTCGGCCGTGCCGTGAGAGGCTTCGCCGAGAAGGACGACGCGCGCGTCGCCGATCCGGTCTAGCAGCCCGTCGAGGTCGGCCGTTTCGATGGCCGGTATGGGTTCGGCCTCCCGGGCGATGAGTTCGGGCGTGGTGGGCGGGCGGGTGGCTCGGGCGGCCGGCGCCGGGCGCGAGGCTGTGTCGCCTGTTGCGGCCTGTCCGCCGCCCCGGCCGCGCCAAACGCTGCGGCGCGCCCTGCCCGGCCGTTGCTCCACCTGGTCTGCCTGCCAGCCGGCTTCACCAACCAGGGGCACAAAGCGGACGTGGCCCAGATTTTCCTCCTCGTATTCGTCCTCGCTGCGGCGTACAAGGCGCACCAATTTTTGTGTGCGCGGGGCCGGACCCACGGGGATTACCAGCCGGCCACCGATGGCCAGCTGCTCCTTTAGCGGCTCAGGTATTGATGGGCCGCCGGCGGCTACGACGATGCCGTCGTAGGGGGCGTGTTCCGGCCAGCCCAACGACCCGTCTCCGTGGCGTACGTGGACGTCGTCGTAGCCCTGGGCCTGCAACGCCTTTTGCGCCGATTCGGCCAGCGATTTGTATCTCTCGACCGTGTAGACGTCGCCGGCAATCTCCGCCAGGACGGCCGCGGCGTAGCCCGAACCTGTGCCAATCTCCAGCACGCGGTCGTCCGGCTCGAGCTGTAGCGCTTCGGCCATCATGGCGACCATGTACGGCTGCGAAATGGTCTGCGACTGGCCGATGGGCAGAGGGGTGTCGGCGTAAGCGTGCTCGTCTAAGTCGCCGGGGACAAAAGCGTGGCGCGGGACTGCGGCCATTGCTTCCAACACGGCCTCGTCTCGGATGCCGCGCGCCGCCATCTGCCTTTGGACCATCTGTTCTCGTTCTCGCTCTCTTTCCGTCTCCCGCTGATCGAAGGGGGGTGTTTGCATCTTTTGTTTAACACTCCTGCTGGCGTTGCTTGGTGGTTCATTCACCGTATCCGTGAACCTCCGGGAGGCTTGCGAAACGCCTCTCGCTCTCCGGGAATTGCTCGCTGAGCCTCCGGGAGGTGGCGCGTAGGCGTATACGAATACGTATGCGGTTCATCTTAACTTTAAAGGAAGACAGTATAATTTGTGTAAAAGTGTTGTTGTGCCGTTGTGGAGGGAGCATAAAAGGCAAAAGCCCGGCCGGATACTGCCCGGCCGGGCTTTTGCTGTCGGAGCGTGGAGGCGGGTTAAGGCGTGATGATCATGATCTGGCTACGGGATCAGGACACAGTCCACGACATGGATCACGCCGTTGGAAGCGCGGATGTTGAAGGGCTGTACGCGGCAACCGTCGACGTAGACGTTTACTGCTTCGTCGGTGGTCACTTGCAGGGCGCGGCCCTCTAAGGTGGGCAGCCAGCTCGAGTTGGCGATCTGGTTGATGCTCAGCTCGTCGTTGACGACGTGGTAGGTGAGGATGGTCGTCAGTTCGCCCTGGGGGTCGGCCAGCAGCGCGGGAATGGTGCCTTCGGGCAGGGCGGCGAAGGTGGCGTCGGTAGGCGCGAAGACGGTGTAATTTCCGGGGCTGTCGAAGACGCCGGCCAGACCGGCAGCCTCGAGGGCCGCGAGCAATGTGTTAAAACGACCGTCGGCAGCGGCAACTTCAGCGATGGTCATGGTCGGATCACCCAGCTCGGAGAGGTCCAAAGCGTTGACGGGTGGAGGCAGCACGGCGTCAATGACGTGGATGACGCCGTTGGAAGCCATGATGTCGGTAGCCACCACGGTGGCCCGGCCGTCGACGATCACGTCTCCACCTTCTACCGAAATGTTGAGCGGCTGGCCAAAGGCTGTGGGCAACGCGCTACGGGCGACGACGTCGGCGGCCGTGTATTCGCCCGGCACCACGTGATAGAGGAGGACGTCGGCCAGAGCGGCTTCAGGGTCGATGCCGCTGGCGGCGAAAGCGGCGAAGGCGGCATCAGTCGGGGCGAAGACGGTGAACGGGCCGGCGCTTTGCAGCGTGCTGGCGAGCCCGGCGGCGTCCACGGCTGCCGTTAACTGCTCGAAGTCCGCGTTGCTGCCGGCGACGTCGTAGATGGTGTTCGTGGAGGCAGCGGCCGACGATGCGCTGCCATTTGTCGAACTTTGTTCGGTCGTCGTCTGCGCCGGGGCCAGGGCCCCCTCGTCAAGGGCGGCGTTGGCCACTCCGGCGATGCTGGCGATGCTAAGGAGCATCACGGCTACGATGGCCAGAAATGTCATTTTCTTCATGGGGTAAATCTCCTTACAAGTTGTTGATGTACCCTTCCCTGCTCTCAGTTCGAACAGCCGGGTGGGGCACGACGATCATTAAGATGGCCACATGATAACCTTTTGTATAAGTATTGTCAATGTTAAGTTCATAATCCGTTAAAGTATTGTCCAATTCCGGCCGGCTTCAGAGTGACTTGTCCGGAGATCGTCGTTCACTCCCTGGCAGCGATCCCTGTGGTACGCGTTTCTTATAATGAACATTAGAAATACCTGGACTGCCTGTGTAGAGTCCTGAAGAGGCGTTCGTTCCGTGGTAGAATGAGGAGTAGCAGAGAGTTATATCTAATGATGTACCTGAATTGTGTAACCTGGCACATGAGGCATTCATCGCTCCCTTCTATGATTGAGGTTGGTACTGGTTAAGGAATCATTAAGTAATCACCATCCTCCACGACGAAGCAGATTATGAAACCACAGATGAAAGCGGCCGGCCGCCCGTAGCCGCCGGCAGCAAAGGAGTTGAGCAAATGGATCGCTTGTTGAAAGCAGTTGCTATCGCCGGTCTCATCGTCGGTTTCTTTTCTTTCGCGGCGTTGGCCGGGGTCCTTTTTGAACAACCGGCCCGAGCACAGGACGGCGACACTACCCCGGCTGCGTCGGGCGTCGAACGAACGATTACCGTCTCGGGCCAGGGCCGTGTGAGCGCCCGCCCGGATATCGCCATCGTGCGCATCGGCGTCGAGACGGAAGCTGATACCGCCACGGCGGCGCTGGATGAAAACAGCGTGCGCATGTCCGGCGTCATCTCGGCTACCCTCGACGCAGGCGTGAACCGCGAGGACGTCCAGACCGAGGGATTGAGTTTGCGCCCCATATACCAGCAAGGGGACCGCGAACCGGGGGGCGAGGAAGGACCGCCGGAACTCGTCGGCTATCGCGCCAGCAACGTCGTCTCCGTGACCGTTCGCGATCTGGATGAACTGGGCGCCCTTCTGGATGCCGCCGTAGAAGCCGGTGGGAACACGATCCAGGGCATCCGCTTTGAGATCAGCGACAACGAGGAACTGCGCTCTTCGGCGCGCGAGGCGGCGATGAACGACGCTATCGCCAAGGCGGAACAGTTAACACAACTGGCCGGGGCCGAACTCGGCGAAGTGCTGACTATTGAAGAGGTCGGCGGCGAGGCTCCTTCCCCCGTGCGCTTTGCGGAGACGGAGCAGGCTGCCAGCGCGGCCGTCCCGGTGGAACCCGGCCAGCAGGAAATTCAAGTTAACCTTCGCGTCACCTGGCGGATCCGCTGAACGAGCCCTTTTGACTCCGCCGCCAGCATCTTAGGCGAATAGAGAAGTGTTTTAGAAATAGCGCCAACGAGGAGGAGATCACTGGCGCGGATCTGAGGATCCGGCCTTGTTTGGCTGCCAAGTCTGAAGGTTTTTGTAAGTCTGAACGCTTATGCATAGTGATTAATACGAGAAGAGATGGAGCGGGCGTACTCTAGCACGCGTGCTCTTGTCAGAGCAGAGGAGCTGACTATCCGTGAATTTATCGAGCGCTTCTTTTGAGAGCGACGAAACGATTCCGACCAGACACACGTGTGACGGGCAGAACGTCTCGCCCTCGTTATCCTGGGACAGCGTGCCTGAGGGTACCGAGGCGTTGGTCCTGGTCTGTGACGACCCGGACGCGCCGGGCGGCGTTTTTACCCACTGGCTCCTATATAATATCTCGCCGGAGCTACGGGCGCTGCCGGAGGGGCTTTCTCCCGTCGGCGAAACGGACGAATACGGGGTGGAAGGTCGCAACGATTTTGGTAACCTGCGTTACGAGGGACCGTGTCCCCCGGCCGGGCCTGCCCACCGATACTATTTCCGCCTCTACGCCGTCGACGCGCCATTGGAGCTGACGGCAGGCGCTTCACGACAGCAACTGTTTGACGCCCTGTCGGAGCGCGAGGTACTGGACGAGACGGATCTTCTCGGCCGTCATGGCCGTTCGACTTGATGATTCAATTGCTAAATCCGTGAACGCCGGGGAGGCTTAGCAGCGGTTTTCCGAGAGGGAGAGACGTTTCGCAGCCTCCCGGAGGTTGGTTCATGTCCTTACGAAAAACAGCACTTAAAAGGATTGCTTTACAATGAATAACAGACGTTTTGCAGTGGCGGCCGGTATTGGCTGCTCGCTTCTCTTTCTGGCCATGATCGTGGCGGCCGGGGCTGTCGTCATGTTCTTCGTGCCGGTAAATACGGTGTTCGCCCCGGAAGGAGAGAGCGCTGCTCCTCAGGAAGCCGAACAAGTTGTCGTAGAAACGCCAGCCGAGTCGGCAGAAATCAGCGCCACGCAGGTGGCGATTCCCACGTTACAGGCCGAGGCGGCCGAAGCGGCTCCTCCGGCGCAAGAAGAGTTGCCGGAAGACGCTCCGGCCCTCGCTCAATTTTACCGGGACGTGACGCCCGGAGTCGTCAGCGTGCGCATTTCCACCGACCAGTCCCTTACGGGAACGGGCGCCGGATCCGGTTTCATTCTCAACGAAGCCGGGCACATCGTCACCAACAACCACGTGGTGGCTGCCGCCAACCAGATTACGGTTATATTCCACGATGGCTTTGAGGCGCCGGCCGAAATTGTGGGTACCGACGACGACAGCGATCTGGCCGTCATCCAGGTGGACAGTTTGCCGGAGAACGTGCGCCCCCTGCCCGTAGGCGATTCTGACCAGGTGACCGCGGGCGAGCAGGTCGTGGCCATCGGCAACCCCTTTGGATACGGTGGCAGTATGACGACGGGTATCGTGAGCGCCGTCGGCCGCATCATTCCCTCCGGCGTTACCCGCTTCTCCATTCCCCAGGCTATCCAGACGGACGCAGCGATCAATCCCGGTAACTCCGGCGGCCCGCTGTTAAACATGGCGGGCGAGGTTATCGGCGTTAACGCTCAGATACGGACGGCCGGGAGCACGATGGCCAATAGCGGCGTGGGCTTTGCCATTCCTTCCAACGTCGTGCGGTTGATTGCTCCCGTCCTCATCGAAGAGGGCTCGTACGAATGGCCCTATCTGGGCGTCGAGGGTGGGCCGGTCGGCCTGGCCGTGCAGAGGGCCAACGACCTGCCGAACCAGCAGGGCGCTTATATTCATAACGTCGTGGCCGGCACCCCGGCAGCGGAGGCGGGTATGCAGGGCACGACCGGCACGGAAACCGTTCTCGGTCAGGAAATTCCCGTGGGCGGCGACGTCGTGGTGAGCATGAACGGCGAGCCGGTGATCGACTTTGCCGACCTGCTGACCCGCGTTGCGTTCAGCGAGCCGGGCGAGGAAGTGACGCTGACCGTCATGCGCGACGGCGAAATGCAGGAATTGTCGGTCGTGCTGGCTACGCGGCCGGAGTCACAGAATTAATGAGTGGCGTTTCCGAGAAAGTGAGACAAGCGAGGAGGTAATTGACGATGAGTGAACGCGCTTTCTACGATCCCGACAAGGTAGGTACTCTTTTCTATCCGGACGTGAACGCTATCGCCCAGGCGGCGGCCGAAGCGAATCTGGCGCCGGCGGCGGCCGACGGGCAGCGCGTGCATCTGCTGGTCATCGACATGCAGGTCGATTTTTGCCACGATGAGGGTAGCCTTTACGTGCCCGGCGCTCAGGATGACATCCGCCGCCTCATCGACTTTATCTTCAGGCACGCCGGCCAAATCACGGACGTCACCTGTACGCTGGATTCACACCTGCCTTACCAGATTTTCCACCCGGCCTGGTGGGTGGACGAAGATGGCGAGCACCCGGACCCGCTGACGATCATCACGGCCGAGGAGGTGCGCGAAGGACGCTGGCAGCCGCTGGAGATGCCGGATTGGTCCCGCGATTACGTGGCCAAGCTGGAAGAGCAGTCTAAGAAGCAGCTCACTATCTGGCCCTATCACGTGATGGTCGGCGGCATGGGTAACACCCTCGATCCGCAACTGTGGTCGACGATTATGTGGCACGCGCTGGCGCGCAAGACACAGCCGGTGTGGATGCGCAAGGGGCTCATTCCGCAATCTGAGTATTACTCGGCGATTCAGCCGGAGATCAACGTGCCGGACCATCCGCATGGCACGCCGCATGCTTCCGTGTATGAGACGGTGGCGGAGTCTGACGTGGTTCTGGTGGCCGGTGAAGCGAAAAGCCACTGCGTGCTGGAAACGCTGGAAGATATCGTCGCCCACTTCGAGGATGAGCCGGAGGTGCTGGAGAAGATTTACGTCCTGGAGGATTGCATGTCGTCAGTGGCCCATCCCGAGGTTGATTTTGAGGCGATTGCCGTCGAAACGTTCGAGGAGTTCGCGGAGAAGGGCGTTAACTTTGTCAAGAGCACGGATTCCCTCCCTGTCCTCGACGCGCCGGAAGCGGAGGTCACGGCCGGCGAGGAGTTGTCGGTCTTTGGGCTGCAACGTGGGGCTCGCTGGCGCGAAGAGACTTTTGGCTGATAATGGCCTGTAGCAGCCGGCTGCCGTACAGAAGACGGCCGGCGGCGTGAAACGAACTCAACGGAAGACGCAGGAGGGAGACGGCAAGCCGTGACAGATGATAAAGCAGCCCAGATGGAGGAAATTGCCCGTGAGGTGCGCAACTTGAAGGAATCGCCTCTGTATGGGTATCGGGTGGAGAATGGTTATGATCCCGTCGTCGGCGAGGGGGACGTAGACGCTAACGTGATGTTCATTGGCGAGGCGCCGGGGAAGCGGGAAGCAGAAACGGGCCGGCCGTTTGTCGGCGCTTCCGGCCGCGTTCTCGACGAGTTGCTGGAGGGTATCGGCCTGGAGCGCGAGGACGTGTACATTACGAACGTCGTCAAAGACCGGCCGCCGGACAACAGGGATCCGCGGGCGGATGAAATTGAGCTGTACACGCCCTTTCTTCTGCGGCAGATCGAAATTATCGATCCGCGCGTGGTGGCCACTCTCGGCCGGTTCGCCATGGAGTTCATGCTGGAGGAGTTTGACGCTCCCGAATATGGGCGGCGGATCAGCGACCTGCACGGGCAGCCTCTGGAAGTAGACGTCCCTTTCGGCTCTGTGGGCAAGGTCACGCTTTTGCCTCTGTTCCACCCGGCTGTGGCCCTCTATAACCAGAACCAGCGGGGCACGCTGGAGGACGATTTCCGAGTCTTAAAGCGCTACCTCTGACTCGCAACCGGTCGAACGCGCGCATGGATCTACCCTCACTACGCCCCGGCCGTTTTCTCAGCCGCGACAACCGTTTCCGGGCAACCGTCGTCGTCGACGGTCGCGAAACGTGGGCCCACGTGCCCAATTCGGGCCGCCTGACCGAGTTGTTTGTGCCCGGCCGCTCTTTGTGGCTGGCTCCGGCCGCGGCTCCCCACCGCAAGACGGATTACGATCTGAAGCTGGTCGAATATCCGGTTCCCGGCCGGGGTGACGTCCTGGTCTCCGTCGACGCCCGGTTACCGAACCCGCTCTTCGCCGAGGCGCTGGCGGCGGACCGCCTGCCCGCCTTTCCCTGCACGTCCTCTGAGAGGGAGATCGTTCTCGGGGACAGTCGTATTGATTTTCGCCTGCAGGGGCCGGGGGGCGCATGCTGGGTGGAGACGAAGTCGGTGACGCTGGTCGAGGAGGAAACGGCCCTTTTCCCTGACGCGCCGACCGGCCGCGGCCGGCGGCATCTCGAGGAACTGGCGGCAGCAGTGGAGGCGGGCGAACGGGCGGCCGTTGTCTTCGTCGTGCAACGGCCGGATGCCCGCCAGTTTGCGCCCCATCCGACGGCCGATCCAGCCTTTGCCGAGACGTTGCGCGCCGTGGCGGCGGCCGGCGTTGACGTCCGTGCCTATGCCTGCGACGTTTCGTTAGCCGCTATTACACTCTCGCACGAGATTCCGGTCTGCCTTTAATGGTTCATTCGTCCAGGAGGTTTCCGACAGCTCCTTGGAGAATTACTGGTTAGGCGGGCCAGATCTTGCGGCCGCCGCCGGGCGGCGTGATGGCATCGATCTGTTCCAGGATGTCGCCGGAGAGGGTGGGTCGCTGCCCGGCGCGGACGTTTTCCCGTACCTGACGGGCGTTTTTGGCGCCGGGAATGGTCGTGGTGACGGCCGGGTGGGCGATGGTGAACTGGAGGGCCAACTGGGCCAGGGAGCGGTCGTCTTCTGCCAGCGGCGCCAACTTCTCCACCTTCTCCAGATCCCTAAGGTAAATCTCGCGTTCCTCGGGGTTCTCGTGCCAGCGACGGCGGAAGTCGCCTTCCTCGAAGCGGGTGTTCTCATCGTACTTGCCGGTGAGGATGCCCATGGCGAGGGCGCCGCGGACGATGACGCCGATGTCGTGCTCCTGGCAGTAGGGGAAGATCTGCTTCTCGGGCGTGCGGTTGAGGATGCTGTAGTCGATTTGCAGCGTCGCACAGCCGTCGTCGCGATTGAAGGCCTGCAAGTACTCGAAGTCGCTGGTGCTGACGCCGTAGGCGCGGATTTTGCCTTGCTCTTGCAAGCGCTGGAAGCCTTCGAGGAAGACGTCCAGGTTTGGCTCCCGGTAGTCGATGTGGCTTTGAAGGAGGTCGACGTAATCGGTTTGCAGGCGACGGAGGTTGCCCTCGACGCCGGCGATGAGTTTGTCGACGGTATCGTAGGCGCTGCGCCCGGCCTCGTGGTCGAAGCCGCGCCAGCCGATCTTGGTGGCGACGACGAACTGATCGCGGCGGCCGCGCATCGCCCGGCCGAGAAGCTCTTCACTGTGGCCCATGCCGTAGACGTCGGCCGTGTCGAAGAAGTTGGCGCCGAGGTCGAGGGCGGCGTCGATGGCGTCGAAGATCTTCTGGTCGTCGGTCTCTCCCCAC
>JAWVYQ010000136.1:0-9923 GCA_033722615.1 Promineifilaceae bacterium (SeqCode)
ACCAGGTCGGGCGTCATCCGGATCAGTGTCAGCCCCTGCCGCCCTTGCCGGATAATCTCATGCGCCGCCGCAAAGCTGATAAAGGCCGTAAACCCCTCAATCGCCACGCTGGCCCCATCGTGGACGTGCTCCCGCACCGCCTCTTCCATCGAGACTACTTTTCGATTATTCATGATCTTTTGGAGATTGGCCGATGGCCGGCCAATCTCCAATCTCTACTCTCCGGTCTCTGTCAGTCGATCACCGTCTGGCTTTGTTCGTGCATGTACTGCTGCACGTAGTAACGGCCGCCGCCCGCCTTGCCGGTGGAGCCGCTGCCTTTCCAGCCGCCAAAGGGCTGGTAGCCGGGCCAGGCGCCGGTTGTTGCGCCCGCCTCGCGATTCACGTAGACGACGCCGGCCTCGATGTTGTCCAGGAACCACTCGATCTCTTCTTCGTCTTCGCTATAGAAGCCGGCTGTCAGCCCGTACTGTGAGGCGTTTGCCTTCTCCATTGCTTCTTCCAGCTCCTCAAACTCGTCCACGGTTACGATGGGCAAGAACATCTCGTGCCGCCACAATTCGTGGTCGTGCGGCAGCTCGTCGACGATGGTGGGCATGACGTAGAAGCCGTCCTCGCCTTCCACTACCTTGCCGCCGTAAACGACGTGACCGGCTTCGCGCAGTTCGTCCACGTACTGCTGGTAATCTTCATAGGCGCTTTCGTTGATTACGGGCCCCATGAAGTTTTCTTTCTTCGTGGGATCGCCGACCTTGATCTCCTCAGTTAGCGACAGGAGTTTGTCCATGAAGTCGTCTTTCACGTCGCGGTGAACGTAGACGCGAGAGTTGGCCGAGCATTTCTGCCCCTGGAGCCCGAAGGCGGAGCGCATGACGCCCATCGCCGCCTTGTCGAGGTCGGCCTTGTCACTGACGATGGAAGGATTCTTCCCGCCCATTTCGGCGATGACGGGGCGCGGATATTTGCCCTGGGTGAACTGACGGTAGATGCTCATACCGACTTCGTAGCTGCCGGTAAAGGTGATGCCGGCAACATCGGGGTGATCGACCAGTGGCTGGCCGACTTGCCGGCCGCTACCTGTAACGAAGTTGAAAACTCCGGCGGGTAGACCGGCATCGCGGAAGCATTCGGTCAGCAGCCAGCCGGTGTACGGTGTGTCGGTGGCCGGCTTGAAGACGACGGTGTTCCCGGCCACGAGGGCGCCGCCGCTGGGGCCACCGGCCAGGGCAAAGGGGAAGTTGAAAGGAGAAATGACGGCCCACACGCCGTAAGGGCGCATCCGGCTGCGATTGTGGTGGCGCGGGCTTTCCGACTTCATCTCCTTGATGAAGCCATTGTTATCTTCCATCTGGTCGGCGTAGTAACGGATCAGATCGGCCGTTTCCTCTACGTCGCCCAGCGCTTCCAGCCGGTTTTTACCGACTTCCAGGCTCATAATGGCCGAGATGTCAAAAAGGCGCTCGCTGATCAGATCGGCCGCCTTACGCATCAGTGCCACTCGTTCCTGCCACGGCGTTTCGCTCCATTCTTCGAAAGCGTCTTTCGCTGCGGCAACAGCGCGATTGACGTGCTCCTCCGTCCCTTTCTGAAAGTGACCCATGACCAGATTAACGTCGACGGGGCTGACCTTAGAGAACGTTTCCTCGGCCGTCACCTCTTCGCCGTCAATGTACATGGGAAATGTCTGGCCCATCTTATCCCGCGCCCGCTCTACTGCTTCGTCAAACAGGTCGTGAAGTTTGGGGCTAGGACTGGCCAGCGTTGCGTAGGTTACTTTAAAGTCGCGTTCTGCCACTGCCATATGTAAACCTCCTCAGAGTTAGTGGGATAGTTGTATGTGCTGCTCTTTATGCTACTTCTATTATACCTGCGTTTTTATTCGTTTCGTAATTATTGGCCGTTCAGCATCTGTTGAACGAGGGTAGATATGCCGGAAGCAGCAAACGGTTTTTGCATCCGTTCGACGCCGCTCCTCTTGACGAACTCTTTCTCTCCTGCAGACAGCGAATGCTCGGTGCAAGACGGCGTGTGCCTGCTCGCGAATTGTGTCCGGCAGATGGGCGTTTTCCAGGGCAGCTGCCACGCGTCTCCCAGCAGGCGGAATGCGCTGACCTCGGCGGGTGAGGGGGTGCGGACTCGATTGAAACTCACGGTAAAAAGCCCCACCTGCGCGGTTTAAGAACGCTTCAGGCAGGGAATAACTTCGCGCTCATTGTCCGGCCGGGTGCCGGGTTCGTGGATCTCGCTTATCCAGGAGCTGCCGATGGAACCCTCCCACCCGACCAGCCCGAAGCCTCTTGCGTAGAAGTAACGCTCGGCCGGTTCTCCATTTGGCGAGAAGAGCCGGCCTATCTCTATGACGTCGTTAAGCCTGATACCGCTGCGGAACGTGCGTTGGGGATGAATGGCGATCAGTTTGATCCAGCTTTCCCGTGTGCCGCCACTCTCTTCGGTCCTCTGGCAATCGGACTTTCGATAAAGGGTTGTCGTGGGATTTATGCGAAACAGTTCGCCGACGGACATAAAACGGGGTGCCCATTTGCTGCCGTAACGGTCGCCGTCCCGGAGCGTCACGTAGCGGCCGTTTCCCGGGGACGTGTCGGTGCCCCGGTAGACGTACTCGTCGTCGGCCCACAGCTCTTCCCACTGTTGGTTCTTCGTGTGGTAGAAGCGGTCGCCCTTAATTTGGGTCTGCATCCGTTCCTGGCTGCCCCAGGAGTTCTTTACCTCGTAAAGGCGGCCGTCGCCGCGCATATACGAGACGAGGTCTACTTTGCCGGAGTGGCGGGGCGAGAGCAGCGCGAGCAGAAACGGCATGGGGCTGACAATCTTGTGTGGATACCCTTCGTACGTGGCCCCGCCCGGTTCGGCCGCGTCGTGATATAGAGTAAGGTGGAGGTGGCTGTTGCCTTCGAGGATGTTGCCGGTGTTGTCGGCGCGGCCGATGACGTCGCCGCCTCTGACGCGATCGCCGGTTTCCACTTCACGCCGGTCTAGGTGGGCGTAAGCCGTCGTGTACCCACCCTCGTGCTGGACGTAGACGCGAACGCCGTAATTATGGCCTCCTTCGCGCTCTGGCTTCCGCTCGTCCCCCGTCTTCACGACCACGCCATCGGCCACGGCTCGCACTTCTGCCCCCTGCACGGCGCGGAGGTCCACGCCCTCGTGACCGGGAAGCCCGAATTGGGCGTAGTAGTCGGGGTTGCTGCCGAACGCCTGCACAATTTCGCGCCGGCCGGGCAAGCTCGCCGTCGGCCAGTGAGTAAAACGAAATCCGTCCTCCTCTGGGCCAGGCACGACCGCCCGCCGCGTCGATGGCTCGAAAACCCAGCCGCTGACCTGAAGCCACTCTCCTTGCTCCTTCAGAAGTTCGAGTTCGGTACCGCCCGGTACTGTTCCTATCGGTTTATTGCCCTCCAGCGAGGGCGTCGTGCGCACGTTGAGCGTCGGCGTATTGACCCGAACGCGCCGCTCAGAAATGGTTTCGGTCAGCGGAGCGAAGACCCATACGCCGATACGCAACCACTCGCCGGCGTCTTCAAATAGCTCCAGCTCTGTTCCCTGGAAGACCCTGCCTATCCGGCTCGATTCCGTCACCTGGGGGTCGAGCCGGACGTCGAGGACGTCGGCATCGGCGATGACGCGCCGGATGGTTGTGTCCTTTTCTACCTCTTTCTCCTCGGCGCCCGGTTTGTCCTCTTTCTCTTTTTCTGTCTGCGTCTCGTCCTTCGTCTTCTTCAGGGGCGGCTGGACGACCTTTGGATCGGGAAAACGCGTCGATGTCGTGTACTCGGCGATGCGGGCGATGAGTGGTTGTACTTTATCGGCGATGTTATCGTAGCCGGCGCCAAGATACCAGATGGCGGCTCCTTTGACCTGCGGGTGAGCGGCGTACAGAGCGGCCGCCCAATGAACGTCGGCCATCGCTTGCTGCCAGCTCCCTGGAATACGCCGGTCTTCCCAGCCCCACTCGGTGATGTGAACGGTGGGTCGGGCGATTCCCTGGGCGTCGCATGCGGCAAATAATTGCTGGAAGCGACCAAGCTTGTTGGGAAAGCCGTCGCGAATGTCGTCCCTGGTCAGGCTGTATTCGTGTAAAGAGACGGCCAGACGGTGAGGGTGGTCGGCGCACATCTGGAGATAGCGGCGCATGCCTTCCGTCTCCCAGTGTTCGGGCTCCGGTTCGCCGCTGGACCAGCCGAAGAGGGTTACTTTGTACCCCTCGTCAAGCGCTCGCCGCCCGATCTCGGCCGCGAAATGACCTAACCAGTTGGACCGGTTCTTGTCTACCTCGTTGATCACTTCCAACCAGACGCGATCGCGGTCGAATTCCGGCGGCAGCTTTCCGAGGGTGGTCCGCCAATGTTTGGCGGCGGCTTCGGCCGGCGACAGGCTATAGTCCGGTATGTCGAAATGTTCGAGGTTTTCCGGAGGGACGTCCGGCGCGTTTTGCCCGGACGTGCTGAGCCGAAAGACGATGACGTGCTCAACACCGCTTTGGGCGGCGATGCCCGCCAGTTCGCCGCACGGGCCGTAATGATCCGCACTCTTGACCACGGCCGGGATCCCGGCCCCGTCTAGCGCTCGAAAGTAGTCGCCAATTCCTGTCGGATTGCCCCCCGGCCCAGTGTGGAAACCTATCTTGTTGAAAGCCACGGGTACCCTCCTTAATGCTCTTCTCGCCAAGTTATTACAGAGGCCGGGGCATTCATTTACAGACCCCGGCACTTCGGCAATCTAAACGAAAGATCCCTCGCTCTTTCGCCAGGATCGGTTCGGTCGCCGGCGCCGCCGCGACCGTCAGCCTCCGATCTCCGAGTTGACCCAGTCCAGCGACGTTTGCGCCGGTGTGAAGTTGGGGTTGACTTCCAACGCCTGCTCGTATGCTTCTTTAGCACTGAGCAGGTCGCCGACGGCTGCCAGGGCGTGGCCACGGTACCAGTATATCTCCTCAACCCAGCGGCCGCCCGAGGTATCGAGCATGGCTTCGGTCAGGTCGAGCACGTCGCCGAAACGGCCGACCTTGAAGTAAGCCATCAGCGGCCTGTGCTCATAGTATAACGTCCGTGGGGGCAGGCCAATGCTCCGTGCCTCGTCAAACGCCTCTGCTGCTTCTTCATAGTAACCGGCATTGCCGCTAGTCGCCACCTGGCCCATGCGCGTCAGCGCGACGCCCAGGTTAAACCAGGTGAAGACGTTGTCGGGATCCTCTTCCAGTTCCTGGCGGGCGATCTCGGCCGTATATTCCCACATGGTGAATTCGTCTTTCAAGACGTCGGGGATGATGGCCATCACTTCTGCTTCCCGCTCCGGTGGATAGATGACGTAGAAGGTGTAGTAGAAGTGTTGCCACCACTTGGTGAACTCTTCGTAATCGTCGACGCGGGGGCGGCCGTCAAATGGGCCGAGGTAGGTGTCTCGACTGTAAAATTCTTGCTCGGCGTCGTCGTAGCCGTAGACGGTCAGATAGTGCCCGTACCAGCCTTCGGTGCCCCGTTGCGGTTCGTATCCCTTCTCGATGACGACGGGGAATCCGGCGGCGACTAACCGTTTTACGATCTCGATATTGCCGCTGGCATGCGCCGTCGACTTCAGGCTCGTGCGTTCGTTGACGTACTCGTTAATCTGCCACGGGCTGACGTTGCGGTCTTCTTCATTCGGCTTGAGATAGGACGCCGCTTCTTGCTGCGTCGTGGAATCGCCCCAGTAGTTGAGGGCGATGGTCATGTTGGCCGGCCCACAGTTGTTAAATCCCTGGACGATTGAAATCAGCCCGTCGAGCACGACACGCTCGGGAATGGGCGTCGGTGAGGGCGTGGCGGTGGGCGTCGTCGTCGGGGTGGGTGGCACTTCGGTCGCGGCCGGTTCGGCGGCCGTCGCCGTCGGCTGTGGTGCGGTGGGCGTAGCGGTGGGGACCGCTTCACCGGAAGCTGTCGCCGCGGGAACTGCCGGGCCGGCGGCCGACGGCTCGTCCTCCAGGCCGGGAATGGCCGGCGCTTCGGCCGCGGCCGCGCGGCGGTCGCTGCCTTCTGCGACGGGAAGCGACTCTGGCAACGGCGTCGTGACCAGTCCGACGACGCCGCTGGTCAGGGGGTGGCTCTGTAAGCGAACCAGGTAGCGGCCGGGTAGGGCCTGCACCGCGCGGGGTAGCGCAAATACTCCCAGCGTCAGGATTAGCTGGGCAACGGCGATCAGGAGGATGATCCGTTTTGTCTGTCGACTCATTCACTTACCTCGACTGTGGGGGATCTGAGGATCCCGACTCCGCATTCGTGCGAGTTCCAAATCTCTTTTCTATCAGTTGCTGCTGGCCATCGCTTGTAGCGCCTCGGCGGCCGGTTCAAAATTCGGGTTAAAATCGACGGCCTTTTCCAGATTCTTGCGGGCGGCGTCGACTTCCCCCAGCGCCAACTGGGCCAGCCCTTTGTAGTAGAAGGCCTCTTCGAAGTAGGGGCGATCCTGGAGGGTAACGTCTGTTAGCACAATCACGTCTTCATAACGCCCTGTTTCATAATAGGCCTCGTAGGGCCCGAACTGGTACCACAGCATCCGCCAGGGAAGGCCGATTGAGCGCGCCCGGTCAAAGGCGGCGGCCGCGCGCTCGTAGTCGCCCATAGCATTGAACACGGTGCCCAGGTTGAACCAGAGAAAGGCGTTGTCGGAGTCATCGCTCAGTTTCGACTGGACGCGCTCCAGCGCGTTTTGCCACATGACGGCGTCATCCATCTCTTCGCCGATGATGTCGGCCACTGTGCCGGCGTCCTCCGGTTGGTAGGCGACGATGTAGTTCCAGTTGAAATGGCTCCAGTAGCGTTCGAGTTCGGCGTAACTGATTTCCCGACCCTCGTCGTCGGCGTTCTCCTGAGGCACGTTGCTGGTGCCGAACCAGGAATCGTATACCCAGAATGTCTCCGAGGGATCGTCATAGGCGACGACCAGCAGGTAGTGACCGTACCACTCCATCCAGGCGAATTCGCCGGGAGGATCGATGCCTACCTCGACGATAACGGGAAAGCCATTACTGACCAGCCGGCGTAGGGTCGCCAGGTCTCCGTTGGCCCGGTCGAGGGCGGCGACTTCTGTCTCGTCGTTGACGTAGGCGGCCATTTCGTGGGGGGAGACGTTGCGGTCTTCTGGATCGGGCTTGAGCACGGCCGCCGTCTGAGTCTGGCTGCGGTATATCTGGAAGTAGGTGAGCAGCATGGAGAGGGTGGCCGGGCCGCAGTTGTTCCAATCCTGAAAACGGTGTTGGACTCCTTCTAAGCGCGCGCTGGGGGCGATGGGGACCGGTGTGGGCGTGGGCGGCGGAGGGGATGTTGGCGTTGCCGCACTTGTGGGCGAGGCCGTCGCGGTGCTATCCGGTTCCGAGACCGGCCCGGTCGTCGGCGGGGGGGAGGGCGTGGGCGGTGAGTCGGTCGCTACGCGGGTCGCCGCCGGCGTTTCATCAGACGCCGCGGCCACGGCGGGCGCGAGCAATCTATCGACGTCCTCGTCCTTCATGGGCGCTGCGGCCGTGGGCAATCTGTCGACGTGCTCGCGCACGCCCAGCGCCTGCACGGGCTCAGGTAGCCGCGCCACGTAGCGGCTGGGTAAGGCTCGCAGCAAGGCAGGTAGCTGCCAGGCAAAGACGCCTGCCAGGACGAGCAGCAAGATGACGGGGATAAACCAGCGTTTCCTCATAGGCATTCCGAGCGACAAGTATAACGTGGAATGGCTGGATGGCGCACAGTTGGCCCGCGCCCGACTTTTAGATTCTTATGGACTCCTAAACGAATGGGAGGCGTCGTTAAATGGTTCCCTTTTTGGCCGGTTTTGGGGTCAGCGGACGAGCATCACGGGGCAATCGAGCCTGTCTAACAGATTCTGGAGTTCGTCGCCCTCGAGGATGGGACTTTCGCCACCGAGGATGAGAAGGCCAAACGTTTCCCGCTCCACAGCCAACACGAGTTCCTGTCCGCTAGATAGGTTGCGGTATTCGGCGTGCGGTACCCGCGGCTCCAGGTAGTCGTGGGCTTCCTCGGCAAGCTGCGGGGCCTCATCTGGGTCGGCCATGATCAGGACGATGAGATTGCTGCCATTGGCCTGTGACATGCGGGCGGCGGCCGCCAGCGCCCGCTCGGCCGGGGGCGAGCCATCGTAGGTGACGATGATGGGTTGCTCCAGGTCGGCGCCCATCCGGGCGAGCAGCACGGCGCCGGGCGCTTTGCCGGCGGCCGCCCTGGCGGTGGAGCCCAGAGGAACGCGGCTGGCCCGCGTCCGGCTGGCGCGCCCCAGAGAGAGGAGATCGGCGTCCAGCGCTGCTTCCAGCACCTCTTTACTCACGACGCCGCGCACAACGCGGAACGACCATTCGGCTTCCGCTTGCTCGGCCGCGTAGGCCAGGGCGCGTCGCGCCTGTGATGCCCGCAGCTGCAATTCGCGCTCCATCTCTTCCTCATCCAGCGTTCGCCGTGAGGCCGTGGTCCAGCGCACTTCGCGGGCAAAGGGTAGGGCCGCCAGCCGTAACAAATTGACGTCCTCGACGAAGAGGCCCCTCAGCTCTGCCTGCAACGTCGCTGCCAGGTTGGCTGCGGCCTGTAGCGCCGCCATGCTGTGCGTGGACGTATCCAGGGCTACCAGGATGCGCCGGATGGCCAGTTCTTGCAATTCTTGCTGGCGCTCGCTCTGTTCTTCCTCTTGTTGTCCTTCCTGCTGTTCAGCCTGTTCTTCTTCAACCATCGTCCTCAGCGTCCTCCTCACCGTCGGAGATGGGGATCGGATCGGGGATCTCGTCCGGTACGTCATCTCCGTTTTCTTCCGCGTCTCCTTCGTCGGCTTCCGGCGACTCGCCATCCCGGGACGGCCGGCTATAGCGGCGTTGTGTCTTGGCAATGGTCTCCAGCCTGTCGACGATAAGGCGGTTGATGGTGCCTTCGGGATAGTTCCCTTCTTCGTCGAGTTCGCCGGTGGGCACGCCGGTCAGCAGCTCAATGCCCTGGTCGACGTGTTCGATGGGGTAGATGTGGAATTCTCCGGCTTCCACTGCCTCACGCACTTTGCTACGGAGCATCAGATTCTTGACGTTAGCCTGTGGAATGAGCACGCCCTGGTCGCCCGTGAGGCCTCTCTCCTTACAGATGTCGAAGAAGCCTTCGATCTTCTGGTTCACGCCGCCGATGGCCTGCACCTGTCCCCGCTGGTTCACGGAGCCGGTGACGGCCAATCCCTGCCGGATGGGCACCTCGGCCATTACGGAGAGCAGGGCGTACAACTCGGCCGAAGAGGCGCTATCGCCCTCTACTCCGCTGTACGATTGCTCGAAGACGAGGCTGGCATTAAGGGCAAACGGGCGCTCTTCGGAGTAGCGGCTGGAGAGGAAGCTGGAGAGGATGAGCACGCCTTTGGAGTGGATGGGGCCGCCCAACTCTGCGCGCCGTTCGATGTCGATGACTTCGCCTTTGCCCATGCGCACGGTGGCCGTAATACGGTTGGGACGGCCGAATGCGTAATTACCCAGTTGCAGGACGGCCAGACCGTTAATCTGGCCTTCGACTTCGCCGCTGGTGTCGATGAGGATGGTCTCGCGCAGGATGGCTTCTTGCGACCGTTCCTTGATGCGGCTGGCCCGGTAAATCATGGACTCAATGGCCTGCTGTACGTCTGCCTTCTGCACGACTTCCCGGCCGGCTTCTCTTGCCCAATGGTTGGCTTCCTGGAGCAGGTCGGAGACGCTCTGCATGTGGGTTGTGATCCGTTCCTTGTCACTCACGACCCGGGCGCCATATTCGATGACGCGGGCTACGGCGCCCCGGTCAAAGGCCAGCAACTCGTTCTGTTTGGCCATGGAGGCGATGAGGCGCGCGTATGCTTCGTCGTTGTCGTCGTTGCGCTCCATCTCGTCCTCGAAATCAACCATTACTTTGAACAGTTCGCCGAATTCGGGG
>JAWVYQ010000137.1:0-9897 GCA_033722615.1 Promineifilaceae bacterium (SeqCode)
CCCCCTGTTTTGTGACAAATCGAGGAATATGGGCACTCGGCTTGCCCGCTCGGGTTGCAAGGACGTTGACGGGGCGGGGTGCCGTTGGTAAGCTCAGGTGCATGGTAGAAAAGCCTTTTGCCTCACAGGAGCCGTCTCGCCTTCCCTTGCCCCCGGGGCCGGATGGCGAAACCGGCCGGCAGGCGCTGCTCACGCTCTTGCGGGAGCGCGACGTCCTCGCTACGTTAGAGGTCTTCCACCGGCAGCTGGGGGACGTTTTCCGCATCACGCTGCCCGGCTTCCGGCCGGTGATGGTCGCCGGGCCGGAGGCTAACCGCTGTGTGCTGGTGACGGCGCGGGAGCAATTGAGCTGGCGGCCGGAGGGCGACCCGGTGACGCGCCTCCTACGCCACGGGTTACTTGTGGAGGATGGGGAGAAGCACGATCGGTTGCGGCGGCAAATGTCCCCTCCCCTACACAGGAAGCGGATGGCCGAGTACGTAGAGAGCATGTGGCGACGGACCGACCAGGTGACGGCCACGTGGCGGGCGCCCGGCCCATATGACATGCTGGACGAAATGCGACGCGTGTCTCTGCTGATCCTCATGGAAACGTTGTTCGGTGTCGATTTCACCTCCGACCTGCCACAATTGTGGTCTTCGTTACTGCGGGTTCTACAGTATATCTCGCCCGGGGCATGGTTGATCTGGCGCGATGCGCCGCGACCGGGGTATGATGCGGCCATTCGCCAGGTAGACAACTACCTCTACCGCATCATCGCCGAGCGCCGCCGTAACCCGCGCCCCACGGACGATTTGCTCGATTCGTTAGTGCGCGCCCCGTGGATGACGGACGCTCTCATCCGGGACCAGCTTCTGACGATGCTCATCGCCGGACACGATACCAGTACGGCGCTGCTTGCCTGGACCCTCTATCTGCTGGGCACACATCCGGAGGCGATGGAGCGGGCGCAGGCGGAGGTGGACGCCGTCCTCGGCCGCGCCAATCCCACCTACGAGCAGGTGGAGGCGCTAGATTACCTGGACCGAGTGGTAAAGGAATCCCTCCGGCTCTATCCTCCCATTCACGTTGGCACCCGGCGGGCGCTTTCGGATCTGGCCTGCGATGGTTATCGTCTGCCGGCCGGGGAGCGCGTGCTCTACTCCATTTATCTGACACATCGCGATCCGCAGCAGTGGGAGGACGCGGGCGTATTTCGGCCGGATCGCTTCATCGTCAGGCGTGGCCAACGCACCCACCGCCCGTACGCTTACGTGCCCTTCGGCGGCGGGCCGCGCAACTGTATCGGCGCCATCTACGGCCAGGTGGAGGCAAAGGTCGTCCTGGCTCGCCTTCTGCAGACGGTGCGTCTCACGTTGGGCGAGGGAACCGTTCACGCCCATATGGGGGCCACGCTGGAACCGCGACCGGGTGTGCTGATGCGCGTGCAGCGGCGCTGAGGCGCGGCCGATGTGGTTGACGCGTGTCGCCGCCCCGATACAATTCGAACGAGGCATTCCCCGAAGAGTAACGTGAGCAGCATACCTGCTTACTAGATGAGAACGTCCCCGGAGATTCGTTTCCGGGGACCGGAGTGGCCACGGATAGAGATCATGAAGGTTGGCATTGTCGGCACAGGAAATGTGGGAAGCACGGCCGCGTACGCTTTGGTCATGCAGGGCATCGGTCGGGAGATCGTCCTGGTGGACCTCGACAAGGAACGGGCTGCGGCCGAGGCGGCCGACCTCCTGCACGCGGTGCCCTTTGCTCACGCGCTCAAGGTCCGCTCAGGGGAGTACGCCGACCTCGACGGCTGCCGCGTGGTGATCATTACGGCCGGCGTGAGCCAACGGCCGGGCGAGACTCGACTGCAATTATTGGAACGGAACGCGGCCGTTTTTCGCGACGTGGTGCCCAGCATCCTGGATCATGCGCCGGACACGATCTTGCTTGTTGCCAGCAACCCCGTGGACGTGATGACTCACCTGACGGCCATCTATGCGGAGGAGTGCGGCGTGCCGGCGCAACGCGTTCTCGGGTCCGGTACGACGCTGGATACCGCGCGCTTCCGCGCCCTGCTTAGCGAATACGTGGGGATAGACGCCGCCCACATTCACGGCTACGTCATTGGCGAACATGGGGACTCGGAAGTTCTCACGTGGTCGTTGACTACTGTGGGAAACCTTCCCCTGGCCGAGTTTTGTCGCCTACAGGGCGTTCGCCTGGACGATGCGATGAAGGAAGAGATCGACGGCCAGGTGCGGGGCGCAGCGTATCGCATCATCGAAGGTAAGGGGGCTACCTATTACGGCATCGGCAGCGCTCTGGCGCGCATCGTAAACGTCGTCTTGCGCGACCAGCGGGCCATTCTCACCGTTTGCTCGCGGTTGCCAGAGGCAGCCGGCGTTACCGACGTCACCTTTTCCCTCCCCCAGCTTGTCGGCGGCGATGGCGTCCTGGCTACGTTCCGGCTGCCGCTGAGCGACGAGGAGCAGGAGGCGCTGCATGGGAGCGCAGAGGTGATACGGGGCGCCATTGACGAATTGGAAGAAGCTTTGTAACTGACATTCACACGAGCCGTTTCCGAAAACGGGTGGTGCGGCCGGGTCGCTCACCCGACCGTTAGCCTTATCACTTTCTGGGAAAACTGGACCGTATTTAGAAGGAGGAATGAGTTGTGAGCGAGCACGTTTATAAGCAAATTGAACTGACGGGGTCGTCCAAAGAGAGCATCGAAGACGCTGTGCGAAACGCCCTCGATCGCGCTTCCCAAACTTTGCGTAACATCCGGTGGTTCGAGGTCACAGAAACGAGGGGCTACGTCGAGGAAGGAAACGTTGCCTACTGGCAGGTCACGGTGAAGATCGGCTTTACGCTGGATGAGGAAGACGACGTCCAGGCCGGCGACGACCTCTAACGAGCCTGGCATCACGTTTTTTGCCCCCGGGCTCTCTTTCCCGGAAAACCGGGGAGGCTGAAGCGACGACCGTCTACTCCTCTAACGCCAATACTTTGTCCAGGCGGCGCTGGAAGCGTCCCTCCCCGATGAAGCTGGCTTGCAGAAAGCCGGCTACCAGTTTGCGCGCCAGTGCCTCGCCGACGATAAACCCGCCCAGACAGAGGACGTTCATGTCGTCGTGTTCCACACCCTGGGTGGCCGAGTAGATGTCGTGGCAGAGGCAAGCGCGAACGCCTTTTATCTTGTTGGCGGCGATGCATGCGCCGACGCCGCTGCCGCAAATGAGAATGCCCCGTTCCCCTTCTCCTGCGGCGACGGCGCGGCCGACGGCCGCGGAGAAGTCGGGATAGTCGTCGTCTTTGTCATACTCGTGAGCGCCAACGTCGACGACGTCGTGCCCGGCCGCCTGCAAATCGGCCCGCAACGTTTCCTTCAACGCAAACCCAGCGTGATCGGCCCCCATAACAATGCGCATCTCGTTACCTCCTCCAGATAAAACCGGTCGGTGCGGCAAATTGAAGTACGTTCCTACTTCTCGTGGTGCGGCGCGCCGTCCACGTTTCTCCCGACAACGGGATGTGGCTGTTCCTCATCGATGTCGCGCCGTCTGATGCCTGATTATAGAGGGAAAACGGGAATGGGAAAGGGCCGGAGGTCGATTGCGACCCCCCTTTCTTTATGCTAGAATCAGCGCCGCCATGAGGTGCCTGTCGCCTTTGTCCGGGCGCCATAGTGGTCCTAATTTATCACGACGTAGTGCCGAAAAATATATACCGTTTCTGGAGGAGGGGCTGCTGGCAGGCGTTGCTGCGGCCGCCGCGGTTACGCCCCGGACAGGCTCTGAACGAGATCCACATGCAGGTTCCCGGGTTGGTAGAAGCATGCACTGGGGGGGCGCGCAGGCTACCCTCCGCTGCCTCGGCTGCTTCGCCGTCGATTCTGTGCGGGGAGTGGCGATGAACGTCGAAGCGATCAGCATCGGCGATGAGATCCTTTTTGGCGAGATTCTCGACACGAATGCCGGTTATGCCATACGGTGCTTACGGGAGCTTAACGTCACAATCACCGCCAGGGTTACGGTCGGGGATGACGAGGACCTAATCGCGACGGTGCTGCGTAGCGCGCGGCGACGGGCTGACGTGGTTCTGACGTGGGGAGGGCTCGGCGCCGGAGAAGATGACGTGACGCACCGGGCCGTGTCGGCCGTGACCGGGCGCCGTCTGGACTCGGAGCCGCCGGGGATGGAAGGGGCCGTGTTGTTGGGCGATCCGGCGACAGGTGCCTATGGATTGCTGTTGGAGGATGAGGCGGGAACCCTCATCTGTCTGCCCGGCGCGCACCGCAAGATGGCGTATTTGCTGGAGACGGAGGCTTTGCCCCATTTGCAGGAAAAGCTGAAGCGCGAGGGTCTCCTGGCACGAATGGTATTGCGTACGGCCGGTGTGATGGAGAGCAACATCCGTCAGCAATTAACCGACCTCGAAATGGAGGCCGGGCAGCAAGTGAGCTACAGTTCGTATGCGGGGCAGACGGACGTCCTATTGACTGTCGAAGCCGACTCGGAGGAAGCGGCGCAGGCTTCTCTGGCCAATCTTGCGCGCAAGGTGCGGGCGCGGCTGCGGGATCATGTATACGGTCGAGGTGAAGATCGGCTGGAGACGGTGTTGCGCGAGTACGTGGAGCATAGCGGCCTGACCGTTTGCGTGGCCGAACATGAAACCAGCGGCTCTCTGGCTGCGATGTTGCGCCCGTTGCCGGGAGCACGGGCCAGTTTCGTCTTTCCTGAACCGGCTTCCGAGAAGGGGGTGGCGGCGTATCTGGAACTGCACCCGCCCCAATCGGAGAGTGACCTGACTGGCTGGTGCCGGGAGGCGGCCGAGACGTTACGCACCCGAGAAGGGGTAGACGTGGCATTGCTGGTGTATAATCACATGACGCAAAGCGGTGTGCAGACGCTGATCACGTTGGCTGCCGCTTCCGGCGTGTCGATGATGCAGCGTTCCTTCGGCGGCCATCCGGGCAACATTGACCAATGGGCGGCGACGTTGGCCCTCGTCCACCTGCGGCGGTGGTTGTTGGCCTACCATCCAGAAGCGGCCCCCGTTGCCGATTGAACGATGCAGTGGTCCACGGGCGAAGGTCTTCTGAAGAAGGCTTTCAGGAGAGGGTAACTTGCGTATCGGCATGGTCACAGCTTGCTATAAACCTGTCATCAACGGCGTTACGCGCATGGTCGTCCTCTACAAGGAACATCTGGAAGCGGCCGGGCACGAAGTCACCGTCTTTACGTTGGGAGAACCTGACCCGGCTGGCGACGATCCCGACGTCATTCGCTCGCGAGCCATCCCCCTGGGTGACACCGGCTACTACTTCAGCTTCCGCTACAGTAAGGCGGCTCAAGAACGGTTGCGCGAGATGGAGATTATTCACTGTCACCACCTCTTCATGAGCGTGGAGATGGCCCACCGTTACGGCCGTTGTCCCATCGTCTACACTAATCACACCCGTTACGATTTGTACACGGGCGCGTACACGCCTCTTCCCCAGCCGGCGGCCGATGCCATCATGCGCCAGCTATGGCCAGAGTTCACCGATTATTGTGACGTTGTGATCACGCCTTCCCCTCGCGTGCGCGACGTCATGCGCGATTTTGGCGTGCGCCGGCCGATTGAGGTGGTCCCCAACGGCATTGACCTGGAGCCATTCTGGAACCCGCCCTGCCCGCGGGCGAAGGTTGACTATGACGTACCGCCGGAGGCGACTTTACTTATCTACACCGGCCGGTTGGCCTCGGAAAAGAATTTGCGGGAACTTCTTTCGCAATTTGCTCTGGCGGCGGAGATCGTGCCCAACCTGCACCTGTTGCTGTTGGGAAAGGGACCGCTGGCCGCGAAATTGCCGCGGCAGGCAGAAGAGCTCGGTGTTGCCGGGCGCGTTCATCTGCCCGGCGCCGTGCCTTACGAGGAAGTCGGCGGCGTCCTGGCGGCCGGCGATGCTTTCGCCACCGCCTCTGTCTCGGAGGTGCACCCTCTCTCAATTATCGAGGCGATGGCTGCCGGATTGCCGGTAGCGGCCGTTCGCTCGCCGGGCGTTGCTGATACGGTGGAACACGGGCAGACCGGCCTGCTCGTGAGCGCTGCGGACGGCCTGGCGGCGGCCATTGTGGGCCTGGTGGATGACGAGGAACGGCGACGACGCATGGGGGCGGCCGCGCGTGAGGCCAGCAAGCGGTACGACATTCGTCGCACCGTGCGTCGCACGGTGGCCCTTTATGACCGTTTGCGGGAGACGCGCCCCGATTTAGAGCGAGAGCGACAGCACGGCCGCTGGATGCGTCCCAACCCGCCACCCTTGCTAGAGCAATTGGCCCGCCTCCTTCGGCCGCCATCGTGAAATAGCCTGGGTGCATGGACTACTCACGGTTAGGTCCTCCTGCTATAGTCAGAAGGAATGAAATTGACACATAGACGATAACGACCTGTGCTTCACGGCGAGCCGGGTTGGCAAGGATGTCGGACGTTGAGTGACGCGCGCAAGCGGCTGGGGGAGTGGGGCGAGAAGGTAGCGGCCATCCACCTGGAGGCCAAGGGTTACGAGATCGTGGCCCGCAACTGGCGCTGCGCTCGCGGCGAAATCGACCTGGTGGCGCGGGCGGGAGAGGTACTGGCCTTCGTTGAGGTCAAGACGCGGCGTGGCCGGGAGATGGGCACGCCGGAGGAGGGTGTGACGCCGCACAAGGCGCGCCGACTGTTGGAGTTGGCCCGCCACTATCTTTACGAGAATGAGCTGGACGACGTGGAGTGGCGCGTGGATATGGTAGCCGTGGAGCTGGACGACGGTGGCAAGCTGGTGCGTTGCGAGCACGTGCCCAACGCCGTCCTCGGCTGGTAACGGGCCAGTAAACAGTGGAACTTGTCCCTCAGCCTGCTGGCACCCCGCCCCTGCTCGTCATTGTCGGGCCGACGGCCGTCGGCAAGACCGACCTCTCGCTAAAGCTGGCAGAGCAATTTGACGGGGAGATCGTCTCGGCCGACTCGCGCCTCGTCTACCGTGGTATGGACGTGGGCACGGCCAAGCCCACGGCCGCCGAGCGGGCGCGCGTTCCCCACCACCTGATCGACGTGCGCGATCCGGATGAGACGATGACGCTGGGAGATTATCAGGATATGGCGTACAGGGCTATTGACGCCATTCACGCCCGCGGGAGGCTGCCTATCCTGGTTGGGGGCACCGGCCAGTACGTGAAAGCCGTCGTGGAAGGGTGGGGCATTCCCCGCGTTCCGCCCCATCCCCGCCTGCGCCGCACCCTGCGCGCCCTGGGTGGCGAGGAGCTCCACCGCTGGTTGCGTGCGCTCGACCCTGAGGCGGCGGAGCGCATCCACCCCAACAATGTGCGCCGCGCCGTGCGCGCTCTGGAAGTGACCCTCGTCAGCGGCCGGCCCATCAGCAAGCTACAGCGCAAATCGCCGCCCCCTTATGATATCTGCATCGTCGGGCTCGACGCTGACCGGGACACGCTTTACCGGCGCATTGACGCCCGTGTGGAGCGCATGATGGAACAGGGGCTTTTGCAGGAAGTGAAGGATCTGGCCGAAGCCAGTTTCGGCCGGGAGCTCCCGGCGATGAGTGGGCTTGGCTACCGTCAGTTGTGGGACTATTTGCGCGGGGAACTGACGCTGGAGGAGGCGATAGAGCGCATCAAGTACGAGACCCACCGCTTCGTGCGCCACCAGTACAATTGGTTTAAGCCGAACGACCCGGCCATCCACTGGTTTGACATTACGGAAGAGGGTTGGGAAGAGCGAGTGGAGTCGCAGGTGGGCGCGTGGCTGGGTGACCGCCCGCCCGCCGCTTAACCATCGCTCCTGCCGGAGGGTGCGAAGCCGCCGTCCGGCCGGTAGAGGTAGGCGCGACCGGGAACCGTCTCAGGGGGTAAGAGAATGGTCAATCTTTCGGAAGCATAACTACCACTATGGAAGGATTCCGAAGAATGTGAAAGCGGGAGGTAGGCGGCCGGTTGATGGGTGAAGGATGTTGAGGTCAGTTGCCGGGGGGCGGGTCGGGAATTTCTACCGGTTCGTCAAAACCGGTGTAGGCTGCCCGGGAGACGGTCGTGACGGTTTCGCCCTCGACCTCGAAGTGCATGTCGGTGTTGATACGGCGTAGCAGAAAGTCCTCCTGGCCAATCCACAGCTGGCCGGTGGCTTCGGCGGAAAGGGCGGTCTCGGAGAGGCCTTGGCCGACTTCTTCCCCTAGCAGCGATTCCAGGTATTCTGCAATGTCCAGATCAAACGTTATTTCGTAGACGGGGGCGCCGTCCAGCGTGGCCGTGCCGGCGACGGTGGCCGTCGTCAGATAGTCGCCAAGGCCGCTGACGTTCTCTACCAGAGATCCCATTTGCGCCACCTCTTCCTCAGGTAATTCTTCCCATTCGCCGTCCGGATCCTGGCGCACCCAGAGGCGCTCGCCGCGCTGGAGCAGCTCCATGTACTCCTCCGTGGGCTCCATTTCGCCGAAGGCGATCGTTGTCTCGGTGACGCAGTAAACGTGCTCCTGAGTGTAGCGCACCTGACAGGTCTGGCTCTGACTCTGCCGGAGCCCGGCCGCCTCAAGGCTGGTGCTCTGCCGCAGCGTCATCGTTTCTAGTTGTTGCATGCTCGCTTCGGCCTTGGCGATCAATTCCAGCGGGTCGGGCGCGCTGGCCGGCTCAATGGGTTCGGCTGTCGGGAGCGGCGTCTCGTCGGGCGCGCTTGTGGGCCGGATGCGCGTGGGCGTGCTTTCGCTTTCGGAGACGGCCGTGTCGGTGGGCGAAGGCGACGGGAGGGGGGTCTCTGTGGGCGTGGCGGTCGGCGGGGTCGTCGCCGTGGATGTGGGCGTTTGCGTGGGCGTGGCGGTCGGCACGGGGGTGGCGCTTTCGGTTGGCGTTGCACTGGGCACTGCGGCGGCTTCTGTGGGTTCGGCCGTTGCGTCGGCCGAGCCACACGCGGTGAGGAGGGGCAATAGCGATAGCAGTAACAACAGCCAGGGGAGGGCAAGGGCAGGCCTTCGGCCTGCTAATCGGCCTGCTACACGGGTGCGCCTGCCCGGGGGGCGGGTAAGCTGCGGGTTTGTGGTGGTTTCCACTGTTCTGTACTCCCCACGAAAAGCGTGGCCCGGCCCGTTCTCCGTGGACTTGTCGCGCGTCTGTTTCTAGTACAGATGATACCGCTAAACGTTGTGGACGGCTACGCCCGATCGGTACTAATGGGGATTGTCGTAGGGGCGAAACGGACACGACGGGCGCGAAAGCGTTACGAATCTAGCGTTGCCCTAGTTTACATAACAAAGAGTGACGTTGTAGAGGGGGTCAGTGACCGCGCCGCCGCATCGTCTCCTGCAACGCGCGCTCGAAGCTGTCGTCAGGGACGAAGCCGACGTTGTGGCGGCGGATGACGGCTGCCCGCGCGGCGAGATATGCCTCCAGCAGGGATTGTAGATGGTCCAGCGTGGCCTCGGGGTCGCGGCCGTAGCCGGCCTGGATCAGGCTCTGGTACGCCGGATCTTCGGGGGGGAGGGCGCGTAAGAGGGGGGGCAGGGTAGCGTGGAGCAGGTCGAGGTAGACGATGAACGGTTTTTCTGGGTCGCCGCGCAGCAACTGACGGTAAACGTCCCAGAACATGAGCCAGAAGCCGTTGTCGATCCGTTCCAGATCGGCAGCCTCGACGCGGGGGCGGGCGGCGACGGCGCGGGTCGACGCAGCCTGATGTTCCTCGGCCCAGCCGGCCGCATCCTTCAGGACGCGCACTTCCCGGTCGGCCGGGTCCGGGTCCAGCGTCTCCCGCGTCTCGTAATGGACGTCCACTTTGGCTCCGTTGCCGTATAAGGCGCTATGCAGGTAAGGGCCGGCGTCAAAGGACTTGGCGGGGACGTAAGGCAGCACCGACTGGGCGAAGTCGCGGCGGTTGTTCCAGGCGGCATCG
>JAWVYQ010000138.1:0-9720 GCA_033722615.1 Promineifilaceae bacterium (SeqCode)
GAACCCTTTCATCGACAGCACCTTCGTGATGGCCGCTGTCAGCGTCGTCTTGCCGTGGTCGATGTGACCGATGGTGCCGATGTTGACGTGGGGTTTGTCGCGTACAAATTTTTCTTTGCTCATAGTTTAGAAATCCTCATATCCTTTTTGCTACTGAACGCACGCCCGCTGTAGAGAACGGGGGCTACAACTCTACCACATCTTCAGTGCAAAACCCCTCTGCAACTGTCGCCTTTCACAAGAATACCCCGCCACCCGCTTCTGGGCTGACGGGGCTTAGAGCCCACGATGGGACTTGAACCCATGACCTCATTCTTACCAAGAATGTGCTCTACCGCTGAGCTACGTGGGCGGGTACGGGTGAGTGGGCCAGGCAGGACTCGAACCTGCGAAGGCTTCCGCCAGCGGATTTACAGTCCGCCCCCTTTGCCGCTCGGGACACTGACCCATGAGTCAGTCAGGACAAGCCGACGATGGGACTTGAACCCATAACCCATGCTTTACAAGAGCATTGCTCTGCCAATTGAGCTACGTCGGCGCACGATCCAGGTTTTTAATGTTACAATGGTAAAAAACCCTGTCTCTCTCGCTCAAACGCTCGTTGCAGAACACGGTGCAGCCGCACTTGGAAATTGCACTTGTTAACACAGAATGATTAGTATAGCAGAAGTGGGCGGTTCGTCAACTTTTGTCGACATATTCAACGCGTATCAAACGCGTTTTTTATTCCCGGGCGTTATCGGGAAACGTACCACTTTCTTGACAGGAATGCGAAGGTGTTCAAAATTAGTTTAAGGGACTTTGACCTTAGAGGCAACTTGCTCTGGCAGGATGGCACACCCTCTGGCATCCGGCGAGCGCCCGCTGCCACAATAGAGGTCGACAATGGACATTTCGGTAAGCCGTCTCAATAATCGTATGGCCTTGCAGGTCCCCGGCGAACTGCCGCTTGGGCTGGTTTTCATCGTCGGGCGCGTAGAGAATCTGGGAGCCCCGGCCGGAGGCACCGTCCGGTTCGAGCTTGTCGACGCCAAGTATCGCCTCCGCTGTCGTCTTCCGGCAGCCGTCGCCGAGGAGACATTATTAAAGGAAGGCGACCGCGCGCGCGCCAGCGGGCACCTGGCGTTCGACTCGCACAGCGCCCAGTACGAGCTTCTCGCCCGTGATATTGAGGTGTTGGCCGCCCGCCCGCCCACCGATGAGGAGCGGACGCCGGCAACGACGGCCGTGCAACCACCGGCCGACGCCGCTTCGCTGGCCCCCACAGAACTCCCGCCGTGGGTGCGGAAGCTGGCGCCGCCGGAAGTGAAGGAGGAGCTTGGACTGGAGCAGGAAGGGGAGCCAGAACCATCCCTGGAGCCGGACGTTGCGGGCGAGCCGAGGCCAGAAACGGACGGCCGAGCCACAAAACTCCCGCCGGAGATGGTGGCCTTCCTCTCTAACGCCATCGACAGCGACGAAGAGATTGAACTTACGCCGGAGATGATCGCCGAATACCTACCTCAGCCCACGCCACGTGAAGAAGGGGTGCGGGAGACGGAACTCATGGCGGCCGCCGCGGAGGAAGAGGAAGAAGTAATAGCGAAAGAGGAAGAGGAGGAACCGGCCCTGGAGAGTGAGGGACCGGTCGGCCCGCCTGGGGGCGAAGCGAACGAGGGGCAAGAAGAGGAGGAACGGGAGGTTGAGGCCGCTGCCGCGGACGAGAAAAGCGCTCCCCCACCACCGGACCAGGTTCCGGCCGCCCCGGAAAGCGAGACGCCGGAAACGCCCCGGCCCACCGTCCTCTCCCCACCGAAGGGTGCACCACGCCGAGAGGTTCGGGGCCAACCTCAACCCCAGCCGGCCGCGCCGGCCACGACGCGCCGGTACCTTGAGTACGCGGCCATCGCACTTCTGGTGATCCTGATTATGGCAGCCCTTTTCCTCATCCTCCTGCTACTGCAGACCTGACTTTCACTCCCCCTCTATCAGCTCCGCGCTGAGGATGCGGTCCAGACGAAACGTGCGCTGCGCCTGGCGCAGATGGCAGTAAGCAGTCAGATAAAGCGTCCCGGCGTTTTCCGCTGCGAAAAGGGGGCTGATCTCCCGCCTCGTTTCCCTGGCGCCGGAACGGTAGCGGATGTGAACGCGCTTCCCACCACTGATGGCTTCGGCCAGGGGGTGGGGAAGGTCGGGAGCAACGGGTGGGGACATATAGATTGGCCCGCCTTGAGCGTGGAGGAGGTCGCCCACGGTGTGCAGGCGCCGCTCGCGCAACTCGCGGGCCATCCTTTTCAGGATCTCGGCCGTCACGTAGACGTCGTTCAGCGCGCGGTGTGCCCGCCCCACGCGCACGCCCAGCCGGGCGGCGATGGCGCCGAGGTTATTGCGGCCGAAGTAGAAGCAGTTCCGCGCCAGTTGCAGGGTACAGAGCCAGGGGTTGGGCACGGCAGCGTCGAATTCGGGGCGCTGATAGGCGACGACGGAGAATTCCGCCTCAAGAAAGGAAGCGTCAAAGCGGGCGTTGTGGGCGACCAGCAGCGCACCTTCCATCAAGCGGCGCAGGTCGGCGGCCACGTCGATAAAGGGCGGTGCGTCGGCCACGTCGCTGTCATAAATGCCGTTAACACGGGACGCACCGGGCTCGATGGGGCGACCGGGGTTGACGAGCTGGTTCAGCCGGCCCACCTCGCGCCACCCTTCCAGACGAATGGCTCCAATCTCCACTACCCGGTGCCCGTAAGCAGGCGACAACCCCGTCGTCTCCGTATCGACAATGACGATGGGCACCTCTGCCAGAGGTCTTTCATCCATGTAAAAATTGTAATAGAGAAAGGGAAAAAAGTACAGAATTTTCTTTGCCAGCCGCAAATGGATGTGTTATAATCTTCCTTGCCAAAATTTCTGCCGGAGCGACGAAAAGTGGGCAACCCCCACTTTTTTGTTTTCCAGGCGAGTAAGAGATAAAAAAGAGATTCAGAAATACAGGTTTGAGAGCGGATGAGAAGCGAATTTATATTAGCCTTTAACGAGATTTGCGAAGAGCGTGGGCTGGCCAAAGACGTCGTCTTTGAAGCGTTGGAAACGGCCCTGGCGTCTGCTTATCGTCGCAACATGAACGTGAGCAACACGCAGGAGATCCGGGTCGAGATTGACCAACGGACAGGCGAGCCTACCATCTACGCGGAGAAAGAGGTGGTCGACTCCATCGTCGACGACCGGACGGAAGTGTTGCTGGAAAAGGCGCGGCAACAGGGTTTCGACGACGCCGAGCTGGGCGACACGGTGATGGTCGAAAGCACGCCGCGTAATTTCGGCCGCATTGCCGCACAAACGGCAAAACAGGTAATCTTGCAGCGCGTGCGCGAGGCGGAACGGGAGCAGCTCTACGAAGAGTATCGCGACCGCGAGGGCGAGATCATCAACGGCACGGTGCAGAGCGTGGGCGGTCAGCACATTACGATCGGCCTGGAGCGAACGGAAGCGATCATGCCCCGGAGCCAGCAGGTCCGTAACGAGCGCTACCGGCCGCACGACAAGATCCGCGTTTACCTGCTGGAGGTGCGCCGCACCAACCGCGGGCCGCAGATCGTGGTCAGCCGGAACCACCGCAACCTGTTACGCAGGCTGCTGGAGCTGGAGGTCCCGGAGATCTACAACGGCCAGGTGGACATCAAGAGCATTGCCCGCGAGGCGGGCGCTCGCTCGAAGGTGGCCGTCGTCGCCCTGCAAGAGGGCGTGGACCCGGTGGGCGCCTGTGTCGGCATGCGCGGCGTCCGTATCCAGAGCATTGTGCGCGAACTTAACGACGAGAAGATCGACGTCATTGAGTGGGATCCGGATCCGAAGGTCTTTATTGCCAAGGCTTTGAGCCCGGCGCGCGTGTCACAGGTGCATCTGGACGATCACCCGGATCGGGGGAAGACGGCGATCGTCATCGTCCCTGACGACCAACTGTCGTTGGCCATCGGCCGGGAAGGACAAAATGCGCGGCTGGCAGCCAAATTGACCGGCTGGCGCATTGACATTATGAGCCTGACCGAGGCAGCGTCGGCGTCGATGGATCACCTGGATCACGAAGCGGCCGACCCCGAAATCGCGAACGACGAAGAGCTGGTCGACAAGGCCGGTCGCATCCTGGCCAAGAAGGAAGCCGAACGCCCCATTACGGCCGAGGATTACCTGGTACTGGACAAATTTGTGGCCGGGGTCGAGGGGCGCATCATCGACCAGCGGGCGGCCGAATACGATGCCATCCGCCAGGAACGGGCAGAAGCTCGCAAGAGCGTGCCTGAGGCAGCCTGGGATCTCGATCTGGAAGAGCTCAACCTGCCGCTGCGCACCCACAACCTGTTGTTGGACAACGACATCACGACGGTCGGCAAGGTCATGTACCAACTGGAACTAGGCGAGGAAACGCTGCTCGATATCAACGGGCTGGGCGACGAGCGGCTGAACCAGGTCAAAGAGCGCATGGCCGAGCTACTGGTCGAGATGCCGGAACTGGTCGAGCCGATTGTAGAGGAAGCCGAAGCTGAGGAAGAAGCGGAGGTTGCGGCCGAAGCGGAAGAAGAAGTCGAGGCGGTAGCCGAAGCGGAAGCTGAAGAAGCAGAAGCTGTGGTGGAGGTTGAGAAAGAAGAAGCGGCAGAAGAGGCCGAGGAAGAGGTCGCTGAAGCGGAAGAGGTCGCCGAAGCTGAAGAAGCAGAGGTCGAAGAAGTCGAAGAGGCCGAGGAAGAAGAAGTCCCAGCCATCGACGACCTTTCGACGTCGCTGGTGGACGTGCCTAAGAAAGAAGAGAAGAAGGAAGAAAAGAAGGGCAAGGTTGTCATCGTCTCCCGTCCGGAACCGTCGGCCGAAGAAGAAGAGGTCGAGGAAGAAGAGGACGAGGAAGAAGCCCGGCGCAAAGGCAAGCAACTGGTCTACGACGAGGACGCCGGCCGCGTTGTCACCAAGCGCAAACGGAAGCGCGGTCGTCGCCGGCCCGAATGGGAAGATTTTGAGGACATGGATATCGACGAATTGTTGGAGGACGACGTCTAATCGCCGCCGAGCACATTATTGGTGAGCGATCGCGCCACAGACAACAAGTCGTCGTGACGGCGTAAAGATCATGGCCAGCAAGCAGCGCGCCCGGCCCGTTCCCTTGCGAACGTGCGTGGCATGTCGCCAGAAGCGGGATAAGCGGACGTTAACGCGCATTGTGCGTTCACCGGAAGGCAAAGTGGCCGTTGACCCCACGGGAAAACGGCCGGGCCGAGGCGCCTACCTGTGCGAGCAACCGGCGTGTTGGGACAAAGCGCTACACACCAACTTACTCGACCGGGCCTTACAGACCAGCGTCAGCGATGCGGAGAAGGAAGCGCTGGCCGCCTACCGGCCGCACGATATGATGGAATGATAAGCAGTTATCAAAGCAGGAAGAGCGGAGAATGAGCGAGACGAAGACAAAAGAAAGTAAAGTTATAGAAATTCCAGATTTTATTACGGTGCGGGAGCTGGCCACGCTGATGGACGTCAGCCCGATCAACGTGATCAAGGAATTGATGTCCAGCGGCATCATGGCCAACATCAACCAGCAGATTGACTTCGATACGGCGGCCATTGTCGCCGAGGAATTTGGCTATGAGGCGACCTCTCCCCACGTCGAGGAAGAAGAGGAAGAGGTAGCCGAGCAGCCTGCCTGGCGTCAGATTCTGGCCGAAGAAGAGGAAGCGGATCTAGAGCCACGGCCGCCAGTGATCACGATGCTGGGCCACGTCGACCACGGCAAGACGTCGCTGCTGGACCTGATCCGCAAGACGAACGTGCAGGCCGGGGAAGCCGGCGGAATCACGCAGCACATCGGGGCGTATCAGGTACAACATAACGGCAGCACCATTACGTTTCTCGATACGCCCGGCCACGAAGCTTTCACGGCGATGCGCGCCCGGGGCGCGCAGGCTACGGACATCGCCATTCTCGTCGTGGCCGCCGACGACGGTGTAATGCCCCAGACGCGAGAGGCGCTGGACCACGCCCGCGCGGCCGGCGTGCCCATCGTCGTTGCCCTGAACAAGATCGATCTGCCCAACGCGAACCCGCCGATGGTGAAGCAGCAGCTGGCCGACGTTGGCCTGGTCCCGGACGAATGGGACGGGGAAACGATGGTCATCGAAGTCTCGGCCAAGGAGGCGTGGGGCATTGACGATCTGCTGGAAGCGATTGTGCTGGTGGCAGAAGATCTGGGGCCGAAAGCGAACCCTAATACGGACGCGGCCGGCACGGTGCTGGAAGCGCGCATGGAAAAGGGGCGGGGCGTCATGGCTACGGTCCTCGTTCAAAACGGCACGTTGCACGTGGGCGACACGTTGCTGACCGGAGAATACCACGGCCGTATCCGGGCAATGTTTGACTATACCGGGCAGCGCGTGGAAGAAGTGGAGCCGGGCACTCCGGTCTCTGTTTCCGGGCTGAACGGCATTCCCACCGCCGGGGATCAATTTGAAGTGGTGGAGAGCGAGAAGGTTGCGCGGAAGATCATCGCCGAACGGGAACTGGAAGAAGAAACTGCGCCCAGCCGCCGGACGACGGCCAGCCTGGACGAGTTCTTCAGCCGGTTGCAGGAAGGCGAAATGCAAACGCTGAATCTCATCGTCAAAGCTGACGTGCAGGGTTCGCTAGAACCGATCGTCAGTTCGCTGGAGCGGGTCAGTGAGGAAAGCGACGAAGTGGAGCTAGAGATTCTCCACGCGAGCACCGGTAACATCGGCGAAAGCGACATCATGCTGGCGTCCGCTTCAGAGGCCGTCGTATTGGGCTTCAACGTCGAGGCCGGCCCGGCCGCGCGCGTGGCTGCCACCAACGAAGGCGTCGAGGTCAAGACGTACTCCATCATTTACAAGTTGATCGAAGACGTCGAGAATGCCATGAAGGGGTTGCTGGAGCCGGAATACGAGGAAGTGATCATCGGCCGGGCCGAGGTGCGCGCTACCTTCGACATCAGCGGCGTCGGCACCGTCGCCGGCTGCTACATGCGGACGGGCGTCGCACGGCGCAACGCCCAGGCGCGCGTCATCCGCGACAACAGCCTCTTGCATACGGGCCCTGTGGGGAGCCTGAAACACCTGCAGGAAAACGTACGCGAGGTGAAAACGGGATTCGAATTCGGCGTGAGCGTCGATGGCTGGAACGATTATGAAGCCGGCGACATCATCGAATTCTTCGTCAGGGAAAAGGTAGACGCTGAGTAATGGAAACGGTACGCCAAAAGAGAACGGCCGAGCGGATCCGGACCACGCTCAGCCAGCTTCTGCTAATGGAGATAAAAGATCCGCGTCTCCAGGGGCTAACTGTTACCCGCGTGACCATCGACAGAGAACTCCTGTACGCCGACATTTACGTCCACGCGCTGGCCGAAGATGAGCGAGAGGAAGAGGTGATGGATGCGTTGGATAACGCTTCCGGCTTCTTCCGCCGCGAGCTAGGGCAGTCACTGCGCCTGCGCCACGTTCCCCACCTCCACTTCCACTGGGATCCTTCGCTGGCTCACGCCGACCACATCAACGAACTTCTCGACGAACTGGCTATTCCAGGCCTGGAAGAAGAGTAGGGTTTCGTGTCACCGGACGCCATCGCTGCTATCGAAAGAAACCTGAGCCAGGCCGGCCGTGTGCTGGTCGTGACCCACGTCAGCCCGGACGGCGACGCCATCGGTTCGCTGACGGCGATGGGCCTGGCCCTGAAGCAGATGGGCAAGGAGGCGACGCTGGTCTGCGACGATGGTTATCCGGCACGATTCTCCTTTCTGTCCCTAAGCGAGGCCATTCAGAAGCGCGTCGACGCCGATGGCCAATTCGATCTGTTGGTAGCCCTGGATTGTGGCGATATGTCGCGCATGGGGAAGGCCTACGCCGACCTCCCGGAGCCAAAGCCGCCGATCATCAACATCGACCACCACGTGACGAACACTTTCTTTGGGGACGTAAACGTGGTGGAAACCGATTGCAATTCGACGGCCGAGATCCTGTATCATCTCCTTCCCCAGGTAGACGTGACCTTCACAACGGAGCTGGCAACCAGTTTGCTGACGGGCATCGTCACCGATACGCTGGGCTTTCGCACCGTCGGCGTGACGGCCGAAACGTTCGAGGCGGCCAGCACCTTGATGGAGGCCGGGGCCGACCTGGCGCTGATTACGACGGAGGCCCTGCTCCTCAAACCGCTGACGACGCTACAGCTGTGGCGTATTGGCCTGGATAATATGAAGCTGGAAGAAGAAGGCGTCCTCTGGACTTCCATCAGCCAGGAGGAGCGACGGTCAATCGGGTATGAAGGGAGCAGCAGCGGCGGTCTCGTCAATATGATGGCCAACGTCGACGAGGCGACGATGAGCGCCGTGCTTATCGAGGATGACGACCGCGTTTACGTCGGCTTCCGCTGCCGGCCGCCCTATAGCGTTTCCGAGCTGGCCCTCAACCTGGGCGGCGGCGGCCATCCGCTGGCCTCCGGCTGCACGTTGGACGGCCCGCTGGCTAAGGCGGAGGCCCTCGTCGTCGACATGAGCAAGGAGTCGATCCGCCAGCAACAGGCCGCGCTCGAAGAAGAAGGCCATTGACTGAAGTCCCCACCGAAGACGCTACTATCGGCGTCCTCTCCGTCGATAAACCCCTCGAGTTAACGTCTCACGACGTCGTACAGAAGGTGCGCCGGCTGGCCGACATCAGGCGTGTGGGCCACGCGGGCACGCTGGACCCATTGGCCACGGGCGTCCTCGTCCTGGCCCTGGGCCGCGCCACCCGCCTCCTGGAGTACGTGGTCGCGCTGCCCAAGACGTACGAGGCGCGCGTGCGAATGGGGCAGATTAGCAACACTTATGATGGCGAGGGGGAGATCGTCGAGGAACGACCGGTGACGGTCGGCGGCGCAGATATCGAAGCCGCCCTGGAGCAATTTCGCGGAACGATTGAGCAGGTCCCCCCTATGTATTCTGCTATCCGCAAGGGCGGTCAGCGCCTTTACGAACTGGCGCGAAAGGGCGTCGAGGTCCAGCGGGAAGCGCGAGAAGTGACCGTCTATAACCTGACGCTCGAACGGTGGGAGCCGCCAGACGCCACGTTGCGCGTCGTCTGTTCGACCGGGACTTACGTCCGCTCGCTGGCGCACGATCTGGGCCAGGCGTTGGGCTGCGGCGCCTATCTGGCCGGGCTGCGGCGGACGGCCGTCGGATCTTTCACGGCTGCCGGCGCAACGCCGCTGGACGCCCTGACAGCCGAGACGTGGCGGACGCACCTGCAAGGGGCCGACGCGGCCGTGCAACATCTGCCGAGGCTGGACGTCTCGCAGGATGCGGCCGTGCGTCTGGCGCAGGGGCAGTGGTTGCCACAAGGCGCGGAGGAACCGGACGCGGACCTCGTCAGGGCGTACGATCCGGCCGGGCGCTTTGTGGGCGTTGTGGCGGCCGAGAATGAGCAGTGGCGGCCGCGCAAGATCCTCTATCGCCCCTAGCCGCTCACGGGCACCAAAGGATTCCTGCAATCCACCGCCCGATGTGCCCGGCACCTGACTGACCCTGCACCCATTGCTCTTGTGTCGCAGGAAGCGGCGACTACTTAGGATGAGGTGCCGGGCACGTACAGGCCGGGGCAAGCGCCGGCGAAGGTAGTCAATGGCGCGTTGTCTGATACAATCAACGTCCATGGTACGCAGATTCAAACGTGTCAACGGTCTGGCAGAAATAGAAGCGCGACAACCGACTTTTTTGGC